>CAZQTH010000102.1:0-1526 GCA_964596175.1 uncultured Clostridium sp. | reverse complement strand
CTTAGGTCAGATAGCTGATAGGATAGTGATAAGGTCAAAGGCTTGTGATCTTGTAGTAAGCACTAGAAACAGAGCGCTGGGCTCGTAGCTAAGATGATGATGGCAGATAGGAAGCCCCATCAAAGGATAAAGACATCACTCTTCCGGTCATCTATCACCTGTTTTGTGCCATCACCCCTACAAGGGCATGAGGGACATACAGTTCTTCCAGATAGTCGATCTCTTCCTGTGTCAGTTCAATGTCCACAGCTCTGACCGCGCCGTCGATGTGGGACAGCTTTGTTGCGCCCACCACGGGGGAGGTGACTTTTGTCAACAGCCACGCAAGGGAGATCTCAGTCATGGACAGACCGCGCCGATCTGCCAGCTCCGCCACCCGTGCAATGATCTTTCCGTCTGCCTCTGCGGTCGCGTCATATTTAGATCTTGCATACGCATCCTCTACTAGACGCTTAGAGGTCTCGCCAGGACGTTTGGAGAGCCGTCCTCCAGCCAGTGGACTGTACGGTGTTATAGCGATGTTCTGATCGATGCAGAAAGGGATCATCTCCCGTTCTTCCTCACGAGCGATCAGATTATAATGCCCTTGAACAGAGATAAACTCCGTCAGACCGTGTTCTCTGGCGTAAAAGTTTGCTTTAGCAAGCTGCCACGCAAAGCAATTGGAGATGCCGATATAGCGTACTTTGCCCGCTTTCACAGCGCTATGGAGACCTTCCATGATCTCCTCCATCGGAGTGTGGTAGTCCCACATGTGATAGATATAGAGGTCTACATAGTCCATGCCAAGAGATCGCAGGCTACGGTCGAGACTATCCTTGATGTGCTGTTGTCCATTGATGCCATTATCGATCTCTTCCTGTGTTCGAGGCAAGAACTTAGTGGCGATCACGAAGTCGTCTCGTTTGGCAAAGTCGCGCAGCGCCCTACCTACATATTGCTCACTGGTGCCGTTTTGATAAGCGATAGCAGTATCGAAAAAGTTGATCCCCATGTCTAAGCCATATCTGATGATATCCCGTGTCTCGGCTTCACTGATCGTCCAGCTATGCTGACCAGTGGCAGCATTGCCAAACCCCATACAACCCATGCATATACGGGAAACTTTCAGATCTGACTTCCCTAGATCTATATACTTCATATTCCTCCTTTGATATAAATGACCGTTTTTACTAAAGCTTTTAAATAACATCGGGCCGTCTACACTTCAGTAGTCTTCCCTTGATGATCGTAGTATCTGCTTGCCCCTTCGATAGTCTCAAGAAGACCGCAGATAACTAGTGTCAAGACTTCAATAAAGACATACCTTTTTCAAGGCGATCAAGGCCTTCTTTCAATATATCTTTACTGGTCGCAAAACAAAGACGCACGTGACCTTCAGCTCCAGGACCAAAGAACGATTCAGACCCAGGCACTAGGGCCAACTTCACTTTTTCTTTCATGTGATCGACAAAGGAGACAGAGTCCATGCCTGTTTTGCGTATATCGATAAACATTACGTAGGTAGCCATAGGCTTTTCACACGA
>CAZQTH010000101.1:0-1564 GCA_964596175.1 uncultured Clostridium sp. | reverse complement strand
CAGTAGTTGCAATGAAACAATTACTAGAAGCAGGTGTTCATTTTGGACATCAAACTAGAAGATGGGATCCAAGAATGGCTGAATATATATTCCAAGCTAGAAATGGTATCCATATTATTGATTTACAAAAGACATCAAAAAAATTAGATGAAGCTTATGAATTTGTTAGAGAGAAAGCAGAAGAAGGAAAAACAATTTTATTTGTTGGAACAAAGAAGCAAGCTCAAGAGTGCATGAAAGAAGCAGCACAAAAATGTGGAATGTATTATGTTGATAAAAGATGGTTAGGTGGAATGCTAACAAATTTTGATACAATCCAAAAAAGAATTCAAAGATTAAAAGACTTAGAAGTAATGGCAGAAGATGGTACATTTGATGTTTTACCTAAAAAAGAAGTAATCTTACTTAAAAAAGAAATGGAAAAACTAGAAAAAAATCTTGGTGGAATTAAAGATATGAATGAATTACCAGGGGTTATATTCTTAGTAGATCCTAAAAAAGAAAGAATAGCTGTATTAGAAGCTAAAAAATTAGGAATACCAACAGTAGGATTAGTAGATACAAATTGTAATCCAGAAGATGTTGATTATGTTATTCCTGGAAATGATGATGCAATAAGAGCAGTTAAATTAATTGCAGATGTTATGGCAAATGCAGTTATTGAAGGAAAACAAGGAGAAAGCTTTGATACTGAAAGTGTAGTAGAAGAACAATTAGAATCAGAAGAAACAGAAAGTATAGAAGAAGTTGTTGCAAACGAAGAAGAAAAAAGTGAAGAACAAGAAGAAGTAACAGAATAATAAATAATAAATTTTAAATAAAAAGAAAGGAGTAGAGCTTTTCTGCTCTACTCTTTTAAAAAATATAAAAGGGAGGAATTGATTATGATTACAGCAAGTCAAGTAAAAGACCTTAGAGAAAAAACAGGAGCAGGTATGATGGACTGCAAAAAAGTTTTAACAGAAACAGATGGAGACATGGAAAAAGCAATTGAGTTATTACGTGAAAGAGGAATTGCAAAAGCAGCTAAAAAATCAGGAAGAGTTGCAGCAGAAGGATTAGTTGAAGCTTATATTTCAGAAGATGGAAAAGTAGGAGCAGTAGTAGAAGTAAATGCAGAAACAGACTTTGTTGCAAAAAATGAAGAATTTAAATCATTTGTATTAAGTGTTGCAAAACAAGTTGTTGAAAAAGAACCAAAAGATTTAGAAGATTTACTATCACAAGAATCAATAGATGAAGCAGGAAAAACAGTTCAAGATGTATTAACAGACAAAATTGCAAAAATTGGTGAAAATATGAATATAAGAAGATTTGCAAGATTTGAATCTGATGGTTTAATAGAAAAATATATTCACGGAGATGGAAAAATAGCAGTTTTAGTAAATATGAAAGGTGGAAATCATGAAGTTGCAAAAGATGTTTGTATGCAAATTGCAGCTGCAAGACCTGAATATTTAAATGATACATCAATTCCAGAAGATAGATTAGAAAAAGAAAAAGAAATATGAAAAGCACAAACAATTAATGAAGGAAAACCAGAAGCAATAGCAGAAAAAATAGT
>CAZQTH010000100.1:0-1587 GCA_964596175.1 uncultured Clostridium sp. | reverse complement strand
GCAATAGATAATAGAAATGAGCAAAAGACTATTGCAAACTTTGAAAAGATTTTTGAGTTTGAATATGATAAGTATCTTTTTACAAATAAAACTATAATTGAGGAAGTTGCAAGAGTTATAAAAGACAAAACATAAAATAAAAATAGAAAATTTCACGTAATAATTAAGAGTTTTTACTTTAAATTTTCATGAAAAATAATATTGAACTATATCATTTAAAAAAATGTAGAAAAATAATGAGACGAAGTATTGACACAATATTTTTTGTTAGTGTACAATGAAAGCATACTAAAAAACATGAAAAGGAGAAGATAAAAGATGAAAAAGAAAATTTTAGGTATTATGCTTATTATTGCTATAATGTTATTAGTTATTATACCAATTGCTTATGCATCTGAAGAACCAGTTACTATAGATATAAGTACTTTAGAAAGTAAAAATATTTATATCACACCTACTGGATATTATCGATTTGGAGGAGATGAGATATCCTATACAGGAACATATAAACTCACTGGTTCAGGTGATTCTATCAAAATTCGAAATTATTCTGGTAGTGAGGTGACGTTTGAGATATCATTGGATGAATTAGAAGTTACAGACCCAATATTTATAATGCGGAAATAGTGATATTGTTTTAAATATTAAAATTATTGGGAATACTAGCATTTTTACTGGCGATACTAGCAGGGTAAATGTGCCGTTTATTTTCACGAATAGCAATACAGGAAATACTACAGTAAATATTTCTATTGAAAAAGGAGACTTTTATGTACCAACAGTGTTGTATGATGAGTATATGAATGTTAATATATTAGCAAATAATTTATGTATTGAGGATAGGGGTGATTACACGATATATAGAAATGGTCATGAAGCAGGAGAGGTGTTCGAAGGAAGTGAGGCAGACGTAACATGTACTGAAAATGGAGGTTATGATAAAGTTGTATATTGTTCAGTATGTGGAGAAGTATCAAGTACAGAATTTGTAGTAACAAAAACAGCAACAGGACATGTAGAAAAAGATGCAGTAAAAGAAAATGTGGTAGAAGCAACAAGTACAGAAAATGGAAGTTATGATGAAGTTGTGTACTGCCAAGTATGTGGTGAAGAATTAAGTAGAACACCAGTTGAAGTAGCTTATGTTACAGAGGAAACAGTAGATGAAACATATGAAAATATAGACACAGAAAATGAAGAAGAAACAGAATCAGTAACAGAAGAAGAAAACGAAACAACAAGCAACCCAACAACAGGAGATACAATAGCTGTATTTATTACTATATTTGCTGTGGCAGTAGTTGGACTAGCTACAACACTAATCATAAGAAAAAGAATAAAATAATTTAATTTATTAAGGTAGAACAAGAAAAATAATATGTCATAAAACATTATTTGTAATGGTTTCTAGTAAAAGAAATATAGAATTAATGAAAAATAAAAATATGTTATGGAATAATATATAAAATAAATTATATAAATATTAAAGAGATATGAATAGGAACATATCTCTTTAATATTTATATATCTAAGTTTTTCTATTTCTTGTTAGGCACATATTCTATAATATCTGAAACTTGACAATTT
>CAZQTH010000099.1:0-1625 GCA_964596175.1 uncultured Clostridium sp. | reverse complement strand
ATTTTCACTTGATATATCAAGTGTTTCACGGTTTTTAATTTTTTTTAATTTTTTATCTACTTAAACAATTACCTAAACAAAATTTTAAATTTAAAATTTTGTTTAGGCGTTGTTTAAGTAATCCTTGCAAAGTACTAGAATATAAAGTGTTTTAACGATTAAGTATAACTTTTTTTATTTATCTGTTCTCTTTTTTATTATAAGTAATTATATATGCAAAACTCTTGGTACTCTATGCTTTTTAACATTTTCTTTTGTGCCTATAAATCAAATTTGTAATATAGTATTTTTGAACGACTTAAAAAGCCAAATTAAATGTTTATTTCTCAGTATTTTTATTAGTTTTGTTTAAGTATTAATATTTATCTTTCAATATTTCTATCATCAATATAGTTTGTGTTATTGTCGGAAATTAGTTTTTCGCTTAAATAATAATCATTTACTTTATCTATTTCTTTTTCTTTGAATTTATCAAATACAGATGTATAAGTGTTTAGAGTAACCCCAATATCTTTATGCCCCATAAGTTTTTGGACTACAACGGGAGCCATTCCACTTTCAATACAGCGAGTTCCAAAAGTATGTCGCAAACTATGAGTAGAAATATCTGTTATGTCAAAATATTTTTTTAATATCCTTTGTAATTCAGAATTAACATTTGTTCTTCTGGTATATTTTGCGTTATATGGTTTGAATAACAGTTTATCCTCGTTATTTTCTTGTGAATTAGCAATTTGCATTTGTTCTATAATGTAAGGATATAGAAATTTTGGAATAGGTAAAACTCTTTTACCAGCATAGGTTTTAGTTTTATTGCTCATTATAATATTATTATTTTCATCTGTTGATAAAGTTCTATGTACATTTATTCTTTTATTTCTTAAATCAATATCATGAGTTGTAAGTGCCAAAGTTTCTCCACATCTTAGTCCCATATACATTTGAATTAAAAAAACATTTCTATATTTACAGCTTTTTAAATCTTTATTAATAAGATATTCTGTAAAAGCTTGTTGCTCATCTATTGTTAAAGCTCTTACAATTTTATCTTCTTTTAGGCTTTTAGGTTTTATTACATTTATCATTGGATTTTGCATTAAATAGCCTTTGTTGATAGCAACTTTAAAAACTTGATTAAATTGTTGATATATTTTGCTGATAGTTGAATTACTTAAATAAGTTTGTGCGTTCATATATTCTTGTAATTCTTCTGATGTTATTTCATCAATATTTTTAGAGCCTATTGGTGTTTTTGCTATTTTTTCTATTGTTCGCATTACTCTTCCAAATTGAGTAGGAGTTATTTGATTAGTATCTAATTTTAACTTAATATTAGCTTTCATTATTTCGCAAATTGGTATTCCATTATGTTCAATATATAAAGGATTTTCTTTTTGATACATAACTGTACTTAAATATTTTTTAGCATCTTCTTCTGTTTTAAAACTTTTAGTTTTTACTTTTACTTCTCCTGTATTTATATTATATTCTTTATATTGAGCATTCCAGCGTTTTCTTTGTTTATTAAAATATACATAACCTTCACTGCTTCCTTTTATTGGCATATTAGACACCACCTTTCTTGCTCATTTTCCATAGTAAGTAACTTGTTAAAGTAACAGCTT
>CAZQTH010000098.1:0-1637 GCA_964596175.1 uncultured Clostridium sp. | reverse complement strand
ATAAGAAAGATAAGCAATAAAAAATATGGGCTAGAATTTATAATTACTAGCCCTATAAATTACAATTTTAAAAAAACGATATAATAAAAACTAAAAAAATAGAATAAATAATATCATTATTTAAGATTTTTTAACATTTTATAATATTATTTATATTGCACACAATATACACACAGATAAATGTAAAAATGCTTAAAAATAGCACACTGTAAAGAATTGACCACCACCATCTGCACCAATGTACTTTAAACTTCCAAGAATTTATTTGATTGTAAATGTACTAAAATCAATATTTTTAAAATTTAAAATATAAAAATATCAAATTTGTTTTTGGAACGTGTGAGTATAGTATGTTACTCACACAATAAAAAAACCGTTCCTACTTTTCGGAACAGCTAATATATAAATATATGATTGACTTTTTATAGATTTTTCTTCTAAATCAGCTTTTTCTTTTGTCTTGCATATTTCTATCATTTAATGCTATTTCTGGGTGTAAATCAAAGTATTCTTTTTTATTTCTTCTTTTCTTTTTGATGTTTATTTTTATTTTATCTTCTTTTGTTTCTTCTATATAATATGAAAATTTTTTAAAAATCTCCAAAACGCTTATTTCTCCATATTTGCCTTATTTTACAGACAACAAATGGCACAAAGTAGTTATATTTCAAACCTATTCTAATCATCTGGTAATAATTCTACATCTTCATTTCTTTTTCCTAATGTTTTTTGAGCAGTTCTTTCAAAGAATATTTTTCCTATTCTACTTCTTCTTACAGTTTCTGCAAAATCTAGAGCTTTAGCTAGCATTTTTTTTAGCCTGCTATTTTCTTTAGATAATGCATTTACGCTATCTTGAAGCTGAGATATTTCTAAAATTTTTCCTACTGTTGAATAATATTCACTAGGATGTAATTCAAGTTTTTGAAGAACATTATCTCTATCTAGTTCATATTCAACATTGCCATATGGATATAAACTTTGTTCTGTAACTTCTGAATCTGAAGTTGTTTCTCTAGTTTCTTTAGCCAATAATGAATCATCATCTTTATCTACATAATAAACAATTTTTTTAATAGAATATTCTTCATAATCATCACCTATTGGATCATCCATTAAATAATGAACTGTTCGCTGATTTCTTGAAAGTTCTTCTAATATAATTACATTTCCATTTTTTAATATACGGTATGTAGGTCCAGGAGTACTATATTCAAAAATATTAATATCACGAATATGAGAACTAAGTATATTGCTATCTTCCTCATAATAGAAAAAATTTCTATTACTTCCATCTTCTCCTTTAAATTTTTCACTCAAAAATTTTGAGTCCTCAACAAGAGTTTCATCTAAATTATTATTTCTTAAATATTTTTTTATTTCTTGATTATTTCCAATATTATTTTCATTATCCATAAAAATCACCTTTCTATTGCTTATTATAATATAAACAATTTTAAAAGTCTATATTTATAAATAATTTTTTGCTATTTAAGTATATAATTTATATTCAGTTTCTCATATATAGTATTATTTTTCCTTAATAATATTTTTACTGCAAAAATATGTAATTAAGAAATACCCTCCGTAAATCACTACTATAAATATGGCTGTCATTATTATAGATGTCAATAACT
>CAZQTH010000097.1:0-1706 GCA_964596175.1 uncultured Clostridium sp. | reverse complement strand
CGAATTTTTTGACTAGTAAAGAATATCAAAACTCGCAATATGAGTTTATTAAAAAGGCGGTTAAAAAGGCGACTAATTTGGATTAATGATTATAAGAATCATCATATTGTATATGATGATCTTTTTTTGAAAAAAGGCTAAAATTTTAACACATTTTTTAGATATGTTAAAAAAAGTTTAAAATTTTAACATATTTCTTGTATGCGTTAAAAAAATAGTGTAATATTATATATGAGGAGATGATAATATGAAGTTATTACCATTTAATGATTATGATTTAAAAACTCCAAGAATTCTTGAATCATTAAACGAAGCTTCTAGGTCACTTGCAGAATTAAAAGGATTTGCTAATTCAATTCCTAATCAACATATTTTAATAAATGCTATTACAATAAATGAAGCTAAAGATAGTAGTGAGATTGAAAATATAGTTACTACTCATGATAGTATTTATAAAGTTTTAACAGAAAGTGGATATAAAGATGAATCTGCTAAAGAAGTTGTTGATTATAGAAGTGCTATTTGGCGTGGGTATGAAATTATAAAAGAAAAAGGGTTTATTTCAACTAATGTTTTAGTAGAAATTCAAGGAATGATTGAACACAACAAAACTGGTGTAAGAAAAAATCCTGGAACTAAATTAGTTAATAGTAAAACAGGTGAAGTAATATATACTCCGCCACAAGAAGAAAAAGAAATTAGAGATTTATTAAAAAATCTTGAAGATTATATTAATGAAAAAAACGATGAAGTTGATCCGTTAATTAAAATGGCTTTAATTCATTATCAATTTGAATCTATTCATCCATTTTATGATGGAAATGGAAGAACTGGAAGAATATTAAATGTTTTATATTTAGTATTAAATAATCTTTTAAATAGTCCAATTCTTTATTTAAGTAATTATATTAATAAGAATAAAGATCAATATTATAAATTATTTACTGAATTTAGAGAAAATAATAATTATGAAGATTGGATTATATATATTCTAAAAGGAATAGAGGAAACATCTAAAAATACTATTGAATTGATAAAACTAATTCAAGGAGAGATGGAAGCTTATAAAGAAGAATTTATGACTAAATTACCTAAAATATATTCTGATGAATTATTAGATTCGTTATTTTTTGAGGCGTATACTAGAATCAATTACATTGAAGATAGATGTGGAGTTACAAGACAAACTGCGGCTACATATTTAAATAGTTTAGTTGATGCGGGACTTTTAGAATTTGAAAAAGTAGGTAGAGAAAGTATTTATAAAAATACTAGACTAATAGAATTATTAAGTAATTTTTAAAACGTATTCTACTAATAACGGTATAATAGTACATTAAAACTAGATGATGTAACCTCAGTAATTAAATTTTCTTTGGCTATTTATATAAAGATTTATCGAAAGTAAATTGATATAATTAAAAATTTTGTTTGTTAATTTTAATTTACTAGAAAATTTAGTAAAAATCATTTCTTTTAATATGTGTGTATAATTATTTGTTATAACATTTATATGGAAGACTTTCTTTTAATGTTTTTATCAAAAGGTCTTCTTTTTTTGTATACTTAATCTCAAAACTATTTTACATAGTCAGTTTAAAAACATTTGACAATATACTCCCTAGGGGTATATACTTAAATAGACATTATAATATCTTGAGTTTGACAGTAAAAACGCGCAAGCCTCGATAAATAAAGGGCTCACG
>CAZQTH010000096.1:0-1742 GCA_964596175.1 uncultured Clostridium sp. | reverse complement strand
AAATTAAAATAAAAATGAATTTTGATAATAATATTGTTAATTATATAGATATAATGTCAAGAAAACCACAAGAAGCATTAACAAATAAAGAGATAGAGGAAAAAGAAGTAAAAAATAAACAAGAATTTTTAGAAACAAATTACTCAAAAAAAATAGAGATAAATAATTTGAAAGCAAAAGATTTTGAAAAAGAAATATTACTATATTTTCCAAGTGACAGATATTATAGACCAATGTGGTATAATTCAGAAAATTATAATAGAATTAATTATGATAGTGACAAATATGTAGGAAAGTCAAGAAGTAATTTTATAAAGATAGATGTTTTGGAAAACATATATAATTGGATATTGGATATATTTTGTGTTCCAGAAAAAAACTTTGTTTTTATACATCAAGGAGATAGTAATGTACCAAAAGAATTATGGGGAAAGAGTATAACAATCAACAATAATATAAAAATTCAAAAACAAATAAGAGAAATTTTTAGTATAATTATAGAAGAAAATTGTAGATTAATTATGCCTTCCAGAAAAAATAAAAAAATAGGCTTAGTAAGTGAAAATACAAATTGTAAAGATATTTCACAATTATCTACAGGAGAAACATTTTTATATGGCATGGCTTTGTCAATATTGAAAGAATGGGATTTGGAGCATGATAATTTTGAATTAGAAGATATAAAAGGATGTGTAATAATAGATGAAATAGATGTTGGATTTCATATAGATTATTGCTATAAAGTAGTTCCAAAATTAATGGCTTTGTTTCCAAATGTTCAGTTTATTATAACAACGCACTCACCATTTTTATTAGCAGGATTAAATAATGAATTAAAAAACAATATAGATATAATAAATATGCCAAATGGAGAAATATTAAATGATATAAATGCTTTTGAAGAAATGAGTAAAGCTTATGAAGTTTTAGAATTTGAAACTAATAACATTGTTGAGATAAATCGAAAATTGATAGAAGAAAATAAAAACATAGATAATAAAATAATAATTTATACAGAAGGAAAGACGGATATACAATATTTAAAAATAGCATTAAAAAAGATTAGTGAATATGACGAACTAAAACAAAGAATACAATTTTATGAGAATGGAGAGAAAACCAAATCAGGAGATGGTGAATTAAACAATATATATGAGAATTTACAAAAGGGAAATGATAGCAATATAAAGATTTGTATTTTCGATAGAGACAATCCTAAGTATATAATTGAAGATGAAGATTTTGTAAAAGGAAAAAATAAAGTATATAAGTTTTGTATACCAATTCCTAGCCACAGAAATAATGATGATAGGATATCAATTGAACATTACTTAAAAGATGAAGAATTGATTACTATGGATAGTGATGGCAGAAGAATGTTTTTAGCAAGGGAATTTTCACAACACGGCATTGATATATCCACACATCAATTAATATGTAGATATATTAGTAATAATTCTAAAAAGAAAGAATATTATCCTTTATTGATAATAGATGGAAATGATGATAAAAAAGTATATAAGATAGATGACGATGAGAAGACATTTAATTATGCACTTTCTAAAGAAAATTTTGTAACCAATATAGAAAATGGCGTAGATGGGTTTGATAAATTTGATTTTTCAGAATTTAGAAAAATATTTGATATTATAAATGAAATAGTAAAAGATGCAAATAATAAATAGGAGGCTAAATTATGTTCAATGAAGAAACTCTAGAAAAAATAACAATGGAAATATTAG
>CAZQTH010000095.1:0-1791 GCA_964596175.1 uncultured Clostridium sp. | reverse complement strand
AAAATTGATAGAAGAAATAAAATCAGGAAAAGCTAAACTAGAAGAACATTCCTTGATTGAAGATGATGAGGAGGAGTAAATGAGATTACTTTGGCATGAAAAAGCATGGGAAGATTATTTAAATTGGCAAAAAGAAGATAAAAAAACATTAAAACGTATTAATACTGTAATTAAAGATATTCAAAGAAATAGTTTTGAAGGTATTGGAAAACCAGAAGCATTAAAAGGAAACTTGTCTGGTTTTTGGAGTAGAAGAATAGATGAAAAAAATAGAATTGTTTATTGCATAGAAAAAAATCAAATTATAATTGTTTCTTGCAAAGGTCATTATGAATAATAGTATTATAAAAAAATATTTAAATAAAACTTTTAAATTTTCAAAAATTATTTAATTGACATATAAAAAAAGAATAGATATAATAAAAAAGGAAAAAGGGATTAATAGAATATTAGGTATACAATGGATTTTACTAATGATCAAAGAATTTACTTGTATCTGCGTATAATTCATCCAATGAAATAGATAAAGCAATGCAAAGTGCTTTTGATTCAAAATCTTTTACAAGCCTTTTGTTATTTTCAATTTCATATATATCAGATTTATACATAGGTACACCAAGTAACTCTAATTTGCAACATAAATCTGATTGAGAGAGTCCGCGTTTTTCTCTGATGTGTTTCAAATTTGTACCTATAATGTTCACATTGTCACCTAATTTTCTTATAGTTCCCACAATAGTTACTCCTTTTATAATCCTGTTAATTTAATATAAATATTTTATAATATTTTTTTATCCGTTCGACAGGCTGAGTTTGTCATGAAGAAAATAATTAATTTTACTATAAGAAGTAGTGGAGTATAATTTTATAGCTATTGTTTTTAGAGATATTACAAAAAAAGAAATAAAGAAAGGAGATTTTTTATGAATAATGATGATAGTACTGGCTGTGGTTGTTATATTTTTGCATTAATTTTAGGTTTTATAATTTATATTTTAGTTGGAGGAGACGAGGATAAATTTAACCTTGCAATTATCTCTATTATAGTTCTTGCTATTTTAATACTAATTCTTCGTTCCTTGTCAAAAACAAAGAAAGTGGAAAAATATAATAAAAAATATCCTGATTTAAATATAACGAAAAAAGATTTAAAAAGACATATAAAATTAAATCGAAAAGATAAGATAATATATCTGATTGATGATATTGGTATTAATAAAGACTTATTAAAAATTCCTTTTGAAAAAATAGATCGCTTTGATTGGACTAATAATGTAGATCAAAATCTAATAACAATTTTCACTAACTTAGATAGTCCATCATTAAGTATTATAAAACTACATTATTCAGATCTCACTTATTTTGAAGAAGCTAAAAAAATGCTTTATTATGTAATTACACATAATGAAGAAAATAGTGATAAAAAAGAAGATGAAGAAGTAACAAACAATGAAAATAACTCTGATAATAATAAGGAAGAAAAACCAAGTAATACTGAAGAAGAACTAAGAAAACTAATAGAAGAACAAAACAAAAGAATTGAAGAACTAGAAAAAAATCAGAAAAATTCTAACGATTCTGATGAAGAATAGGGGGAAAGGTCTTAAAAATGAAAGAAAAAATATCCAGTTTAATTAAAAAAATAAAAGGATTAGACAAAAAGAAAAAAATAATTTTTATAGTTGTTTTAATAATTGCAATACTTTTAATAGCAAGTGGTATTGTTCTAGCAGTTGTGTCAAATAATGAAGAAGAAGTAGCAGTTGTAGAAGAAGTAACTGAAGAAATAGA
>CAZQTH010000094.1:0-1985 GCA_964596175.1 uncultured Clostridium sp. | reverse complement strand
GAAGCACTTCAAGTTCAAGTTCAAGTAGTAGTTCAAGTTCAAGTAGCTCATCAAGCAGTAGTTCAAGTTCAAGTAGTGGAGATCCAAGTTTAGCTTTAACAAGTTATACTGTAAGAAATACTACAAAAGAAGCTGAAGCTGTATCTGTAATAAACTCATATTTATCAACATATGATATGGCAATAAAATATGGTGGTACAGCAAGATCTGCTACATCTTCAGAAATAAGTACTGTTAAATCAAAAGGTACACATGGAACATTTAATACAGCATTATATGTTCAAAAATATTATGAAGGTATGTTTGGAACTACAATTATAATATATGTAGAAGATATATACACTTATGATAGTGCTGGTAAAAATGCTTACTTATCTGATACATGGATATATACTTATGAAGTAGCTTTATAAATATAACTAAAGAGTAGGACTAAAGACCTCTTAGCTCCTACTCTTTATATTAATCAAAACAAATGGAATGTTTTGTTTGGCAAGGGAGAATATAAAAAGTAAGGAAAGAATTTTATGGATAACAATGTGATTAATTTAGAACAATATAAAATTAGAAAAGCAAAAATAGAATTGACTAAAATATATTTAGAAGAGCAAAAAAAGAAAAGTAAGAAGAAAAGCAAGAAAAAATATAAATAATCGGTAAGAAATATTTAAAAATGAAAGAGGCAATTGCGTTTTCTTTGTAACAAAAATGTAATATACAAAGATTTATTAATGATAGAAGTGAAGCAAGTACAACAGAATTAACAAAATATACAGGAAGGTCTAGAAATACTGTTCTTAGTTATTTAAGAAAATTAGAAGATTTAGAAATAATAGAGTGGATTGGAACTAGTAACCATGATCCCAAAAAGAAATTTGTTTTAAAAAAATAATGTAAAAAATTATTATTGTTTGACTAGTAATTGACTAGTAATTTAATACTTATAAATAAAAATAATGCACTTGATTTTTATCTGCATTATTTTTTAAAATCTATTTCTTCTTCATGTCCATCATCATATACCCAATGAATGTATTTAAAATCTCCACCAATTCTTGTATATTCATTTCCTCCATCTATAAAGCAAGCTCCACATTTACAAACTTTTTTATCATGAACAGATAAAGATTCTATAATATCATTACATTTTAAACATTTAATTTTCATAGAAACCTCCGAATTAATAATATATTTTAAAATATTATATAGGATTTTTTATAAATTATCAATACAATATTTACTGCATTCAAACTACATTCAAAAAATGTCGAAGTGCTAGAAAATAGGTAATTCTCAAAAGCAAAATCTCCTCACCTCGACCAAAAAGTATGGAAATAACCTATATTTTGGTTATTTTTTTATATCTCAAAATCTCCAAAGTGGCTTAAAATCAATATTTTTATTTTTTAAGAATTTTTTAAAATAATTAAAAATATTGTAAAACGTAATCAAATTGTAATACTTTTAACAAACACATTTTTGTAAAAATAAAACTGTAATAAAAATATTACAGTTTTCAGGTGAAAGCTTGATATTAAGCAAGTTTTAGCCATTCCTCTATTTTTTTGAAATCAATAAATAGCAATTCTTTTTGATTATCTGTAAAATGAGATTCTCTAACTATATTAGAAAGTTTCTTTAATTCTTTTTTAGCAATAGTGTTCTTATCTAGCTCTTCAATTACATTAAGTTGGTTATTAATATTTTCAATTTTATCCAAATATTTATTTTCACATCTTTTTAATACATCTGTGCATGTATCTAACGTTGTTTGTATGATCTTATGTCCTAATAACTTTTGTAAAACATGAGCCGGAATAGCAGCCTCAAATTTATTTTTAGTATTAAGAGAGTTTGTTTAACATTCTTCTTTACCTATAAAAAATGTAAAAATTGTGGCAAATATTTTATTCCATTAACTAGGAACAGTGAAAAATATTGTCAATTTATATATAAAGATGGTAAAACTTGTAGAGAAATTGCTC
>CAZQTH010000093.1:0-2039 GCA_964596175.1 uncultured Clostridium sp. | reverse complement strand
ATCTATATAATTCTATTTTATAATATACATACAATATACACACAATATACAAATTAGATTAAGGCTACAGTGTCAATAACATCTTTGATTATTTATAGTATTAAAGAAAATGATATTGTGATTTTATCTGTTTTGCATACAAGATTAGATTTAGGAAAAGCATTAAAAAGAAACATTTGAACTATTTTAAATCTAATAGTAAATCAATATATTTTTGAATTAACTCAATCTCAGTGTTGTTCTTAACTTGAGTTGCAGTACGGTATGAAACACATTTTTCAATTTGTTTCATAGTATTTATATCTAATGTATCTAATTTAGATTTTTCAGTAGAATTGAAAAGTTCTACTAATTTTTTGTGTAAAGTTTGTTTTTTATAGTAACTATTACTAGAATTAACATTTTTGTTAATTTTTTGACCATTACATTCTTTGCAATATTCGTTTTGTGGAGATTTTGGCTCAAATATTTTATTGCATTTAGGGTTTTTACAAATTTTAGTATTAGAAGTAAGCATAGATAATTTTAGTCTTGACCAAGCTACACTTAACAAATTTTCCTGTATTTCTTCTATTCCAAATTTATTTTCAGAAAAGAAAAATCTAGGAACAGAAGTGAATTTTATATAAGAAGTTTGCTTTTCTATTAACTCATAGTAACATGTAACAAATTGAGCAAGTTCATATATGTCTAGTTTCTTAAAATCACTTTTTTTATTCCCATAAAAGAACCACAATATAGGTTTTAATCTTTTAGTATATTCATCGATACGGCTAATGTCAAAATCATCTTCATACATATAAATAATTGTAGAATTATTTTCAGAAGGTTTTTTAGAAGCATTTTCTATTATTTGTTTTATGCAATCTTGTGTTTCAAAAAGTATATAAATAATAATAGATAAAGATACAAAAGGTTTACTATCACAATAATATACTTTTGTAACTTCATTTATTATAAAATCTAAAGTATTTTCTTCACAAAATTTTTCAATGTTAGGATGAAGATAAGAAGGGATATTATTTTTTTTACAAAATTCTTCAACACGAGGGTGAAAATAAGAAGGAATTTTATTTTTTTTACCATATTTTTTTAATGGAAGGTGAAAATAAGAAGAAAAACTATTTTTTATACAAAATTCATATACAAGTGGATTGCTGAAAGATGAACTAGTAGAACAATTTATACAATCCATTATATTATTTTTTTTACAAAATTCTTCAACACGAGGATGAAAATAAGAAGGAATTTTATTTTCTTCACGAAATCTAATTACCCATGGATTTATAACACGATTATTGATCTCAAAATAATCAGATGAGCTATTATCAGGCAATCCATTTTTTTGGCAAAATTCCAAAAGAAGGGGTTCTAATTCTTCTAGATGTGATTTAAATGTATCTAAATTTATAAATTTATTAACAAAGTTATTTATTAGAGTTTCTTTGTCTAGAAGGAAATCATACGGAGTAATATATTTTATTTTATCATCTTTACTAAAGTTATTTTTTAAATTACTTTTTAAATCTTCTTTGAAAATAGAATATGCTTTTTTTCCAAATCCATAAATAGAGTTTAAAACATCAGTGGAATTAAAAAAGACCTCATCAAAACCCTCTTTATTACCTGCAAAAATAGTTCCATCAGAATCTATATAATAATCTTTAAATTTCCTATAAGATCCTACTAATACATAATTAGAAGGAAAGTTATTGTTAATTCTTTCATTTTCTGTAAAGTTTTTTGAATTTATTTTTTTTAAATTTTTATTCATACAAACTTCCTTTCGTCCTTATAGTCGCTTTAGAAACTATAAGAAGGATAACACGATATTATTATAATGTCAAGAAAAAATATTCTTATAGAATTCTTATTATGAGAGATTTCAAAAAATGAAAAAGTTATAAGATAATAGTGTTACTAAAAATGAAAGGAGAGATTTTTTATGAATCAAAAAAATGAAGAAAAAACAAACGATTTAAAGCCAAAATGTTATATGGATGAATATGACATAGAAATTAATTCCGAACTAACTTATG
>CAZQTH010000092.1:0-2124 GCA_964596175.1 uncultured Clostridium sp. | reverse complement strand
TAAAGAAAGAAAAATAGAAAGCTAGAAGGGAGGAAAACTCAAAATGAAAGAAAAACTAAAACAGAAGAAAAAAATTATTATAATAACAATTGCACTAATTCTAATTATAGGAGTAACAATTACAATTTTAGCAGTACAAAATGTAAATAAAACAGAAGAAGGAGAAACAACAACAGATTCTATTAGTGCAGAGATAAGTCAAACAAACGCAGAAAATGATGCAGAAGTAGAAGCAATAATGCAAAAAGATGCATGTGGAGATAAGGTGCCAGTACCAGAAGGATATGTAGGAAGTAGTGTAGACGGAGAAAATGAAATAGATACAGGGTATGTAATATATGAGGGAACAGAGGAAGTAACAGAAGCTAATGTAGATGAAGCAAGAACGACAAGAAACCAATATGTATGGGTACCAGTAACAAATACAAGTGCATTTTATGGAACAGATAGTAATGGAAAGAAATGGGGAAAGCTATATACATTTAGTGAATCAGGATATTCAAATAACAACTGGACAGAAACAAGTGGGATAATGAAAATAACATCAAGTACAGGAGGTAGAGAGCCAGATGTAGTAAGAACTTATGATAGTGATAGTTACTTAAAAACATATTTATCAACAATAGGAGTAAGTTCAAGACATGAATTTTTAATGCAATTAGAGAAAGAATTTAATGCGATGATAGCAAGTGTAGAAAAGTATGGAGGATTTTATATAGGAAGATATGAAGCAGGAAATGTAACGGAAAGTCTAAATGCAGAAGAAGCAGTAGAAGTAAAAGGAAATTCATATATATATAGTACAACATGGTATAATGCATATTTAATGTGTAAGACATTAAGTGGAGATAATGAAAATGTAGTAACAGGATTAATATGGGGATGTCAATGGGATAGAACACTAATATGGTTAGTAGAAAGTGAAAGCAAGACATATTCAGAGATAGTAAACTCAACAGATTGGGGAAATTACAGTAATAACACAGAATCAGGAGCAGGAAGTAGAAAATCAACAGGATATAGTGAAACATGGAAGGCTAATAACATATACGACCTAGCCGGTAATGTCATGGAGTGGACAATGGAGGCCGTCTCTATCGACTGCAGGGTCCTTAGGGGTGGTTACTACCTCAATAGTGGTTCAAACTATCCTTCAAGCTACCGCCTCAACATCAATCCGACTAATAGTAATACTACCAGACGGTTGTCGTGCCACACTTTATATCAAGTAGCTACTTGCACCTGGTAGCGATGCAGCATGAAGAGTAACTCGGTAGAATACCGTAGAAGATTTAGAAGGATTATAAATAGTCCAAAGCCAAAAATTAAAATAAAAATATAAAGTATAGAGATAACAGAAAAAAGAAACAGAAAAATAGGATAAAAAGAGGGAAAAATCAAAAATGAAATTTGTAGAAGAAATAGAAAAATTACAAAAAGAAAACCAAGGATACATAGTCCTTGTGAAGAATGGAATATTCTTCGTAGCAATAGGAAAAGATGCAATAGAATTAAATAGTAAATTAGGTCTAAAATTAACTTGTATGAGGCAAGAACTATGTAAGGTAGGTTTTTTGGTAAAAAATATATAGAAAAAAAGAGTTAGAAAATTTAAGAGGAGTTCAATGCGAACCCCTCTTTTAAACACTTTGTTCTTTTTTAAAAGTCTTTCTTACCTTTTTAATAGCTAATCTATAATCTACAAAATCCTCTATAAGTATTTTAATAATAGCAATAACAGGAACAGCAAGGAACATACCTAACCACCAATTGTCACTGCTGAAATAACTATTATTGTACTAAATAAATTGAGGAAGTCCACCAGTAATTAAAGTAATATAGTTATTAGTAGAATTATTTATAATTTAAGTATACTTATTTACTTTTTTATTTTGTATGTTTTTTTGTATATTTTATATTTTTGAAGTTAAATTTTCTAAAAAATTCATTTTAAATATAGCAAAAATTTATAGGCAAAAAAATTTGGAAAAAAATTTAGAAAAATTTTTTGAAAAAAGTGTTGACAAAGAAAAAAAGTTAATGTATAATAAAAATCGTTCCGCACGAAAGGAACATAAAAAGTACATTGAAAAATAAACAAAAATCCTTTAGAGAAAAACCTAA
>CAZQTH010000091.1:0-2503 GCA_964596175.1 uncultured Clostridium sp. | reverse complement strand
GGATATTGTAACATTTTATTATAAGTCCACATCTACTCTTCTCCTCCTTCCCAAGGCCATGGTTCTTCAAGCCATCTCCACTTATTACAAGGATAAGTTATAGTAAGAGGTCCATAAACCTTTTGATACATATCTCTTAGAATTTTTAATTCATTGCAGTATTTTTTATGCAAGCAAAGTGCTTTTCTATCTTCAGGGTGAGTATCTAAATATAAAGCAAGTTCATTAATTGCAAATTCAAGTCCTCTTATATTTTGTAACATTTCTTCTCTTTCTTCACAATCAATTCTTCTTCCTTCTCCATTATTTTCATTATTCATATTATCATTACAAGTACAATTTCTATTTTCATTTACGAACATTTATTACACCCCTTCCCAATAGTATTTGTTTCCCTTATATAGTTTATTTCTTCCATAGATTGACCTGGAACATAAGGACTAACTAATTCAGGAAATATAGTTCCCATTTTTAAACCAACATTTGGTATGAAAGTTTTATCCATATATTGATATGGAACGTAACTTTGTGCTAACATTGGATTTTCTGGAAATACATTATATTCTTCATCAAATCCACAACCACATCCATCATCATAATTCTCATAAGAAGTAACATCATTACATTTAGTTTCTAAAATTTCACTTTGATTCTCATAAGAATTGTTTTGATAACTGTTGTTCATACAATAACAATTTCTATTTCTAAACATTTTTCCTCCTCCTTTTACTTTATTATATGAACAAATTCACTAAGTGCCACAAAAAAAGATGCAAATTCTACAAAATTTGCACCTAGTATATATTTTTATTATTTCTTTTAATCTAAATAATTATCTATCTTCTTTATGAAAATAAAACTTTCTATTATATCTACTAAACCATAAACAAGAATTGAAACACCTATTGTTTGTAAAAGTGCTCCTGTGTTTACTAGAATATAAATACCAACAATTATAGTAATTACTGCAAGAATTAATGCTATAAGCCATAATCTTGATTTATAGTCTTTCCAAATAATTGCTGTTTGTAAATTCATAATTCCACTATATATAATCCATATTGCAATTAATATTCTAAATATTGATAAAATAATATCTGCACAAAACATTATAATAAAACCAACCAAAATCATAACAGTTGCAATTGCCATCAAATAATTATCTTGTTTTCCATTTGAGTAATAATCAATTGCTTTTAATATACCCATTACTATAAATATAGCACCTAACAATAAAGCTACAACTGATGCTATTGCTTCTGGTCTAGAAATTAACATTATTCCAAATATCACAAATATCAATGAAATTACAATATCTGTCCAACCTGATTTTTTCAAAAATTTTTTCCACATGAGCATCACCTCTTTTTCTTTATTTAATATATAATATACCAAATTAATATTGTTCAGACAAGTATTTAATTTTATTTTTTCATACCATTTTTTAAAATTTCTAATTCTATCTCTAATGTTTTTCGTCCATCTTCTTTAGATAGTCTTTTTGAAAGAACTTCCATTGTAACATAGCTGGTTATTGCAGTTATAATCCTTATAAAATGATATAAATCTTTTTCACTTTTTAAATTTAGTTGTGTTTTATCTATAAGATTTATTAATGTATTTTTATCTTTTAATATTTTATTATTTTCGAAAACGTTGAAATTATTTTTTCTTAATTCTTCTAATATATTTTTAACAAGTCCTATATCAAAATCAAGAACCATTCCACTTATTCTATAATCATATGTTTTAAGAGTTGTTTCAAATATATCTCCTTTTGTCTCCTCTAAACTTTCTTGCATTTTTTTATAATCAATTAATATGAATTTTTCTACCAAATATTTCATAGCATCTTTTTTATCTTCAAAATATTGATAAAAACTTCCTCTAGGAATTTTTGCTTCTTTTATTATATTTGTAATTGATGTTTGTTCAAAAGACCTTTTACTAAATTCATGAACTAATGCTTTCTCTATTCTTTCTTTTTTTTCCTCTTTTAAATTAAAAAAAGTTTTTGATGGCACACTAATCACCTTCCTTATGACACTTTGTCATTTTTATTTTATAATATATTCTTTATTATGTCAAGAAAAAATAACACTGTTTAAACAAGTGTTATTTTTTTATTTATGCATTTTCAGTTTCTTTTTTAGCTATTATTTCTTTTCCGTCATAATATCCACAATTTTTACAAACTCTATGTGGCATTACTGGTTCATGACAACGTGGACAAGTTGTAAGTGTTGGTTGCTCTTTTTTCCATGTTGATCTTCTTTTATGTGTTCTTGCTTTTGACCATCTTCTTTTTGGTTGTGCCATTTCCTATTCCCTCCTTGCTCAAGATATGTTATATATCTATTTTCATTTTTATCAAATTTGGTAATTAATGACTTTTTATTTAGTCACTATAAAATTATACAAGTATTTTTTGATTTTGTCAATAGTTATTGAGGTTTATTTTTTTTTATTTTTGTATATGTGTTAATGATGTGATACTATATTT
>CAZQTH010000090.1:0-2686 GCA_964596175.1 uncultured Clostridium sp. | reverse complement strand
ATAAGAATACTGATATAACTATAATACAAATGATTATAGTTATAATGAATATAATATAAATATAATAAGAAAATAAAGATATATAAATGAATATTAGTATGTGTAGAACAGCTAGAAGCCTTGAAATAGTAAAAGTAGAGGTTTATGGCTGTTTGATATTATGCTCCTATCTCTATTTGCACAAAAGATTGATTTTGTGCAATGTGGAGTGGAACTATTTTTTTTGAAGTGTTCCCTTTTCTCTAATTTAAGTCAACTATTTTATATATCAAACCCAAATAAACTTTATTATGAAATTACTTATAATTGAACAACAGCTCCATTTTATGCAATGTATAATAAAACATTCTAATTTTTAAATTTATTTATTAGTCCTTAATAGTTCTATTCCCTCTATTCCGAAAAGCATAGGTGCTAAATTTTGAATTAAAATTCTCCTATCCATAATAAACTTTTTTTGATATTCAGAGCTTCCTGTACAATATACATCTTCATTGTACAAACCAATATCATCTAATTGTTTTCCTTCCATGTAGTATTTTTTAAGAAGTGTTGCTGTCCTATATCTTCTCTTATTTGTATTATTTGCTCTACCTTTTATTACCATCTTTTCATAGTAATGAATATTATTTTCTATGTAGTGATTAAAAGTATTTGTCAGAAAATTTAAAAATATTTCAGTTTTTTCTATGTTTTTAAATACTGATGTAAATTTATCATTATCTTCATAACTATCTACTCTTGATTCCATTAAGCTAGATAGTAAAGAGTTTTTAGCCTCTTCCAAGCAATCTTCAGTCAGCTCTCGTTCCTTTGCTTCTTTTAGATAGTCTTTCAATGAAATATAGTGTTCTAAGAAAAGTGCCACAGATTCTTCAATATATTTATTTTGTTCTCTCTTTTTTCTTATATCTTCTATTTCTTCAAAAAACATTTTTTTCATTTCTTCTAGCAAATAGTCTCTTAAATCATTTATATTTTTCAGTGTCTCTTCTTTAATTAAGATTCTTACTTCTTCACTAAGTTTTTTGTTATTTTTTTTGTTCTCCATTTTCATAAAATTACCTCCAAATTTAAATAGAATTAATTACTTTTGTTTAGTAATTAATTCTATTCTTTCATTTTATTTAAATCTTCTTAAATACGCATCCATCGTATCAATAAATTCATCATTATTTCTAGTTTGAGTCATCTGACTAATAACTTGTTCAGTTACATCTGCAACTGGCATACTATTCATCGCTTTTCTTAAAGCAAACACAGTATCTTTCTCTTTTGGTGTAAGAAGTAAATCTTCCCTTCTAGTTCCTGATTTATTAATATCAATAGCTGGAAATATACGTTTTTCTGATAATTTTCTATCTAAATGAACTTCCATATTACCTGTACCTTTGAATTCCTCAAAAATAACATCATCCATTCTACTACCTGTATCAATTAATGCTGTTGCTAAAATAGTTAAACTTCCTCCAAATTCAATATTTCTAGCAGCACCAAAGAATTTTTTAGGCTTATGTAATGCTGCAGGATCAATACCACCTGATAAAGTTCTTCCAGATGAAGGAATAACTAAGTTATAGGCTCTTGTCAATCTTGTTATACTATCTAATAATATAACAACATCTTTTCCATGTTCTACTAATCTTTTAGCTCTTTCTATTACCATTTCTGCAACTTTTACATGATGTTCAGGTAATTCATCAAAGGTTGAATGAATAACTTGTCCTTTAATAGAACGTTGCATATCTGTTACTTCCTCTGGTCTTTCATCAATCAAAAGAACAATTAATTCTACTTCTGGATTATTTGTACTGATTGAATTTGCAACTTTTTTTAGTAATGTAGTTTTACCAACTTTTGGTTGAGCAACTATCATACCTCTCTGTCCTTTTCCAATTGGACACATTAAATCAATAATTCTAGTTGCATAATCATTAGAAGTTGTTTCTAATTTTAATTTTGAATTAGGATAAATTGGTGTTAATTCATCAAATCTTTTTCTCTTCATTGCCTTTTCAGGATGTTCTCCATTTACTTCACCGACAAATATCAAAGATGGAAATTTCTCTCCTTCTCTAAACCTTGAAATTCCTTTTATAACATCTCCTGTATCTAATCTAAATCTTCTTATTTGAACCATAGATATATAAACATCTTTATCACTAGATAAGAAATTATCACCTCTTAAGAAACCGTATCCATCTGGTAATATATCTAATATACCTTCTACTATTTCATCACCTTCATTAGTTAATTTATAATCTACAATAGGCTCTCCATTTTCATCATAATGTCTTTCTACAACTTCTTTTTCTTCTTCATTATTTAATATATGACTTTCTTTATTGGTACTTTTCTCATCATTTCCTATGACTTGTTTTAAAACAGTTATTAATTCATCTTTTTTTAATTTTGATATATTTTTAATATTATGTTCTTTTGCGAATACTCTTAACTCTGTTAATGTCATTTCTTCTAAATCTGTCATAAATAAATACCTCCTAAATTTATTATATTATTATTAAAATTTAATACTGGGAATTTTTACGAATATAAACAGATATCAATAACAATACAATTATAACATATTTTGTAATTTTTTGGAATAGTTTTTTATAAAAAAATTAGGAATTATAAATTGCAATAATAAGTGTCGCACTTTTTGCAAAAAAAATTACAAATAATT
>CAZQTH010000089.1:0-2771 GCA_964596175.1 uncultured Clostridium sp. | reverse complement strand
TGATTTTGGGTTATTTTTGGGCAGTTGTGTGCCCATTTTGAGCCCAATTATTTTAGACTGTTAAAACTTGTTTTTTACAGTCTAAGTATGCAAAATTTTTGAAGAAAATTTTGTAATTCATTTAGATTTATGGAGGTTTTGATTATGAATAGAAAATTTTTTTGTTGTTTTAATAATATCAATTCAAATGATACGGATGATGAATTATTAAAAGATTGGATAGAATTTAGATTTGAAAAATTAGAATCTAATTTAACTGACGAAGATAAAAAGTATGCTCTTAATTATGATACTTTTTGCGAAAAGATTCTTGATATTATTCCAGATAAGGATTCTGATTATATTTCTGATATTCTTTATGATTTTAGAGAAGAGTTATTAAATCATTGTGTTTATTGGAATGAGAAGTATTATATGACTGGATTTAATGATGTTATTAAATTTATCACTAATGCTTTAATTTCATAGCATATAAAAATAAAGTGAGCAATTTGAATTTTATAATTTTTTCATTTTGCTCACTTTACTTATAAACTCTGCAGTATTCTCTGTAGAGCTTTGCGGAATTCTCTGCAGAAGTTTCTTATTTTAGCCATTCCCCTATTATTTTTTCAAAGTTTTCAAGTGTCTCTGTGCTATATTGATATTCACCATTTTCAACTTTTTTTAATGTTTCTAATGAATAAAATGCTTTTTCTTTCGAATAATCTTCATTAGTTATTCCAATTTTTTCTTTATCATCTTCAGAAAATAAATCTTCTATTGTATAATTGTTTTTATTTATGTTATTTGTTCCATCCACAAATTTTATATCATTTATATCTACTAACAATTTACTAGTTAAAACTTTATATTGTTCTCTTCCTGCCTTATCTTGATCCAATATAATTTTATAGTTGTAGCCCCATCCTATTAATATTGAAACAAGATTGTGAATATTAGAAACACTAGATGATGGAATTATATTATACTCTTTCTTATATTCTTTCTGAATTAAAAATGCTCTTATATAATTATAATCAGAAATTCCTTCAGTTATTATATTTATCTTCTCTATATCCATTCCTGTAAAACTGTATCCCATATTCATTCCTATGGCTGTCAATATGGGAGTAATCGTTTCCTTTTTAGAACCCATTTTATGTGGTAATGAATAATATTTATTACTAATATTGCTATTTCCGACTTCATCTTTTATAATTGTACGAATTCTATACAAATCATTTTGATATATCATAGTTGGTGATTGCGTAGTATATATAATTTGATTATTATTTAATGTAAAGTCTTCAAATAATTCTAAAATTTTCTTCTGTGCATTAACATGTAAATAAACTCCTGGCTCATCCAATAAAACTACATAATTTTCTACATCATTTCTTTTCGTTTTAGCTAATAATTGAATATACATATTTAGGTACCATCTTAAACCGTTACTTCTTTCACTAAGATTCAAAAATTTTTTATTAGTTTTTATAACAAAATTTAAAGAATTTATATCAAAATTAACCCTAAATTCTATATTCTCTTGTTTATAAAATTCATTAAATTCTTGTATTATTTCTGCTATTTTGCCGTTCATATCATCAACAAAGTTGTATTTATCATCATCTTTGGTTAATTTCCAATAACCTTGTAATTCTTCTAAGTTCATCCCAATAACTTCAAGCAAATATACTAGCATTTGTTTTGATTGTGTTCTATCTTCTAAATATTTTCTTGTATATTTAGTTTTTAATTCAATATCATCTAATCTAATAAATTTTGGAAATAACAAATATATTTTTGTTAAATAGTTTATGCATTCTTTCAAATATTTAGTAAGTTCTTCATGCTTAGAATTATTTTCTAAAATAGACATTAAATTAGTAAAGTATGTGTAATCGATAAATATTTTTGACTCTGCCGTATTAATCATTTCAATTAATTGCATAAACTGTTTTCTTTTAGTCTCATCCCCTAAATAAAGTTCCTTCTTTAAAACATTTACTTGTTCTCTATTTTTTTGAAAAATTTTATCATTAGCTATTATTTCTGTTATTCCGCCTTCAACTTCAATGTCAAATTGATCTTTTATAGTAATAGTTGTTTCTTTATTTGAAGTATATATTTCTTTTTCGCTTCTATATGGAATTAAAACTAATGAAATTAGTGGTTTGCCTGTAGTGTTTTTATTATTATTTTTAAAATAATTGCTATCATTAATACCTGTTAAATTTAATTTTCCGATTGCTTCAATTAAATTACTTTTTCCTGACTCATTTTTCCCTACTATTGTATTTATACTCTCTAAATCTATTCTATTATTTTCTTCAGCAAAAGATTTAAAATTTTCGATTTTTATTGATTTTACCTTCATATTTTTACCTCGTTTATATCAAAATTTATTAAAAGCAAAATAATCCTGTAATTTCAAAATTACTTTCATACTTTGCTTTTCATCTGTATCAATTATTTCTTTTTATTAATTCTTCTACAACTTTATATGCTCCTGTATAAGGATTACAATTTTCGTTATCTAAAGCTTGTCCTAAATCCAAATGATGCTTTTCAACTCTTTTAGCATTTTTTATAGCAATATCTGTTTTATCTCTTAAAATATGATATGTATTCATACTTTTTGTATAGCCTTTTATTTTATCTTTTATATCATTTTGAACTTCTTCACTTGAATGATATGTCTTTGTTGTATATCCAAAATGTAATCTATACCAATATTCAAATGTTGGAGTTGAAGTTATAAATTCAACTCCATTATCTATAGCTAACTT
>CAZQTH010000088.1:0-3067 GCA_964596175.1 uncultured Clostridium sp. | reverse complement strand
AAGAAAGAATAACTAATTATCCAGAGGCAGTAGATTCAATGTTATCTACTTGGCAGTCATATACTTGTTCAAGGGGAACAAGATCAGAGGCTATATCTAAAATATCACCAGCTACATATAGAGGAGACAGTACACTTTCATCTTTAAGTGCATATACAGCTTTAAAAAATTACTATGTATATGCTGAAGATATATATATGTATGGTTCTGACGGAGTGACTGTAAGTTTATATGATACTCAATACTATTTATATAGTAAATAATAAAGCAATAGGCTACTTTAGATATACTAATCTTTAAGTAGCCTATTATTGATTTAAAATGCAAAGTTTGTTGGTAAGGGAGAGAAGAAAAATGCAAGATATAAGTGAAAGTATAAGTGAAAGTAAATTTAATAAACTAAAAGAGTTAATAAGAAGAAAAAATTGTAATACTTAATTTTAATTAATAATTTCTTTTTTACAAAAATCAAGACTTAACCAAAAAACGAGAATGGTCACCTCGACCATTTTTTTATGATTTTAGCATATTTTTAAATATTCGTAAATCTCCAAAACATTGAAAAATCAATGTTTTATTTTTTTATGTATTTTTTAATATTTGAAAATAACTAAAAACTACTAAAAAATTTACTAAAAATTTTAAAAAACAAAAATAGAAAACTACTAAAAACTACTAAAAAATAAAAATCGCCAAAAGCAGAAAAATGGCTGATTACAAGAAATCATACCATTCTTTTATTGTTTTTATATCATTATTGATTAATTCTTTATGTTTATTATTAATATGTGATTTATTAACTAATTCTTTTATTTCTGTTAATTCATTTTGAACAATTTCATTAATACTAAAATCACTAAAAACCAAATTATTTTTTACTAAATAATCATTAACACTATTATCATATTGCTTTTCGTATCTGTCAAAGACATCAACATAAGTATTAATTGTAATTGATATATCTTCATGTCCTAGTAACTTTTGTAAAACATGAGCTGGAATGCCAGATTCTATCATTCTTGTAGCGTATGTATGACGAAGAATGTGATTTGTTACTTTTTCATTGATTTCATTTGATTTAAAGAATCTTTTTAATGCAGATAAAACCATTCCTGTTGATATTAAATCGCCATTTGGTCTTGTAAATAATAATTTATTTTCATTTTCACAATAATCTTTAACAGATTCTTTTAAAAGCTTTTCAATTAGCGGTGTTATACGTAATGTACGTTCTCCAGCTTTAGTCTTTGTTTTATAGCCAATTACTGTTTTTCCATTTTCATCAATAGTTAATGTATTAGATACTACTAATTCTTTATTTTTAAAGTCAATATCATTTATGGTAATTGACAGTGTTTCACCTATTCTTAATCCAGAGTACAACATAATAAGCCATATTTTTTTGTAGCGAATTAATGTTAATAAACTAAAGAAAAAGGTCAAAAATGTATAAAATTTGGCTTATTAAGGTTGACCTAAAAATAGAATAAACTATTAATAGTTTAAATCATTGAAATTTGAATCAAATTATAACTTGGAGCTTAAAAATATTGAAATCTAGTGAATTCCTCAGTCAAAAAAACTCATACTTCAAAAATTATTTAATTGACATATAAAAAAAGAATATATATAATAAAAAAAGAAAAAGGGATTAATAGAATATTAGGTATACAATGGATTTTACTAATGATCAAAGAATTTACTTGTATCTGCGTATAATTCATCCAATGAAATAGATAAAGCAATGCAAAGTGCTTTTGATTCAAAATCTTTTACAAGCCGTTTGTTATTTTCAATTTCATATATATCGGATTTGTACATAGGTACACCAGTAACTCTAATTTGCAACATAAATCTAATTGAGAAAGTCCACGTTCTTCTCTAATATGTTTTAGGTTTGTACCTATAATATTTAAATTGCTACCTAGTTGTCTTATAGTTCCCACAAAAATTACTCCTTTTATAAATCTGATTAGTTGGTGTAATTATTGTATAATATTTTTTTAGCCACTTGACAAGCTGGGCTTGTCAAAATAAAAATAATAAAATTTATAATAAGAAGTAATAGGAGTATAATTTTATAGTTGTTGTTTTTAAAGATATTATATAAAAAATGAAGTCAAGAAAGGAGAAAAATATGTATTGTGGAGTAGTTGCATTTATAGCTTTGGTTTTGCTTGTTATATATTTTTATGCTGATTTTTTTATGACAGTAGGTATAATAATAGCTAGTATAATTGTTTCAATTGTATTAATACTTATTATATCAGTTATATATGAGCGTATTAAATTTAGAAAATATAAAAAGAAATTTTCAGATTTAAACATAGAATATGAAGATTATTATTTAAGAATAAAATTAGATGTACAAAAAGAAATTTTATATTTCTTTAGAACAAAAGGAACTAATCTAATAGAAATTCCTTTTGACAAAATATTTGAAATTAAAATTGATTCTTCAGGTAAATATTCTTTTAAAACAACTTTAGATGATAAAAAACTAAGATTTATAAAAAATTCTTTTCAATCTAATCATCTGGAATCAGTAGAAAATATGTTGTATTATATTACAGCTAGGAATAAAGGAGCAATAGGATATAATGAATTTTCTAATTTTTGCAATATACTGGAGACAAGTAGATTAGCCAACGAAATAGAAGAAGCTGAAGAATTAAGACGCTCACAAATGACTACAGAAGAGATTTTGTTAGAAGAAAACAATAAAAAGTTAGATGAATTAATAAAAACTCAAAAACAAGAAAAAATGGAAAACAATGAAGAGTTACGAAGAATAATAGAAGAGCAAAACAAGAGAATCGAAGAATTAGAAAAAAATCAAAAAAACTCTAATGATTCTGATAAAGAATAGGGGAGAGGTCTTAAAGATGAAAGAAAAAATATCCAGTTTAATTAAGAAAATAAAAGGATTAGACAAAAAGAAAAAAATAATTTTTATAGTTATTTTAATAATTGCTATACTTTTAATAGCAAGTGGTATTGTTCTAGCAGTTATGTCAAATAATGAAGAAGAAGTAGCAGTTGTAGAAGAAGTAACTGAAGAAATAGA
>CAZQTH010000087.1:0-3149 GCA_964596175.1 uncultured Clostridium sp. | reverse complement strand
CTTCGAGGGCGGTATAGAGCTTCTCAAAATCCGACTGCTGCATGGGAAGGATCTTGTCGAGCGCCCTTTCCCTTTCTTCAACCGTGTCGGCGCATATCATCTCACGGAAGGCGGCTATCCTGTCGGGTTCAAAGAACATATGCTCCGTCCTGCAAAGCCCTATTCCCTGAGCGCCAAGCTCGCGAGCCTTCTTTGCGTCTGCCGGAGTGTCCGCATTCGTCCTTACCTTCAACTTCCTGTATTTGTCCGCCCATCCCATTACGGTGCCGAACTCTCCGGCTATAGTGGCATCCACCGTGGGGATTGCGCCGTCGTAGATATTTCCCGTGGTTCCGTCTATGGAGATCACGTCGCCTTCGTTAAAGCTCTTTCCTCCCAAGGTGAACCTCTTGTTCTCCTCGTCCATCACGATGTCCGAGCAGCCCGCCACGCAGCACGAGCCCATTCCTCTTGCCACAACGGCGGCGTGCGAGGTCATTCCTCCGCGCACGGTGAGTATGCCCTGAGCTGCTTTCATCCCCGTAATATCCTCGGGAGATGTCTCAAGACGGACGAGAACCACCTTTTTACCGGCATTGTCCCACTCTTCGGCATCTTCGGCGGTGAACACCACCTGCCCGCAGGCCGCGCCCGGCGACGCCCCAAGACCTTTGCCTATGGGTTTTGCTTTTTTTATCGCCTCTGCATCGAACTGGGGATGAAGCAGTGTATCAAGGTTCCTGGGATCTATCATAAGCACCGCTTCCTGCTCGCTCCTCATGCCTTCTTCCACAAGGTCGCAGGCAATTTTCAGGGCCGCGCGGGCGGTTCTTTTTCCGTTTCTCGTCTGGAGCATGAAAAGCTTGCCGTGCTCGACGGTAAATTCCATGTCCTGCATGTCTCTGTAATGATTCTCGAGTGTAGAGCACACCTCCTTAAACTGTGCGAACGCTTCGGGGAACTTCTGCTCCATCTCGGCTATCTTCATCGGGGTGCGGATTCCCGCAACCACGTCTTCTCCCTGAGCATTCGTAAGGAACTCTCCGAAAAGACCCCTCTCGCCCGTAGCGGGATCCCTTGTGAACGCGACTCCCGTTCCGCAGTCGTCGCCCATGTTCCCGAAGGCCATCATCTGTACGTTGACCGCCGTTCCCCACGAATAGGGGATATCGTTGTCGCGACGATAGACATTGGCTCTGGGGTTATCCCAAGAGCGGAACACCGCCTTCACCGCCTCTATGAGCTGCTCTTTTGGGTCGGTGGGGAAGTCTTTCCCAATCTTCGATTTGTATTCGGCCTTGAACTGACCGGCGAGTTCTTTTAGATCCTCCGCCGTCAGCTCCACATCTTCGGTAACTCCTCTTTTTTCCTTCATCTCATCGATGAGGACTTCAAAATATTTCTTCCCGACTTCCATTACGACGTCGGAGAACATCTGGATAAACCTTCTGTAGCAGTCCCAAGCCCATCTCGGGTTCCCCGATCTTTCCGCCATGACGTTTACGACTTCTTCGTTTAATCCGAGGTTTAGAATAGTATCCATCATACCGGGCATAGAGGCTCTTGCTCCGGATCGAACGGACACGAGGAGTGGATTCTCCTTATCGCCGAATTTCTTGCCGGTGATCTCTTCCATCTTACCGACGTACTCCATTATCTGCCCCATTATCTCGTCGTTTATCTTACGTCCATCCTCGTAATACTGGGTACAGGCTTCCGTCGTGATTGTGAACCCCTGCGGCACGGGAAGGCCGATATTGGTCATCTCCGCTAAGTTTGCGCCTTTCCCGCCGAGGAGCTCGCGCATATCGGCATTTCCTTCGGTGAACAGGTACACCCATTTTTGTGACATAATATTCCTCCTAAAATGTATTCCTTACCCCAAAAACATAATACGCGTTACCCGACAACTTGGCTTGAGACACGCCCCACAAAGTCATAAAGTTTCATGCAAGCATGAAATTTATGACCTTTTGTCGCTCGTCTCATACTACCATAATGTAGTTATAAGTCAACCCTTGGCGACTATCAGGATCGCCCTTCATGGCGACTGCGGGCGTGCGCGTTTTGTGGAGGGCGGTTTTAGCTAATTGTGTATGTAAACAACTCCCTCAGAGCGAAAGGCTTTAAATGAGCCCCGCGATTTCCGATGGGTCGTGGATGATGCGATCCGCGCCGTTTTCTTCAAGCTCCTCTTGGCTGCGGAAGCCCCAGGTCACTCCCACGGTGTAAAAGTTAGCGGCCTTTCCGAACTTCATATCGGTGTCGCTGTCGCCGAAATAACAACATTCCTCCGGCTTGACACCCAACTCCTCGAGCACATCTGTTACACATTCCGGGTCAGGCTTATGTGGTTTGCCATCCTCCTGGCCTTTCACGATGTCGAAGGTATCTTTCCCAAAAAACTCCTCTATGACGGCAGGGGCGGAAACATGCGGCTTGTTGGTTATCACCGCCAATTTCAGACCGCCTTCTTTAAGCTTTGTGAGCGCATCTTCTATGCCGGGATAAATCTTCACATTGTATGTGGGATCTTCGGCGTAGAGTTTTCTTCCAACTTCATACACCTCCGATATCTTCTCAGGATCGGTCTCCCCAGAAGCGGCTAGCGCTTTGGTCACTCCGGTCTTGTAACCGTATCCGACATAGACCTTGTATTCCTCGAGCGGCCTCTCCTCGTATCCAAATTCCTTGAGCGCCGCGTTCGTCGGAGACGCTATCGACTCGAGGGTGTCGAGCAGGGTTCCGTCCAGATCGAAGAGCGCCGCTTTCATTCTTATATCGTATATATTTCCGCGCACGTGAAGGAACGTCAAAAGCGCTGCTCCTGCGGCAAACGTAAATACCGCTATAAACTGAGCGGTAGAAAATTCTCCGATAAAGCCTCTCTCATCGTCTCCTCTTAAAAACTCGACGATGAACCTGCCCACGCTATAGCAGATCAAATATGCCGCCATGCACTGCCCCGGAATATGCTCCTTCCTTCTGTATAGGTATACGAGGAGAGCAAAGAGCAGGAAGTTAAGCACACTAGATATAAGCTGAGTCGGGATGAGCTGCACGCCGTTGGGCGCGAACTGCGAATCGGTAAACACTATCGAAAACGAGCTTTCGGTTTCCGCCCCGTAGCAGCAGCCCGCGAAGAAGCAGCCTATGCGCCCGAATCCCTG
>CAZQTH010000086.1:0-3157 GCA_964596175.1 uncultured Clostridium sp. | reverse complement strand
ATTAATTTTCACTTCATGTTTTATTATTATATTGTGCCTCCTAGATATATATTCTTCATTATAATAGATAAGAGAGGTCTTATAGAATATCATATTGCTATCGCAGATATACTTATATAAGAATATCAATATAAAAAACTTTATTAATTTTCACTTCATGTTTTATTATTATATTGTGCCTCCTAGATATATATTCTAATCCCCTTATTCTTTATAATTACTTATTAAATTTATAAAAGATTTTACTGACAATTGTTAAAATCATAAAAATCACTCAAGATCGCTTCCAAAAAAAAGTTATTTTTTTATGAAAAAATTAAATTTTCTACTTCTTATACTCAATTTAAAAAAAATCAATATATATATTAGGAAGTATAATAAATAATCGTAACAAACATCGAATTATATTAGAAAATAATAAAAGCAAAAATGTATTATGAAAACAAATCATTTTGTTTCGTTTTTTATTATTGATATGCCTTATTGATATATTATCTTCATTATAATAGATAATACGAAACATTTCTTAAGTGGATTGCCTCCACAAAACGTATAGCATGAAGAGTAAATTCACGAAAATTCATTTGATGAAATTTTATGCTTAGTTTAGTCTGGGGGTATTAAAATCTCATGATTTTTGGATTGCTGCCCTATTGATCTTTTTGCTGTACAAGATTGTAATGTTATGCAACCAATACGACAAAATGATGGTTGAATATGATGGCAATGCTAATGAAACATCTCGAGAAGCTGAATTACAGAAAGAATTACTTACCGCAACTCCAAACGGTAAACGTATAATTAAAGCTCAAATTGAAGACTTACATGGTGCTTATAGAGGTGGTGATAAGATTTCAAGAACGCCTGATTCAAAAAAAGTTGTCAAATCATTAAACCCAATAAAAAAAACAGATCAACCAATTCCAATGATACTAATGGGTAAAATCAGATCTGTTTTAAGGAATGAACAGATCATTACTTTTTTTGATGATTATTTATCCAAAAACATAGAAAAAGAAATAATTGTTAGATATCAAAATGATGCTTCTAAAGATAATCATTATCAAAAAATTGAAAATTGGGAACGTATAGTTCAATTCTTTTATTTACAAACTTCGGGAGTATTTTTTCAAAAGATTTCTGGGAATGGAAGGCAGGATTTTTTAGGAAACAATCCTCCTTCCCCATTTGCCGGAAACCAAGTATTCCTTCTCTCCTGGTGTATGCCACCTAACGTCAGAAACGATGCTCTTTCTATAGTAAGAGCAATAATGGATTTTGGTTTTGGAGAAGATATTCAAGATAAATATAAAGTTACTCCAAAATTATTAACTCGACCTATAAGAAAAGATTTTTGGTCTTCAATGAATTTTTTGGCGCAGCAAGCTGTACAGCAAATTCCAGAATTTTTTGAATATTTTAAAACGGGATTGAAGAGTTATGATTTTGAAAATTCAACTTTATGTTTTAATAAAGATGATGCTTCTGCAGTTCTTCTGAATAAGAAACGGGGTGATGAATTTGGTGCAATATTATCTTTAAATGTAGAAGAGAGAACAATTGTTAAATACTTTATAAAGGCCTATACAGGATATCCGGCCAAAAGATGTATATGTGAATCTGGTTATGTTGGTTTGTCAAACTTTCTAATTAGTTCTACAACTGGTGGAACCGTTCCTTTTTATGTTCCATGTTTACGAGAACCTTTTGTTTACAAAGTACTTGAGTCTTTATATATTGGGCCTACTACTGCATTTGTAGTAAATCCGTATATTTATGGTGGTTTCTTTATAGCAACAAAGGGATTAACAAATGCTAGCCAAACTTTTATGGAAATTGAAAAAATAGATAAGTTGTTAGTTGAGAAGATTCATAGTATGCAACAACAAGATTACAATTCATTTACTGTAAATCTCACGCTACTTGACTTGTTAAGTACGATTATGGGATTACATGATTTAAATCAAAGTAATTTTGGTTTTGTTTTAAGTGGAAGTGGTGAGTTTCAGGAGACAGATTTTAGAGACAAAATATCTGAATTAGTTCCATTTATAATTGATTTTAGAGTTGGTTCTTTTGATGAGGAATATACAGTTAATATTGGTAATAACTTTCTAAGTGGTACACATCAAAAATATAAATACAATTCTCTGATGTCAATAGTTTTGTCTAACCAAACAGAAAAAGAAAAAAAATACATTGCTTTCCAAAGTCTTAAAAAGTTTCAAAAAATTATAAGAAAAGCAAGACCTCTAGCAAAGGAAGATATCGGAGAAATCACGTTCAATTTTGTGACTTTTGGAGATGATGTTGATGATTTTCAACTGAAACAAATATTAAACCAAAAATGTATAGAGATAAAATCTTTAATGTTTCAGCAAAGAGGGATCGATGATAAACCAGAAGAAACAATATTAAAAGATCCTGTAACCGGAAAATCCAGAACGAATGCAGAACTCATAGGGTTTAAATTAGGCAAATCACCAAAAGAATCTGATATTTCTGACATATCCGAATATTATCTTGATGATGCTTTGGAAGAACTGGACAATTATTGTCAAAATATAATCTGTAACTATAAAACTCTTAAGAAGTATATCATTAATGAGTACGATAAATATTTTGAACAACACAATACTGCAAAAGTAGAATTAACTCCGTCATCATGAATATATATATATATTTGAACTTTAAATATATTGTTTGAAAATATGTATAAATAGATAAAATATAATATATCTGCAATAACAGCACTATATTCTAGGAGACCTCTATTAATTTTCACTTCATGTTTTATTATTATATTGTGCCTCCTATATATATACTCTAATCCACTTATTCCTTATAGTTGCTTATAAAATGTGTAAAAGATTTAATGACAATTGTAAAAATGATAAAAATGCATCAAGACCGGCGAAAAAAAAATTAATTTTTTTATGAAAAAATTAAATTTTCTACTTCTTATACTCAATTTAAAAAAGACAAATATATATTTTAGAAAGTAAATTAAATAAGGGGTCAAAAGGTGAAATTATATGAGAACATAAAAAAAGTAAAAATATATTATAAAAAAGATTTTCTAAATTTTCATTTAACGTTTTTTTATTATATTGTGCCTCCTAGATATATATTCTTCATTATAATAGATAAGAGAGGT
>CAZQTH010000085.1:0-3240 GCA_964596175.1 uncultured Clostridium sp. | reverse complement strand
TAGTAATATTAGGTTTAAAGTTGTTTGTAATGATTTTTGCTTAGAAGAAGTTAGGACTTTTTGAAAGATAAAGTTGAAGTGATTTGTATTATAGATTAGAATTAGAAGGAAAAAAATACCATATACTTATTGAGAAAAAAGTCGTTTTATGATATAAATAACATGGATAAATAAAAATTAGAGGTGCAAAAAAATGAAAGAAGAAGAATTAAAAGATTTAGAGAAAAAATTATGGGAAGCAGCGGATAAAATGAGAGGTGCTGTGCCTGTATCAAGTTATAAGTTTATTGTGTTAGGGTTAATATTTTTGAAATATATATCTGATTCATTTGAAGAAAAATATCAAGAACTTGTTGAAGAAGGATATGGATTAGAAGAGGATCGAGATTCTTATACAGCAGAAAATATTTTTTATGTACCAGCTAAAGCAAGATGGGAATATTTAAATATTCATTCAAAGGATAGTAATATTGGTCAGATTTTAGATAGTGCTTTAGAAGCAATAGAACAAGAGAATCCAAGCTTAAAAGGAGTTTTGATAAAACAGTATAATAGTCCTGATTATAAAAATGTTAATTTGGGAGAATTAATTGATTTATTTACAAATGTGAGAATCGGAAGCAAAGAAGCACAAGATAAAGATATTTTAGGAAGAATATATGAATATTTTTTAGGACAATTTGCATCAAATGAATTACAAAAAGGTGGAGAATTTTACACACCAGCTTGTTTGGTTAGAACAATGGTGGAAATGATAGAACCATATAAAGGAAGAGTTTATGACCCATGTTGTGGCTCTGGTGGAATGTTTGTACAAAGCTTAAAATTTATAAAAAGACATCAAGGAAATGTAAATAATTTGAGTATATATGGACAAGAGAAAAATCCAACAACTTGGAAATTAGCAAAGATGAATTTAGCAATAAGAAGTATAGAAGGAAATTTAGGAAAATTTGCAGATGATACATTTCAAAATGATTTACACAAAGATTTAAAAGCAGATTTTATATTAGCAAATCCACCATTCAATATTTCAGATTGGGGACAAGAAAAATTATTAGATGATCCAAGATGGAAATATGGAATACCACCAAAGGGAAATGCTAACTATGCTTGGTTAGAACATATGATTTCTAAATTATCGATTAATGGAAAGGCAGCAGTAATATTAGCCAATGGTGCTCTATCTAGTGATACAAGTGGAGAAGGTGAAATAAGAAAAAATATACTAGAAGCAGATTTAGTAGATTGTATTTTAGCTATGCCTTCTAACTTATTTTATACAGTTACAATACCTTGTAGCATTTGGATATTAAATAGAAATAAGAAACAAAAAGGAAAGACTTTATTTATTGATGCTAGAAACTTAGGAAAAATGGTTACAAGAAAATTAAGAGAGTTAGATGAAAATGATATTATAAAAATAGCAGATACATATCATAATTTCCAAAAAAATGAAAATTATGAAGATGTACCAGGATTTTGCAAAGTGGCAACAATTGATGAAATAAGAGAAAACAACTATGTTCTTACACCTGGTAGATATGTTGGAGTGGAAGAAGAGGAAGATGATGGTATTCCTTTTGAAGAAAAGATGAAAACATTAACTACTGAACTCGGAAAGCAATTTGAAGAGTCTCACAAGTTGGAAGATGAAATAAAGAAGAACTTGGAGGCGATAGGGTATGGAATATAAAAAAATTAGATTGAAAGATGTGGTGATTTCTGCTAATACTGGAGCTGATGCAATACAAAGAGCACCAATAGTAGATTTTAATACTGGAAAAAAATGTTTAAGGATAGGAGATATTTCTAACCATAGAGAATATGAAAATTGGGGATTTACAAATGTTAATGATGAAAATTATGAAAAATATAAATTAGAAAAAGATGATATTTTAATTGCAAGGACAGGAAGTACAATTGGAATAAACAAATTTTTTGATAGAGATTTAGAAGCTGTTTATAATAATGGCTTAATTAGATTAAAAGTAAATAGAAAAAAATATAATAGTAAATACATTTATTATAATCTGCAGACAAGTGATTTTAGAAACTTTATAGACACTATAGCTTTTGGTACAACGGGACAACCTAATATAAAAATCAATGATTTATTAACATTTAAAATAGTAGATTTATCACTTGAAACACAAAATAAATTGGTTGATATTATAGATAAGTTAGACAAGAAAATAGAGCTAAATAATCAAGTAAATAATAATTTGCACGAGTTAGCTGAAAATATGTTTAAGCAAATATATGAAAATGGAATTGACTGTAAATTATCTAAATTAGTTTCAAATATTTCAACTGGTTCAAGACCTAAAGGTGGAGCAAAAAGTACAGGTATTCCAAGTATTGGTGCAGAAAAGATTGAAAAATTTGGAGTATATAATTATGCATCTGAAAAATATATTAGTGAAGAATATTTCAATAAATTGAAAAATGGAATTGTAAAATCAGGAGATGTACTTTTATATAAAGATGGAGCATACACTGGGAAAGTGTCAATGGCATTAAATGGTTTCCCATACGAAAAATGTGCAGTTAATGAGCATGTATTTGTTATTAATACTATGAATAATTGGGCAAAATATTATTTGTATTTTACATTATATAGCCAAGAAAATAGAAATAAAATATTTACTATGGCAAGTAGCAAAGCTGCTCAACCAGGCTTAAATCAAACAGAACTAAAATCATTAGAAATTAAATTAGCAAAAAAATCAGAGATAATAAAATTTGAAAAAGATGTTGAGCCAATAATGTTTAAAATAGCATATAATACTTTACAAAATAAAACTTTGGAACAATTGAGAGATACATTACTACCAAATTTATTGAATGGCAAAATAGAATTAAGATATGTAAGCACATAACTATATATAATATGTAATAGAAAGAAAGGAAAAAAATGTATATTGAAGAAATAGATATAGAAAATTATGGTTGTATAGAAAATTTTAATTATAAATTTAAAAGAAATGCTTCTAATAATCCAGTTTCATTAGTAATTGTTGGAAAAAATGGAACTGGTAAAACATTGTTAATATCTAATTTGATAGATGCATTAGTAGAAACAAAAAGACAAATTTATATGAGTGGAATAAAGGAAGTGAATGAAGATAATTATTATAAAATAGGTGATTTACAATATATAAATAGAGATACCAACACTTCTGAAATTAAAATAAAAATGAATTTTGATAATAATATTGTTAATTATATAGATATAAT
>CAZQTH010000084.1:0-3318 GCA_964596175.1 uncultured Clostridium sp. | reverse complement strand
TCTACTGCTATTTCATTTACTCTTGGTAATGGGTGCATAATACATAAGTCTTTTTTAGCTTTCTCTATTTTTTCTATATTTAAAATATAATAATCTTTTAATCTGATATAATCTTCTTCATTAAAAAATCTCTCTTGTTGTACTCTTGTCATATATAATATATCTAATTCTGGCATATATTTTTCCATATTGTTTGTTTCTACATATTCCATGTTATTTTTTTCTAATACATCTGTTTTTATATAATCTGGTAATTTTAATTCTTCTGGTGAAATTAATACGATTTTAATATTATTATATCTACTCATAGCTGTAATTAATGAATGAACAGTTCTTCCGAATTTTAAATCACCACAGATACCTATTGTTAAATCAGATAATCTGTGTTTCTCACATTGAATTGTTAATAAATCTGTTAAAGTTTGTGTTGGATGACAATGTCCTCCGTCTCCTGCATTAATAATTGGCACTTCTGCTTTCATTGAAGCAACAAATGGAGCTCCTTCTTTTGGATGTCTCATGGTAATAATATCTGCATATACTCCTACCATTCTTACTGTATCCTCAACAGTCTCTCCTTTTGAGGCAGAACTAGTATTTGCAGAGGAAAATCCTAATACATTACCTCCTAAATCTAACATAGCAGCTTCAAAACTTAGTCTTGTTCTAGTACTTGGTTCATAAAATAAAGTTGCTAGTTTTTTGCCCTCACATTTTTTTGCATATTTTTCTTTATTTGCCATTATATCTTTTGCCACATCAATTAGTTCGTCAATTTCTTTTCTTGATAAGTCTTTGATATCAATTAAATGTTTCATATTCCCCTCCTTTATTTTTATCTTTTAATAATATACAGAAAAACATATCAAAAGTCAATAGTAAGAAGAGATGTATATACCTGGTTATGGACATATCAACCAACTACTTTATTTCCCTATTTCTCTTGACTTATCTAATATTTTATATTAATATATTTTTAGGAAAATTTAAGGAGGAAATTTTTATGTCTAATATTATGTCATATTTATTTGAAACAAAAGCTATAAAATTTTGTGAAGAAAATAAACCCTTTTGGTACACATCTGGAAAAATTGGTCCATATTTTATCAATACACATTTTATTTATGGAAGTGAAAAAGAAGCAACTGAGTTGTTATCTTTTATAGATGAATGTTTATCTGACAAAGCAATTCTACCAGAAAAAGTATTTCAAAAGGTATTAAAACAATATAATGAAAATGAAATTTATCATAATGTAATAGATTCTATGAAAGACTATATTATAGAAAATATAGATATATCAGAGGTTGATTATATATCTGGTGGTGAAAGACGTGATTGGTTTTTCTCTAATATTTTAGCTTATTTATTAAATAAACCTCATATTACTATTTATAAAAACTTAAGTTCAGTTATTTCAGATTCTCATTTTAATGAAACTAAAAAAAGTTATAATATAGAAAATAAGAAAGTATTACATATTGCTGACTTAATTACAGTTGCATCTAGTTATTTACGTGCATGGATTCCTGCAATTGAAAGTTTAGGTGGAAAAATACTTTGGTCATGTGTTGTTGTAGATAGAATGCAAGGAGGAGAAGAAAAACTTTCTGAAAAGGGAATTAAAAGTTTATCTTTAGTAAAAGTAGATAATGATTTATTTGAAAAAGCTCTTGACATGGGAATTATAAATACTTCACAATTAGAAATGTTAAAGAATTTCTTTAATAATCCAGATAAAACTATGAGAGAATTTTTAATAAATCATCCAGAATTTTTAAAAAACTCATTAAATGCAGATGAAAAAACTAGAAAAAGAGCAAAACTTTTAATTGATAATGATTTGTATGATTTAAATAAATAAAACTAGCCTTCAAAATAGGCTAGTTTTTATTTAAGAATTCATTTATTGCATTTTTTATATTATCTATTTCATATCCGTGACCTTTATAAACATTCCAGCCTCTTTTCTTAGCTTCAATAATATTATCATCTCTATCATCAATAAATAGAATATTTTGAGGAACAATTTTACAATCATTTTCCACTATTTCATAAATTTTATCATTTGATTTTTCTTCTCCTAAATCACAAGATAGCCATACATAATCAAACTTGCTTAACTCTAATTGTTTATCTATTCTTTCTTTATCTAGTAATGTTAAGTTAGATAAAATTCCTATTTTACATCTATTCTTAGTTTCATGCTCTAATTTTACAACATTTTTATAATAATCAACATCTTCAAATTTTAGTTTGTAAACATTATAAAATTCTTCAAAATTGCAATTTAAATTGTATTTTTCTTTAATTCTATCAAACCATCTTTGAATATCTTTAGAATTATCACATGCACTTATACTTCTTCCGCTTTCATCATATAAACATTTCTTCCATAAAGAGATTATTTCACCTTTATCTATATTTGTATTAAATAAACTTATAATATTTACTATTATTTTTAGATAATTATTTTCTCCTTTTCTATGACTTTCTACTATTCCTCCCCAGTCAAAGATAACTATTTTATTTGGATTATACTTCATAAACTATACCTCTTTTATCGTTATAGATGTGTCCCAGATTGCCCAAAAATGGGCAATTGGAAACGTCCCTAAATTAATTTTTCCAATTCTTTTATTTTATCACGTAATTCTGCTGCCTTTTCAAATTCCATCTCTGCTGCATATTTTAGCATTTCATCTGTAAGTTTATTAATTGTTGCTTTGATATCATCTTCTTTTTCGAATTTATATTCTACTTCTATGTCTTTTGAGTCTATTATTGAGATTGAATCTCTTACTGATTTATTAATTGTTTTCGGTGTTATATTATGCTTTTCATTATATTCTTGTTGTATTTTCCTTCTTCTATTTGTTTCTGATATTGCTTTTTCCATACTTTCTGTTAATTCATCTGCATACATTATAACTGTTCCATCTGTATTTCTTGCAGCACGTCCTATTGTTTGTATTAGTGACCTTTCTGAACGAAGGAAACCTTCTTTGTCTGCATCTAGTATTGCAACTAAAGATACTTCTGGAATGTCTAACCCTTCTCTTAAAAGGTTTATTCCTACTAAAACATCAAATTCACCAAGTCTTAAATTACGAATTATTTCCATTCTTTCTAATGCTTTTATGTCTGAATGCATATAGTTCACTTTTATATCTAAACCTTTTAAATATTCTGTTAAATCTTCTGCCATCTTTTTTGTTAAAGTTGTTACTAATATTTTTTCATTTTTTGCAACTCTAATTCTTATTTGTTCTAATAAATCATCTATTTGATTTGTTACTGGTTTTACTTCTATTTTAG
>CAZQTH010000083.1:0-3441 GCA_964596175.1 uncultured Clostridium sp. | reverse complement strand
TTTTCCGCCGTGACACAATTACTCATATAATAAGAGAAAGAATAAAAGTCTACACGGCCATTTTTTAAAACTTCCGTATCTCCTTCTTCCATATGGATGGTGATATGATGATCGCGGAAATATTTATCCGCATAATATGGATATTCGCCAAACACCTGGATGTCCGCACAATAGTCATTGAACATATGGTCAAACTGCTGTACCAAAAGAACATCTTCCGGATTGCAGGTAAGCGGATACATGGTGCAGGAACCAATCATATTGCCGATTTTGAAATCCGGGTTGATTTCATGTCCAATCCTGACCGCTTCTGCGCTGGCAAGCATCACATGATGCATCGCCTGAAATCTTGCCTGCGGATCATCGTAAGGTTCCCGATAATCCGTCGTCCGGTCATCAAGCATTCCCAATACATGCAGCGTGCCCATAGGAATCAGCCCAAAGTTTACCTCGTTGAATGTAAGCCAGTATTTGACCTTATTTTTATAACGCTCAAAAACGGTTCTCACATACTTTTTATAAATTTCAATCATGACTCTGCTAGAAAAGCCCTGATATTTTTTTACTAGCGCATAGGGATATTCAAAGTGACATAATGTTACGAGAGGTTCTATCCCATACTTATGGCACTCATCGAATACACTGTCGTAATATGCAAGACCTGCCTCATTAGGTGTCTCATCATCTCCATTGGGGAAAATTCGGCTCCAGGATATGGACATCCGAAAGACTTTAAAGCCCATTCCCGCCAGCAATTTGATGTCTTCACGATATTTATGGTAAAAATCGATCGCAATGTGACTTGGATATTCTTCATTCAGATCCAATTTTCTGAGAAACCTTCTCTTCTTATCTCTTGAACCGGATGAGACATGATCACAAAAACTTTCGCCTCTGCCTCCTTCATTCCATCCGCCTTCTGCCTGATTTGCCGAAATGGCGCCTCCCCATAAAAAATCCTTTTTAAACCCCATTTTTTATGTTGCCTCCTCCCATTCGGACAGGCTCAACCCGGTGTGAGCCTGTCCGAAGTTCAACTGAAGATTTAAACTTTTGGTTTGTCATCCCTGTAAAAGAGGAATCCAAGAACAAACGAACTGACAAATGTGACAAGAATGATAATCGCGGAATTGATTAATCCCGGAATCGGATCCGAGGGATCCATAACGGTAGTAAATGCAAACAATCCCATACCGCCCAAGGAATACATCCTAAGTCCGAGGATCGCTGCAAGACCTCCGGAAATAGCTCCGCCAATACATGAAATCGCAAACATCTTCGTCCTGGGAAGTGTTATGCCATAGATTGCCGGCTCCGTAATGCCAAAGAGACCAGATGTCCAGGCCGGTGTTGCAATGGACTTCAGCTTTTTATCCTTTGTTTTTAACCAGATAGCAAAAACGACAGCCGTCTGCGCAAAGCAGATATACGTCTGGATCGCCAGGATCGGATCTGCCTGCCCACTTAAAATAGTCATTCTTCCTACAGCTGTCAAAACGGAATGTACACCAAAAACAACAAGAACCTGCCACAATCCACCAATTAATACACCAGCAACGACTGGACTGATATCATAAATGCCAAGCAAAATATTGCTGATCCATGTTCCGATCTGTGTTGCGATAGGCCCAATGATCAAATATCCCAAAGGCACCATAACCGCCATAACGATCATAGGAGTAAAATAAGAACGAATGACCTCTGGAAGCACCTTTTTTAGCCATCTTTCAAATGGCGCTGCCAACAGTACGATAAAGATAACCGGCAGAACAGAAGATGTGTATTTTACATTAAACACATGCCCCAAGATCTCCAGATCCACACTCTGGATCGATGACATGCAGAGCGCCAATCCAATGCTCATACCGAGGATGGGATTCATTTTTACTTTTTTAGCTGTCGTATATCCTAATAAAACCGGGAAGAAAGTAAAAACGCTGTCTCCAACCGCACTCAAAAGTGTGTAGATCCCACTGTCCGAGGACATTACATCGGTAAAGGTTAAAATGGACAAAATGCCTTTAAAAAGGCCCATTGCGCATAGAATGGAGATAATAGGAGTCATAATTCCGGTGATCATATCCAGAATCTTTTCGCCTGGCTTCATTTTCTTTTGTGCGCTGTCAGTTTTGTCCGGAACCATTCCAAGTTCATCTACGACTTCTGCATAGACCTGAGGCACAGCATTTCCGATCACAACTTGATACTGTCCCGCCGTATGCACGATCGTAACCACGCCATCCAAACCTTTGATCGCATCATCGTCTGCTTTTCCTTCGTCGTTCAAATTAAACCGCAATCTGGTCGCACAATGCGCTACGCTGATCACATTTTCTTTGCCGCCTACGTTTTTTACGATATTTTTGGCAAGATTTTTATAGTTTTTCATGTTTACCCTCCTCGATTGTTAAATCTGTCCCATTGGATTCAATTACTTTTTTATAGTAGTAAAAACTATCCTTTTTAATTCTCTGGAAAGTTCCATTTCCATAATCGTCCATATCCACGTAGATAAATCCATATCGTTTTGACATCTGGCGAGTTGACTCTGATACAATGTCGATACATCCCCACCATGTATAGCCCCACAATTCAACTCCGTCTTCATTGATGGCATCGCTCATAGCTCTCACATGGTCGCGCAAATATTCCATTCTGTAGGGATCATGAACCTTCCCATCTGCTTCCACGACATCGTTGGCGCCTAAGCCATTTTCTACAATAAACAGCGGTTTTCTGAACCTATCATACAGTTCTACTAGAGAATACCGCAAACCGGACGGATCTGTCTGCCACCCCCAATCACTGGACGGCAGGTAAGGATTTTTTACTCCGTTTACTGTATTGCCGGGAGCCATATCCAGCCCTCTCATATCTGCCGCCTGACAAGATGTCATATAGTAGCTAAAGGATACAAAATCTACGGTTCCTTCTTTCAGAATATGACTATCTTCCGGATGAGTTTCCACTGTCAATCCTTTATTTTCGATCTCTTTCAACAGATATTTGGGATATTCGCCAAACACCTGAATATCTACATAGCGATAAATACTTCGCATTCTTTTCTGTGCTGCCAGATTATCTTCCGGCTTACACGTGTAGGGATAGAAGAGCAGTTTTGTCATCATACAGCCAATTTTCGCGTCGGGACACATTTCATGACACATCTTGACTGCCAAAGCGGAAGCGACCATTTGATGATGCATCGCCTGATAAATTGCCTGCTCAAATGGAACATCATTAAATTGGTCTTCTATGAGGCCTCCACTTGTTACCGGATGGCGAAGCATGGCATCCACTTCATTGAAAGTAAGCCAATATTTTACATATTGCCCAAATCTATCAAAGCACACTTTCGCGTATTTGATAAAGAGCTCTATGGATTGTCTAGAGTACCAGCCTCTATATTTTTGAACAAGTGCCACAGGCGGATCGTAATGA
>CAZQTH010000082.1:0-3476 GCA_964596175.1 uncultured Clostridium sp. | reverse complement strand
AGATTTTTGGGTTTGAATATGATAAGTATCTTTTTACAAATAAAACTATAATTGATGAGGTGGCAAGAGTTATAAAAAATAAAACATAAAAGAAAAATAAAAATAGAAATAAGTATATTGCTTAATTTTATAGCAAATGCTATAATCAAATAGTAATTTGTAAGGAGAATTATGAAAAATATGAATAATAATTTTATACATTTTGATAATGTAAGTGCAGAAGGGAAAAATAGGATAATAATGTATACTACAGCAAGACAATTTAAAAATGCTGTTCCTATTGAAGAAATGTTAATTATACCAAGTGAAATAGGAGATTGGACAAATTATTGCCAAATAACACTTAATAATATTAAATTAGAAGATTGGATTAGTCAATATAATTTAAAAGACAATTCTCAAGTTAAACTTAATGGACACTCCCTAGTCACAGCACGTGGCAAGAAAATAATAAGCAAACAAACTCCTTTTATAGTAAACAAATCTTTTGCATGCGAGATATATTTAAAATTAATTTTATTAGAAAACAATATTGATATTAAAGATTTAAAAGGAATAAATGGACATAAAATATTTAAATTATATTCTAAAACGAATAATGATTTCAAATCAAATTTGCATCATGAAATGCGTTTAAAGAAGTTTACAAATATTGAAGATAAAATTGAAAATATTTCAGAAGCTTTTATAAATTGGAGATACATTTATGAAAAGTACGAAAAAATAGACTCATTAGATTTTATGTTTTTAGATGAATTATGTAATTACTTAGATGCAAAAGCCAAAGAATTAATTTCAAAAAATTATAATTATGACGTAAATAAAGATATACGTTAAGTAAGGAAAAAGTAGTAATTAGTTATTTTTTAATATAACCAAATGTTATGAAACCCCAAAATATAGTAAGTAATGCACAAATTGCAATATATTATTATATAAAAAGAAATGTGTAAAGGAGGATTTTGTATGAATAAACTTGTATTAGTTACTGGAAGCTCTAGAGGAATAGGAAAAGCAATAGTTACAGATTTTGCTAAAAAAGGTTATAATGTTGTTATTAATTACATAAAAGAATATAATGAAGCCAAAAGATTAAAAGAAAAATTAGAAAATAAATATAGTATTAAAGCATTAACAATAAAAGCAGATGTTTCAAATGAAGATGAAGTACAAGAAATGGTAGCAAACATAAAAAAAGAATTTAAAAGAATAGACGTGCTTGTAAATAATGCTGGTATTGCCATTGATAAAGAGTTTGAAGATAGAACAGCAGAAGATTGGAAAAAAACATTAAGTGTGAATTTGATAGCACCATTTATTGTAAGTAAGTATGTTGGAAATGAAATGCTAAAAAATAAATCTGGAAGAATAATTAATATATCAAGTACCAATGGTATAAATACATTTTTTCCAACGAGTATAGATTACGACGCATCAAAGGCAGGATTAATTAATTTGACACATAATTTAGCAATTCAATTTGCACCATACATAAATGTAAATTGTGTAGCACCAGGTTGGGTAAATACAGATATGAACAAAGAACTTCCTAAAAATTTAATTGAAGAAGAAACTAATAAAATTTACAAGAAAAGATTTGCAGAGCCAAGTGAAATTGCAAAAATAGTTACATTTTTAGCAAGTGATGATGCTGATTTTATAAATGATGAAATAATAAAAGTGGATGGAGGTTATTAAAAATAAAATATAAAACGTTTAAATAAAAAAGTAATTGATATTTAATTTAATAATACTAAATTAAATATCAATTACTTTTCTTTCTAGTCCATTCTTTAGCTTCAGCTTCTTTAAATCTTTCGTCCGCAAAAAATTCAGATAAATTAGTTCCTAAGCCTTCACAGATATATAAAAGATTTTCTAATCTAATTGTTTTTGTCTTTCTTGTCAAAAACATTGCAATAGTAGAACTATATACCCCTGAAATAGTTTCTAGCTTATAAATAGTAATATTTTTTTCTTGCATTAATTCCTTTATTTTCAAGGCAATTAAATCAGAAAATTCCACGATTATAACACCTTCTTCCTTTTTTTATTTTAGCAAACTAAGAATTAAAAACCTTTCAATAAATTGAGTGAAATTCCAAAAAACACTTCAATAAATTGAGAGGATATGCTATTATTACTAAAAAAAGGAGATACAAATATTATGAAAAAAATATCAAAAAATTATGCATCAGCTAGTGTAGTAGAAGTCAATGAAACTTTAAAGGAGTTTGAAATTTTAAAAAGAAAATTACTTTGATTTTGAGGTTGTGGATTATATTATAAGTGATATACTGGAAGGAGAAAATTATAATCATGTTTGTTTGATAATTAATTTAGCCATTGTAAATAATAGAATATCAATAGAAAATGCAAATATTCTGAAAAATAAACTTAAAGAAATATTTGAAATAAATAGTATATATGATAAACTTAATAAATATAAAATAATTAAAAAGAAAATATAGAATATAAACATAAGAATAGATAAAATTCATTTTTCTTTGAAATAACTGTAGAAATGTGATAATATTAATAAAATATTATAAATTCTAAAAATCAATGGGAGTAACAAAATATGACGAAAAATGATGTGATTTTAAACCACTATAGAAATTTAATTGAAAATTACTTGTTTGATGAGTATGATATATTAGGTTTTTTAATATTTATTAGAGAACAAATTAGAGAGCAAATAGATAAAACTAAATATCACCCTATATTAGAATTTTGTGATTTAATAGCTCATAGAGATAGAGATAGAGGAGAAATAAGAGACAGTATTCAAAATGCAATTAATAATTCTTATCAAAGAAATGAAAGAGGTAAAGTAGAAGGCTATCATGGAATAGATTGGGAATTATGGAAAAACGAATGGAAAATTATTGGAGATAAATTTAATATTAATTTTGAGAAAGACAATGATAAACTTTTAAAGGAAATTACAATATGCATATTTTCATTGGCACAAGACACAATATATAAGAATAACGAAAAAAATATAATTGGTAAAGTATCAGTTTTTATAGGCAATAATAAAGATATAGCCTTAGTAACCATGGAAAATACTAGTAGTCCAGTAATCGTGTTTATGATATGTGGTCAATTTAAAAATATCGATAATGAATATGAAGGGTTTATTGAATATCCATTGGAAACCAAAAGAGAGGAAAAATCTCTATGTTTATATTGTGAAAATAAAAAAATTTTAGAAATTAATTAATATTTTATAAAACATAATAAAATACTATAGATTTGTAGTTTACTAGAAATCTATAGTATTTATTAAATAGTAGATTTAAATAACATCAATATATTTTAAGAGTTCATTGCTTTAATAATATTTTCTGCTATCCTTTTTATTACAGGAACTACAACGCTATTTCCAGCTTGTTTATATAGTCTAGCATCACTCATATCTGCTGGTAATTTATAATCTTTAGGATAACCTTGAGCATAAAAACATTCAATAG
>CAZQTH010000081.1:0-3522 GCA_964596175.1 uncultured Clostridium sp. | reverse complement strand
TAATCACAGTAGGCTTATTACTAAGCTATGAGAAAAAAGAAAGAAAACGTAAAAAATAGTGCATAAAGATAAAAAAGTAGAAGGAAGAATCATAATAAATTTTTGGTTCTTCCTTAATTTTTATTTTTAACTTTTGTTTAAATAGAGTGTTTAAAAATGGGACAAATTGCTTACTACTACTAAAATATGAAAATCTAATAAAAAGTAAAAAAAATTGACATAACCGTTTTAAAATGGTATTATAATACTACTTTAAATCATGGAAATATTAATTCTTAAAAGAGGTTCTCTCTTAAAAAATCCAAGATAATAAAGAAAAAGCTGTAAAGAAGGTGATAGACGGTAGTATAAAAATATATTCTTTTATTCTTTTTATTCTTTCCAAATAGTTATTTAATATGTTTGTTTATAATTTATTTTAGTATCATATCTTATATCTTAAAATTAGATTCTATTTTAAAATTCTAAAAGATTTCTATATTTTGTAATTATTAATTAAAAGAAGACAAACAAAAAATAAGAAAAAGTTAAAGAAAATAAATAAAATATAAAAAAAGTTATAGTTTTATTAAAAGAAAAGTACGATTTACTTTTAAATAAATCTTGACTTTTAGATTAAACAATACTATAATAGGAGTGATAGAAAATATGGAAGAAATAGAAAAATGTACACACAAATTTACACATGAACAATTCGTAAAATGTATGTCAAATGAAAAATTTAAAAATTTTATTTTAGAGGAAGTGCAACCATATATAGAGGAATATGAAAGAAAAAAGACAGAATTAGATAAAAAACATGACAAAATATTTAAAAACATATTATCAAATAAAAAAGAAGCAGTAAGACTAATAAACAAAAAATTTTATTTAGATATAAAGCCAGAAAATATAGAATTATACGATAAAGAGTTCAGACAAAAAGGAGGAAAAGTACTAGAAGCAGATATAATATATAAGCTAAAGGGAAGTAAAACATTCTTTTTAATTGAACAACAAACAAGAAATGATTATCATATGCCATTTAGAGTATTAAATTATGACATAGAAATAATGAGGACATGTGAAGCAAAACTAAAAGACGAAAAGGAAGCAACTGTGCTTGCAATAGTAATACATACAGGAGCTGATAGCTGGAAAGCAAAAAGGAGCATAAGAGAGGAACAAGAAGATATTTTTGGTAAAGGAACAAAAAAAACATTTGATATTCAAACACTAGGAAGTTATGTATTAGAAGATGTAAATATGTATACAAAAGAAAAATTGTTAGAAAGTGAATGGCTGTTAGATAAAGCAATGTATTTAGAAAAAGCAAAAGATGTAGATGACTTTATAGAATGTAGTAGGGAAGTATTTAAGAGGATAAAAAAAGAGGATTACAAAATAATGAATGAAGTAGTAAGAATAACTTTATCAGGAAAAATACTATCTAAGAATATAGAAGAATTAATAAAAGAATTAAATAAAGGAGGAGGAAGAGAAATGTTAGCAATAAAAGAAAGGATAGATGAACAGTTTAAGAAACAAAGAGATGAAGGACTAAGAATTGGAAGAGAAGAAGGAGAAGAACGAGGATTAAATTTAGGACAACGTATCGGAAGAAAAGAGGGAAGAGAAGAAGGGAGAAAAGAAGGAAGAAAAGAAGGAAGAGAAGAAGGGAGAAAAGAAGGGAGAAAAGAAGGAAGAGAAGAAGGGAGAGAAGAAGGAAAAAAAGAACGGAAGAAAAAATGGATTATATGAGGTAGCAAATAATTTATTAAAAATGGGATATGGCGAAAAAGAAATAGAAAAAGCAACAGGATTAAGTATTGAAGAAATAAAAAAAATAAAAGAAAAAATAAATAAAAAATAATATAGTATTTCTTATAGTGATATATCTAAGTTTAAATAAATAGAAAAAATGACTATTAAATAATTACAAAAAAATAAAAGAGGAGGAAGAGAAATGTTAGCGATAAAAGAAAGAATAGATGAACAGTTTAAGAAACAAAGAGATGAAGGACTAAGAATTGGAAGAGAAGAAGGAGAAGAACGAGGATTAAATTTAGGACAACGTATCGGAAGAAAAGAGGGAAGAGAAGAAGGAAGAAAAGAAGGAAGAAAAAATGGATTATATGAGGTAGCAAATAATTTATTAAAAATGGGATATGGCGAAAAAGAAATAGAAAAAGCAACAGGATTAAGTATTGAAGAAATAAAAAAAATAAAAGAAAAAATAAATAAAAAATAATATAGTATTTCTTATGGTGATATATCTAAGTTTAAATAAATAGAAAAAATGACTATTAAATAATTATGAGAAAATATTACGAAAAATGAAAGAATAAAAAATAAGAGGTTCTGCCTCTTATTTTAAATTTTCATAAATCAATTTTTCTAGTATTTGAACAGCATTACTTGCAGCACCTTTTCTAATGTTATCTGCGACAACCCATAGATTTACACCAGACTTAACAGAATTGTCTCGACGAATTCTACCAACAAAAACTTCATCATGACCTGTTGCATCTATTGGCATAGGATATTCATTTTTTTCAAGATTATCTACTATAACAATATTTTGAAAGTCTCTTAAGGTATTTATTAAATCATCCAATTCAAAATCTTTTTCTAATTCTACATTAATAGATTCAGAATGAGAATTGGAAACAGGAACTCTAACTGTAGTTGCTGTAACTTTTAAATCAGGATGATGTAAAATCTTTCTTGTTTCATTTATCATTTTCATTTCCTCTTTAGTATATCCATTATCTAAAAATGAGTCAATATGAGGTAAACAATTATTAAATATTGGATGAGGAAATTTCTTTAAAGGTTTGCTATTATCGGTATTTTCTAAATCATCTAATGCATTTTTTCCAGCTCCAGAAACTGCCTGATAAGTAGAATAAACAACTCTTTTTATTCCGTATTTATCATCTAAAGCTTTAAGCGGAAGCATTGCCTGAATAGTAGAACAGTTTGGGTTAGCAATAATTCCATGATTATTCCAAACATCATCGAAGTTTACTTCTGGTACTACTAATGGCACATCATCATGCATTCTAAAATAACTGCTATTATCAATTACAATACAACCTTTTTCAGCTGCAATTGGGGCATATTTTTTAGAAACCTCTCCACCTGCTGAAAATAAAGCATAGTCAAAACCAGAATCAAAAGAATGCTCATTTAATTCCTGAACCTCATACTCCTTTCCTAAAAGAGTAAGTTTGCTACCAGCAGTTCTTTTACTTGCAAATAAAGTGTATTTTTCGATTGGTAAATTTTTTTCTTCTAAAACTTTTATAAAGGACCTACCAACAAGACCTGTTGCACCAACAATGGCTACTTTTAAATTTTTCATAAAGATACCTCCTAAAGGTATTTATTCAATAAAGAGATTTTAATTAAAATTCTCTTATATTATTCTACTATAAAACATTAAAAAAATAAACTATTATTCGAAAAATAGTTTATTTTTAAGATATAAATGGTAAAATTAAGTGACGCACTTTGAAATAAAAATAGACACATATAATT
>CAZQTH010000080.1:0-3547 GCA_964596175.1 uncultured Clostridium sp. | reverse complement strand
GTCAAACGTGGTACACAATGTACAAAAAGTGTAAAACATTAAGTGGAGATAATGAGAATATAGTAACAGGCTTAATATGGGGATGTCAATGGGATAGAACACTAATATGGTTAGTAGAAAGTGAAAGCAAGACATATTCAGAGATAGTAGATTCAAGAACATGGGGAAACTATTCAAATAGTACAGGAGATGCAGCAACAGGAGCAGGAGGTAAAAGAGCGACAGGATATAGTGAATATTGGAAGGCTAATAACATATACGACCTAGCCGGTAATGTTTACGAGTGGACAATGGAGGCCTACGCTACCCGCTACAGAATCTATAGGGGGCGGTTACTACGGCTATAGTGGTTCAAGCTGGCCTTCGAGCTACCGCAGCTACAGCTATCCGACTAATAGCATTGCCAGCATACGGTTGTCGTGCCACACTTTATATCAAGTAGCTACTTGCACCTGGATAGCGATGCAGCCTGAAGAGTAACTCGGTAGAATACCGTAGAAGATTTAGAAGGATTATAAATAGTCCAAAGCCAAAAATTAAAATAAAAATATAAAGTATAGAGATAACAGAAAAAAGAAACAGAAAAATAGAAATAAGAAGAGAGAAAAAAAGAAAATCAAGAAAATATAAATAATGGTTATCCTATATTAATATGGGAATAAAAGATTTAAAGTTACTAGAAATAGTAGCTTTTTTTTATATTTTTTTCTCTGTTCGCTTTAATTAGTTTTCGTTTTATGTTAGAATACAATTTGTTAGGAGATGAAAAATTTGGGGACAAAAAAAATAGGAGAAGTATTTAGTGACTATAAAACAAATTCTAATATAAAATATGCACAAATAGTGGGCTTAAACGTAATAAAGAAAACAAATACATTAGAAGTAGTAATATATTATGATGAATATATAGAAATAAAAGAAATATGGTATTTTGAGGAATTTTTGAAAGAAAGATTTCATTTTACAAATATAGATATGAAAATAAAATACCATGATGCAGTAGAAAAGAAAAGTATTACTTCTGAATGGAAAAATATAATTGCATATATGGCACATAAATATCCATTAATGAAACCAATGCTTTTACTTAAAAGTGATGTAAAAGTCGAAGGTAAGGATATATTAGTTATAATGCATATAAAAGGTGCAGATTTTTTACGTGCTAAGAAAACAGATAAAGAGCTTGCACATGTTTTAGAAGATCTTTTTGGAGAAAAATATAACATTGAATTAAGGGAAGAATTATCTAAAGAGGAAATGAACTCAATGAAGAAAAGACTAGAGGAAGAGGAAGAAAAAATAATAGCACATATTGAAGAAGAAAATAGAAATCATGAAGAAATAACTGAAGAAACTGTCCCAGAATATGTAGATCCAGATTATCAAATGCCAAGTGATGAAGACTATATGTCTGGAGAAGTTCCAGTTGAAGTAGAAATTGAAGATGTAGAATATATAATGGGAAAACCATCAAAGGCAAAAGAAAAACATTTAATGATAAAAGACTTAGGAGCAGACACGGGAAGAGTAACATTAGAAGGAAGAGTTATAACATCAAATGTGCGTGAAACTAAATCTGGAAAAGGAATGTTAATATTTGATATTTACGATGGAACAGGAAGAATTACAATAAAATCATTTGCAAAAGACCTAAAAGAAGGACAAGAAATAATTGAAAAAATAAACAAGGCAAAAGCAGTAAAAGTAACAGGAAAAGCAGGAATAGATACATATGTAGGAGACGTAACAATGATTGCAAATATAATTATTGCAACAGAAAATGAATTTCCTCAAATGCCAGAAGAAGATGAAAGTACACCACTCATATTAGGTAGTTCACTAAATATTACAGAACCTTTAGTAAAAGTCTCAGATTTAGGAGTTGATGATGGTAAGATTTCTTTACAAGGAGAAGTAATATATTCAGAAGATAGAACATTAAAATCAGGAAAAACATTATTTAGTTTTGATTTATATGATGGAACAAGTACAATAACTTGTAAAGTATTTTTAGAAAAAGACCAAGCTAAAAAGAAAATGAAAAGAATTACTTCTGCAAAAGGAGTTAAAGTGGCTGGAACAGCATCTATGGATAGTTTTTCAAATGAATTAACAGTGATGGTAAATACAATAGTAGAAACAGAAGGACTAAAGAAAAAAATAAGAATGGATAATTCAGAAGTAAAAAGAGTAGAGCTACATATGCATACTCAAATGAGCCAAATGGATGCAATGACATCAGCAACAGACTTAATAAAAAGAGCGATGAAATGGGGAATGAAATCAATTGCAATAACAGACCATGGAGTAGTACAAGCTTTCCCAGAAGCACATAAATTACTTGGTTATGATAACCCAGATATAAAAATAATTTATGGAATGGAAGCATATTTAGCACCAGATAAAAATCCAGCAGTAGAGAATTCAAAAGGACAAGATTTAGACACAACATATTGTGTATTAGACCTGGAAACAACAGGGTTTTCAGCAACAACAGAAAAAATAACAGAAGTAGGAATAATGAAAGTAAAGAACGGAGAAGTAATAGATGAATTCTCTTGTTTTGTAAATCCTGAAAAGCATATACCAGAGAGAGTAACGCAAGTAACTAATATTACAGATGAAATGGTCGCTGATAGCGAAACAATAGAAAAAGTATTTCCTAAAATATTAGAATTTTTAGGAGATTCAGTAATAGTTGCACATAATGCAGGATTTGATGTAGGATTTTTAAAACAAAATGCTAAGAATTTAGGATATGAATTTGATTACACATATATAGATACATTAAGTTTAGCAAAAGATTTATTCCCAGAATATAAAAAATACAAACTAGGCAAAATTGCAGAAAACTTGGGAATAAAAGTAGAAGTAGCTCACCGTGCTTTAGATGATGTCGATACAACAGTAAAAGTATTTAATGTAATGCTTGATATACTTAGTAAACGTGGAGCAAAAAAAATTGATGATATAGATAGAGTTAGTAGAACAGAAGAAGCTAAAAAAGAAGAATATAAAAAACTAAAAATATATCATGCAATAATACTAGCTAAAAATTATATAGGGTTACGTAATTTATATAAATTAGTATCATATTCACATATAAATTATTTTTATAGAAAACCTCGTATTTTAAAAAGTTTGTTAGAAAAGTATAGAGAAGGATTAATTATAGGAAGTGCATGTGAAGCAGGAGAATTATATCAAGCAATAGAACTTGGAAAAACAGATGAAGAAATAGAAGAAATAGCAAACTTCTATGATTATTTGGAAATACAACCAATAGCAAATAACAACTTTTTAATAAGAAATGAAACAGTAAAAGATGAAGAGGCTTTAAGAGATATAAATAGAAAAATAGTGGACTTAGGAGAAAAATTAAATAAACCAGTAGTTGCAACATGTGATGTTCACTTTATGGATCCACAAGATGAAATATATAGAAGAATTTTAGAAGCAGGACAAGGTTATAAAGATGCAGATAACCAAGCACCATTGTATTTAAGGACAAATGAAGAAATGCTAGAAGAATTTAGCTATGTAGCAA
>CAZQTH010000079.1:0-3558 GCA_964596175.1 uncultured Clostridium sp. | reverse complement strand
CGGGTTCGTCATTGCTCACCCTTGTCACGTCCAGTGCCCCGCCGCTCCATGCCGTAAGCAACTGTTCAATGAGCTGCCCGTTGGTGTAGCGGTTGGCGGAGTTGAACATCCCCATGATCTCGTCCACCAGAATGACTACGCTGCGGGGATTGCTGCTATGTATCCGGATGAGGGATTCGGGAGTGAAGTCCGAGACGATGGTACGCCGCAGTACAGGCTTCCTGCCGTTTCTGCCTGCCGCCTCCCAAGCCTCGCGTTCGGCACTGTATCCCTTGAAAAGACCATAGTCGTGTTTCCGTATGGGACGGTATGCCGCCTCCAGCGGCGGTGTCTTGCCCAGCCCCGGCCTGCCGACGAGAATGATGTAGAGGGCGGCGTTGCTCTGCCACTCGCCTTTGATGCGGATACGGTAGGTCCCGCCCAATGCTGCCGATACCGCCGACAGCATGGCCGTCGCGATGAACTCTATCTTGTAGTTCTCGTACCGGGCCATGTCGAGGATGACGGACTGCACGGCCTGTGGAAAGACATCCAGAGGGAAACCCGTATCGCTGACATGCTCCGCTTCCATGCGGATCATGTTACATATTTCAATCCGGCTGCTTTCCATGTCAGATACCCTTCTTTTTGCAGTAGGCCGACACACTCTCTGACTTGCCGCCTGTCTGTACACGGCGGACATCGGATTTGGCATACATGTTCTTGTTTCCCACCTTGACAGGCACAAGGTAGCCCCGCTTCGCCCACAGGTTGAGCGTACCCTCACACACGTTCAGCAGCCCGCGTACCTGTCTTGTGTTGAGCCATGTCTCTTCCACTTCACGCGACATCGCCGCATTCCGTTCTTCCTGCTGTGCCATGATGGTGCGTTGCACGATGGACTCGGCGAACATCTTCAGGTCGGCGGGCGTTACTTCCAGTTTCACGTTCGCCCCCTGCTCGACCAGACTTTCTATGGTAATCATAAATATCAGTTTTTGAATTTTGTGATGACCATCTTCAAAAGTTCCCTGGTGCCCCGCTTCCGATGGCTTGTAAAAGAGAAGCACCGCCGACCCCCGGGAAGAGGATTGACGGTGCAAAAGTATATGGGAATTGAAACAGGTTGATATATAATGGATTGTCTTAAATTGTCACGACAATTTAAGTCCGCATGACCATGCAAGACGGCTCATTTTGCCTTATCCGGAGGCCGTTTCCACTTCATCATCAGTGGCGATTTTTCTGATTTCCTGCGCCAGTGTCCGGTACAGTCCCCGGTTCTCGTCACTCTCGATAAGGGGTGCCATCTGGTCTTTGCCGTCCTTGATTACGTGCCTTGCCGCCTTAAGGAAGCCGACCGCCTGCCGTATGGCACTCTCGCTTTTCAGTGAGGGCAGGTCGGGGAACTGCAGTGCCATCCCCACGCTGTACTCCTTGGCGGCGTGCATTCCGGCCACCAGCTGCAGGTCTTTCAGCACATAGAACGGTAATGCCTGATGAATGGCACTTGTGTTGACGGAAATAAAACCACGGATATGTTGTAATACATCCTCCTTGTTCTCGCAATCAAGATAATCTGCGAGAGGCCGCTCCTGTATCTTCTTCTTTCCTGCCGTCCGCTGTGCCTGCGGCACCGTGCCGCTGCCGGAGTCCGTTGCTGCCGGGCTGCCTCCGGTATCACCGCATCCCATCCCGTCCTTTACGGACTGCAGTGCCCATTCGCCGATGCTGCCTTTTTCAATGGCGCCCTTCATGGCGAAGTGGCTGTCCCAGTCTTCCTGCGTGCGGAAGCCGTTCTTTATGGACACCTCGATAATCTGCCTGACGACAAGGGAGCAGCCCAGCCTTTCGGCGTTCCCTGCCTTGGGGTGTCCCGCCTGCCTGCTGACCATGTCCGCCATCGCCTCGAAGCTCTTGCCGTAATACAGCCAGCTCAACACGAGCGGTGCCGAAAGGGTGACACCCGGCCTGGGGGATTTGCCGCTGAAAAAGGACTTTATCCTGCCCCACAATGTGACAGGTGGAATGTTGTCGGGCAGAGGACTGTTTTCCTCCCTCTGTTTCCTGTACAGCTCTACGATTTGCCCCGGTACCGCATTCTCCGCGAACTGCATGCATATATTCGCAAGGCCATCCGTGCCGTCATCGTTCCAGGACAAATCCCATTCCCGCCTGATGCCGGGCAGTTGCCTGAATACGGCTTTGCAGACGGCAAGATACTGCCTCTCGTCACCGTCCGCCATCATTTTCGCAAAGCTGCTATATTCCTCCCTGTGTTCGTTTTTCCACTGGAGAATATCCTCCTTGAACTGTTCGTATGTCAGTTTATGCTCGTCCATATTCATATTGCATTATCGGTGGATATAAAAGGATAGGTGGAAAAGGGAACGGTCAGTCCAGAAGGTTTACCAGCTCCTTCTTCATTTCGTCGTCTATCTTGCGGTACCGGGCAAAGGCACGGCTTCCCTCAGAGTGCCCGGACATGGAGGCAATCAGGTTCGGATCCTTGACCTGCCTGTACAGGTTCCCGATAAAGGTCTTGCGTGCCGTGTGTGTGGTCGCCACCTCGTATAAGGGTCTTGCCACATCCTCGCGTGTCTTCGGGTCGAGCACCCTGACCATACGGTCGATTCCCACATATTTGAGAATCTCCTTTATCTTCTTGTTGTAGCCGAAATGCGAGAATCTCGGGAGCAGAGCGTCTTCCAGATCCTTGTACCTTTCCAGTATGTCCAGTGCCTTTTGGTTAAGCGGGACCCGTACCGTGCCCGCGTGTTCCAGTTTGGTCTTCTGGGGGATGTACTCCACGCAACCGTCCACGATGTTCGCCTTGGTCAGCCTGTTCAGGTCACTGACACGGCAACCGATCAGGCACTGGAACATGAAGATGTCACGATAGACCGGATAGCCGGCACCCATGCCGCTCAGGTCGGCGTAGTACACCTTGTCCCGTTCTTCAAGCGTCAGGTAGAACGGGTCGCCGTACATGGGCTGCGCGATCTGGTACTGGTCGAAAGGGTTGTTTCGTGTAAGGCCGCGTTTGATGCACCATTTGATGACGGTGCGTATGCGGTAGAGGGAGCCCGACATGCTGTTCTCGGAACGTACCTGCCCGACATTGCGGCGGACCTCGTTCCGGTAAAACACGGGATACATGTCAACGTACTTGTGTTCCTCCTGCAGCCAGAATTTGAAATCCCTTATGTCATCAGCCGTGATGGAGTCAATGCAAAGGTGGAAGCCCCTCTGGTGCATGACCTCATGGCGGAAACGCTCGTAACGGAGCACCTTGTTGAGATTGTCAAGATGGTGTTTCCGGCTTTCGAACGCGAGCGGGGTCTCGTCAACATATTTTTGTATCTGGTATGAAAGCAGGTATTCGTCGGCCTTGTTGCCTCCTCTTGAATTTATGTCGGGATGGTGGTATTCCTCTATCAGGTTTTTGAGCCAGCTGCCGTCCACTCCACGGCGGTATTCCCTGGTGATAAGATGTGTGATCTGCTGGACATCCTTGTCGAAGCTCATCTTCTTTTCCTCCGATACCAGCGCCACGCGGGGTTTGTAGCCCTGTCTTTC
>CAZQTH010000078.1:0-3614 GCA_964596175.1 uncultured Clostridium sp. | reverse complement strand
ATTGAAGAAACAGTAAATCAAATGGTAGAAAAAGGAGCAACAGTAGTTTGTGGAGGAAGAAGAGAAGATGCTTACTACTATCCAACAATACTTGATAATGTGACAAAAGATATGGAAGTTGCAAAAGATATGGAAATATTTGGACCAGTAATCTCAGTAATAGGATTTGATGATGTAGAAGAAGCAATAGAAATTGCAAATCAGTCATCATATGGATTATGTGGATGCGTTATTTCAAAAGATGTATCAAGAGCAATGAAAATAGCAGACAGATTAGAATGTGGAGGAGCTATAGTAAATGGAGCTAGTTTCTATCGTTCATTCGAAATGCCATTTGGTGGATGGAAACATTCAGGAATTGGAAATGAAGGAGTAATGACAACATTAGAAGAAATGTCAAGACTAAAAACAATAGTATTAAAAAATATTTTATAGTAACTATTTGAGACGTTTTTTAGGCAAAAAACGTCTCTATAGTGGTAAATTTTTTGAAAAGGTGATAATTAATGGATAAAAAAAAGAAAATAATACTAATTTCAGTAGTTATTATTATAGTTATATTTGCTATTGCTGCTATAGCTTGGACTTCTATATCTAATAACAATGAAGTTTCTGAAGGTGAAGTAGGAAATTCTAAAATAAATGATTTATATACAGATTTAATATCAAGGGATTATTTTAGTTTTGAAGTAATATTAGACGATGACAATAGCAGGTATTATGCAAAATTAAATGATGCAGCTTATACAGATACTATTTATAATGGAACAGAATCTATATATTTAATAAAAGATGGTAATTCATATTTATTAGTAGATAGATCAAAAACTTATTACACATATAGTAATAATTCAATAAATTTAAATATGATTACAGAACAGTTAGAAGATTTAAAAGATGCAGAATATCAAGAGGGAAAAGAGAATATAGACGGTAAAAATTATAACTATGAAGAATATTCTGGAGTAACTAATTTTGCATTAGGAGATTTTACAAATGATACAGCAGAAGTGAAAACAAAGTTTTATTTTGATGGAGATGAATTAGTTTATATTAAAACAATAGAAGGAGAACAAGAAGAATTATTAAAAGTAACAATTTCATATGATGTAGATGAAAGTTTATTCCAAATACCATCAGATTACAGTGAAGCTTAAAAGAAAATTATAATTTGGGAGGAAAGGAAAATGTCTGAAAAATTTGTATTAAATGAAACTTCTTATTTTGGAAAAGGAGCAAGAGAAGAATTAGCAGGAGAAATCCAAAAAAGAGGATTTAAAAAAGTGTTTTTAGTAAGTGATAAATCTTTAGTAGAAGCAGGTGTAACAGCAAAAGTAGAAGAGATATTAAATAAAGCAGATGTACCTTATGTTTTGTATGATGAAATAAAGCCAAATCCAACAATCCAAAATGTAACAGATGGAGTACAAGCTTGTAAAGATTCAGAAGCTGATTTAATAGTAGCAGTAGGTGGTGGATCAAGTATTGATACTGCAAAAGGAATATCAATAGTAATGACAAACCCAGATAGAAGTGATATTAAATCATTAAATGGTGTATCTAATACAGTAAATAAAGGTATGCCTGTAATTGCAATGCCAACAACAGCTGGAACAGCAGCAGAAGTAACGATAAATTATGTTATAACAGATGAAGATGCTAAAATAAAAATGGTATGTGTAGATCCAAACGATATACCAATTTTAGCAATTGTAGATTCTGATTTAATGGCAACAATGCCAAAATCTTTAGCTGCAGCAACAGGAATGGATGCTTTGACACATGCAATTGAAGGATATATAACAAAAGCACATAATGATATGTCAGATATGTTTCATATGAAGGCTATACAAATGATATTTAAATATTTACCATCAGCAGTAAATGATAAAGACCCAGTAGCTGTAGAAAAAATGGGAATGGCTCAATATATAGCAGGAATGGGATTTAGTAATGTAGGACTTGGAATAGTACATTCAATGGCTCATCAATTAGGAGCAGTTTATGATACACCACATGGTATAGCAAATGCAATGCTTTTACCAACAGTTATGAGGTTTAATGGAGAAGACCAAGCAACAGCAGAAAGATTTAGAGAAATCTTAGTGAATATTGGAAGACCAGATGCAGAGCATCTAAATGACCAAGATGTTATAAACACATTTGTATGGATGATATCAGAATTAAGCAAAGCAGTAGGAATAACAACAACAATAAAAGACTATGGAGCAAAAGAAGAAGATTTCGAAATGCTTGCAGAAAAAGCAATGAATGATCCATGTAAACCAGGAAATCCAAGAGAAGTAACAAAAGAAGATTTTATAGAATTATTTAAAAAAGCGATGTAGAAAAATATTGTGCAAAAAACAAAAGTTAATAGATACTAAAAAGTAAAGTGGAATAGTACATCTATTTCACTTTTTTTACAAAAATGCTTGTAAAATATGTAAAAATATGTAATAATATTAATGTACAAGAAAAAACAATAAAAAAGAGGAGTAGATTTATACTAATTTATAGAGAATAGAAGTTATAAGCTGAAAGCTTCTTAAATATAGGTGAATTGAAGGTAGCTTTTTTGTTAATATTCTGAGAAACTTTGATTTAAGAATATTCGGGTAAACTCCGTTAAAGGTTAATCAAGACATTATCTATAAAATATCTATTATATAGATAATAATTAAGGTGGTACCGTGAGAATATAGCTCGCCCTTATTTTAGGGCGAGTTTTTTGACTTAAAAGATAGAAAATAGAAAAAATAAAGGAGAGATTTGATGTTAAAAATTGAAAGTAAAAAATCTGGAGCAGAACTAATAAGTGTAAAATTTGATGGAAAAGAAATGTTACATCAAGGAGAATATTGGAATAGGCATGCACCAATACTATTTCCCATTGTAGGGAGAATAAAAAATGACGAAACAATAATAGACGGAAAAGTTTATCATATGGGACAACATGGTTTTGCAAGAGATATGGAATTTAAAGAATTAGAAAAGACAGAAAATAAATATGAATATCTTTTAGAGAGTAATGAAGAAACTTTAGAAAAATTCCCTTATAAATTTAGTTTATATGTAACTCATTTAGTAGAGAATGATACCTTAATTACTAAATATAAAGTAGTAAACAATGATAAAAAACAAATGATATTTGGTTTGGGTGCACATCCTGCATTTATATGTGATTATTCAAACGGAAAATATAAAATAGAATTTGAAAAACAAGAAGATAATATAGAATTTATGAGTTTAAAAGATGGTTTGATTTTAGAAAAGAAAGCTCCAAACATTTTATCTAATAACTATATTAAACTAAATAAAGATAGTTTTGTAAATGATGCAATTATTATGACAAATATGAAGTCTAATAAAGTATTTTTAAAAGAAAATGAGAAAACTATCTTAGAGTTTGATTTTGCAGGCTTTCCATATTTGGGACTATGGGCAAAAATAGGAGCACCATTCGTCTGTATTGAGCCTTGGATGAATACAGCAGATAAAGTAAACACAGATGGAAGATTAGAATCGAAAGAAAATATTCTAAAATTAGAGCCAAATGAAGAATTTGAATGTAGTTATAAAGTAAAATTTTATCAGTAAAGGGAGAGGATATT
>CAZQTH010000077.1:0-3712 GCA_964596175.1 uncultured Clostridium sp. | reverse complement strand
GAACTTAAAGATATGTATTCACAAATATAAATTAGTAGAATTAAAATTAGATAAAAATTGTATATCTTTGAATTTTTTGGAAAAAATATTATTAGTACATAATAGGAGGTATACAAATGAATCAAAGCAAATTAAAAAACATGGTGGTTTTAAAGAATTTACCATCTAATATTGTAGAAGAAGCAATTATAATACTAAAAAGTAATAAAATAGTAAAACAAAATGATAAAAACACAAATGCGAAAGAAAATAAAACAGTAAATACTAATATAGAAAATGATTATATTCTAAAAGAAGCAGAAATGTTAGTTTCTAACTACATTTCAAGGATTGAAGATAAGAATAAAAACAAAAACGAACTACAAAAAAAGATAAATAGTAAATGCAAAAAATTAAAAAAATGTATAACAATAATGAGTGTAATATTGTTTCTAGAAACGATATTGTTAATAATAAAATAGGATGAATAAATCATCTCTTCCTAACATATAGTTTAATGAGAAAACTAAGGAAGAGGTGCTTTTTTTATGGAAAGAACAATATCAGTAGAAGAAAAAATTAGACGAGCAGAGGCAATATATGAAAGAAGAAAACAAGGAAGTAATAAAAACATTGCAAAATTAAATGTAAATAGTGATAAACAAAAAAAAGATGTAAAATTGCTAAAAAAAATGTTAGTACAAATACTAATATGCACCAGTTTATATTTAATTGTTTACACAATTCAAAATAATGAATATGTTTTTTCTGAGGATTTTACCAATAAAGCTAATGAAATCTTATCTTATGACACTAATTTTGTGGAATTATACAATAATTTAAAAAATAAAATACAAAGTTTATTTACTAATACAGAAGAGGAAAATAATAATGAAGAACAAAATGAGGAAGAACAAAATGCAATGGGAGGTGCAGAAGAAAATACAGTAAGTGAAGAAATAGATATATCAGAACCCCAAGTCGAGGAAGAAGAAATATCCCAAACAGAACAAGATATTGAAAATATAAAAAATACAACAACTTTTATAAAACCAGTTGAAGGAACTATTTCTTCTAGATTTGGACAAAGAGATACGGCAACTGGAACAGTACCCAAAAACCATACTGGAACGGATATAGCAGCTAATTTAGGAACAAAGATAGTATCTGCAACAGATGGAGAAGTTGTGCTTGCATCAGAAGAAGGAGATTATGGCAAACACTTAAAAATACAAATAGGAGAAGTAAGTATTATTTATGCTCATTGTAATAGTTTATATGTCAAACAAGGAGATATAGTGACTCAAGGACAAGAAATAGCAGAAGTAGGGTCAACAGGAAATTCAACAGGTCCACATTTACATTTTGAGATTAGATATCAAGAAAGAAAAATTGATCCAGAAAGTATTTTAGAATTATAGGAGGATACTATGCGTTTTAAAATAGATTTAAAGATATTCTTGTTTTTAATATTATTTTATTTTACTAATCAGATAGAGACTTATGTACTAATACTTATTTTTGCTATTATTCATGAACTAGGACATCTGGTTTGCGGATTACTTTTAGGAATGAAGCCTAATAAAATGGAGTTAAAACCATATGGAGTTAGTGTTTCTTTTAAAATATTTCCTAAAGATTATAATAGAAAAATTGTAAAAGGTAATTTTTTAGAAATAAAAAAAATAATTGTAGCAATAGCAGGGCCATTAACTAATCTAATAATAGTGTTAATCACATTACAATCTAATATGGATATGTTTTTAGGAATAATGATAATATATTCTAACTTTTTGCTTTTAACTTTTAATTTGATACCTATTTATCCATTAGATGGAGGAAGAATTTTGAAAAGTGTTTTATATATATTAGTGGGAAGAAGAAAAGCAGAAGTATATACGAACTATATTTCTTTTATTACTTTAATTATTGTTACTTTTATAGGAAGTATAGCAATTTTTTATATCCAAAATGTTGCGATTTTATTGGTGATAATATTTCTTTGGATACTTTATATAAAAGAAGATATAGTGTACAAAAGAAGAAATAAAATTTATAATTTAATAGAAAAAACTATTGAAATAAAAGCTAATTAATAGTAAACTATTACTAAAGAAAAAAGGAGAATGCAAAGGATGAAAAAATCTTTAAAGAAAACGGAAGGAGTTAGCTTAGTTTCTTTAGTGATTGTAGTTATAATTATTTTAATCTTAACAAATGTTGTTGTTTATAATGCAGCTGCTAATCTAAAGACAATTAAGTTAAAAAATATGCAAGCTGATATAGAAAATTTACGTGATAAAGTTTCTAATTATTATCTTCAATATGGTGCTATTCCAGCTGATACAACTATTGAATATACTAATGTAAATAATATTGACTCTATAAGTGAAGCAACAGATACAGGAAAATTTTATGTAATAGACTTAGCGGCGATGGAAAATATAACATTAAATTATGGAAAAGACTATGAACAAATAAGAGATGGAACAGTGACAACACAAGAACAAATAAATCAGCTAACAGATTTATATATTATAAATGCAGATAGTCATAATATCTTCTATGTAAAAGGTGTAGAAATAGATGGAGAAACTTTCTATACAGACTATTCAGCAGAAGATAAAGATACTGTGGAAGTAACAATATATGATGTTAATACAGTCAATTTAAGTGAATAAAGCGATAGTAATTATAGTATCAACTACATTAGAAAATGGCAATTTTGGAAATGAGGAAATTATACGAGTCTAAAAAACATTAGATTTTTTGTAAAATGAAGTAAGATATATAAATAGGGAAATATGTAGTTTCCCTATACTTTTATGCCTTTTTAATATATTGTAATAAATTTGTAATAATTTAGAAATATTTTTGTTATTTTTATACGAAATTGATTGACTTTTTGGCATTTTCGTTATATCATATAACTATTAAAAATGTGTTTTTAAAATCCTAAGGAGGAAAATTATGGGAGAAGTAATAGTAATAACATCAGGTAAGGGCGGAGTAGGGAAAACAACAACAACAGCAAATTTAGGTTCGAGCTTAGCACTAGAAGGAAAAAAAGTAGCATTAGTAGACACAGATATAGGACTTAGAAATTTGGATGTAGTAATGGGACTAGAAAACAGAATAGTATATGACATAGTAGATGTTGTAGAAGAAAAATGTAAATTAAGACAAGCCCTAATTAAAGATAAAAGATTTAAAGAATTATACCTACTACCAGCAGCCCAAACAAGAGATAAAAGTGCAGTAAACGAAGAACAAATGAGAGAATTAGTAGGAAAACTAAAAGAGGAATTTGACTATATTTTAATTGACTGCCCAGCAGGAATCGAACAAGGATTTAAAAATGCTATTGCCGGTGCAGACCGAGCAATTGTTGTAACAACAGCAGAAATATCAGCAATAAGAGATGCTGATAGAATTATAGGTCTTTTAGAATCATCAGAAATAAAAAACCCTGAATTAGTAATAAATAGAATAAGACCTAATATGGTAAAAAAAGGTGAAATGATGGATGTTGATGATATAGTTGACCTATTATCAATTGATTTGATAGGAGTAGTACCAGATGATGAATATATAATCACACAGACAAATAAAGGTGAACCAGTAATTCAAAATAAAAAAGCACCATCAGGAAAAGCATATATAGAAAATGAGAAAAGAGAATTAGGTGAGAAAATAGAAGTAACTATTCAAGGAAGAGAAAAGGGGTTTTAAG
>CAZQTH010000076.1:0-4119 GCA_964596175.1 uncultured Clostridium sp. | reverse complement strand
TTAGGTTTTTCTCTAAAGGATTTTTGTTTATTTTTCAATGTACTTTTTATGTTCCCTGTTGTGTAGGAACGTCTTGCATTATATAATACCTTTTTCATTTTGTCAACACTTTTCGACAATTTTTTTAAAAACTTTTTTCCTTGTTTTTTGGGCAAAATAAAAAACTAGTAATTGCTTGTTTTTATTCTATTCTTTAAGTTAAGTATTTATTACTAATTCTTGCGTTTTTTCTTTTTATTTTTTTGTCTGTTGCTAGGTACTTTTTTATGATAACACCTTTATTTGAAAAAGTCAATATATTTTTGATATTTTTTTTAACATTTTTTTCAATATTTTTCTATTTTTTATAATTCTACTAATATAATATCATCCCCAATGCATTTAACCTTTTGCCACGCTATTACAATATTATTATTCTGTGTGAAAAGATTCATTATTTTATTACTACCTGGAACTATTATATGAGTTATTGTTCCTGTTTCTAAATCGGCACACACATCTTGAACATAGCCTAGTCTTTTTCCATCTGTTATATTGATTACTTCTTTATGTTTAAAATCTAACCCTTTATCCCCCATTTAAAACCTCCTATTTAATTTTATTCTTTACATATTATTAATATGTAGGAAATATAAAAATAGTCAAAGAAATCTTCGACTATTTATAAAATCTCTTTATATGTTCAATTGCAGTTTTTTCTAATCTAGATACTTGAGCTTGTGATATTCCGATTTCATCTGCAACTTCCATTTGAGTTCTTCCCTCAAAAAACCTTTTAGTAACTATTGTTTTTTCTTTTTCGTTTAATTTATTTAAGGCTCCTTCTATTGTCATTTTTTCAGTCCATAATTCATCTGTGTTCTTATTATCTTTAATTTGATCAATAATATAAATATTTTCTGCTCCATCATTATATATTGGCTCTTGTAAGGATACAGGATCCTGAATAGCATCTAAACAAAACCCTATTTCTTCTCTTTCCACTCCTAATTCTTTTGCAATTTCTTCTACTTTTGGCTCCCTTCCATACTCTTTTGTGTATCTTTCTTTAAACTGAATAACTTTGTATGCTAAATCTCTTACTGATCTACTTACTCTTATACTATTATTATCTCTTAAATATCTTTTTACTTCTCCTATAATCATTGGTACTGCATAAGTACTAAATTGTACATTTTGACTCAAATCAAAATTATCAATTGCTTTTATTAGTCCAACACAACCTACTTGAAATAAATCATCTGCTGTTTCTCCTCTTCCATAAAATCTTTGTATAACACTAAGTACTAATCTCAAATTTCCATTTATAAATTTGTTTCTTGCTTCTTCATCTCCTGCTTTTATTTTTACGAATAGTTCTTCTTTTTCTTCTTTACTAAGTAATGGTAGTTTTGATGTGTTTACACCACATATCTCTACTTTATTATTTAACAAAAGAAAAACCTCCTTTGAAATCACTTAATTTAAGTATTTCCAAAAGAGCTTTTTTTATACACTGTTTTTAAACACCTTTCCTAAAAACATCTATCCAATTTTACTTGAAATTTCTTTTTTCATTTTATTTATTATCTTTTTTTCCAATCTTGAGATATAACTTTGAGAAATTCCGAAGTTCGTCAGCAACTTCCTTCTGAGTTTTTTCTTCTCCAGTTTTAAATCCAAATCTCATCTCCATTATGTCCTTTTCTCTATCTTTTAATTTTGAAATAGAATCCTTAAGTAATGTTTTATCTACTTCATCTTCTAGATTTCTAGATGTTACATCTGACTCCGTTCCTAATATATCTGATAATAAAAGTTCATTTCCATCTCTATCTTTATTTAGTGGCTCATCTATTGATACTTCTCCTTTTGTTCTATTATTTTTTCTTAAAAACATTAGTATTTCATTTTCTATACATCTTGATGCATATGTTGCAAGTTTTATTTTTTTATCTGAATTAAATGTATTCACTCCTTTCATTAATCCTATTGTTCCTATTGATATTAAATCTTCTATTCCAATTCCTGTGTTTTCAAATTTTTTTGCAATATAAACTACTAACCTTAGATTCCTTTCTACTAAAACCTGTCTTGCCTCTAAATTATCTTCTTCTGATAATTTTTTTATGTATTTTTCTTCCTCTTCGGGTGGCAATGGTGGTGGAAGTGTTTGACTTCCTGCTATGTAAAATATAGGCAAATATTCTATTTCGTTATTTTCATTTAGATATTTTGCACAAACTGTATTTATTTTATTTTTAAAAAAATCTAATATATTCATTTAATCAACTCCTTTTGCCCTATGTTTCTAAACGAATTCCATTCCCATTAATGCTCTATATTCTCCTTTTTTTGTAAGAGATTTATCATATATTCCAAGTATAACGTTTTGTCTTTTTTCTATTTGTTCTTCTTTTATTATTTTAAGATAATCTGGTTTTATTCCTATTAGCATTCCATTTTGTTTTCCTAATGATGAAAATGGAATTAATTTAAGTTTTGAAACATATTTGTTTTTAACTTCTTCTGGTATCTTTTTGAAATCACCTCCTATTATATCTTCCAGATGATTTAATATTTCTTTAGGCAAAGAGTCATAAAGAAGTGTATGTTCTATGACCACAACTGGTGTGTTTGTAATTGGTTCTTTTAACATATTTCCAGTATCTATTAATGCTTTTGTTTCAATTATTCTTCCGTTAATACTTACTTCGATTTTTACAAAAATATCTTTCTTAGATATTTTATTTTTCACAATAGCAAAAGCTGCTATTATTATAATAAAAGCTACTATTGCTGCTAAAATTACCGTTTTTAACGGATATGTGCCTAAAAACAAACCATTTTTCATTAAAATATCTTGAGGTTTTATTATATAAATTAAGGCAAAAGCTGCTCCTCCAAATACAAATGAAGTTAAATAAAAAAATAACAACTCTTTACACAATTTCTTTACAGATTGTGGATTATATGCAATATATACAATTATTACTGATAATACGATTTTTAATATAAAGTTGGAATAAAGTTCCAAAAAGCCTGTATATGAAACAATTGTATATATTGCTCCTAGTAAACTTCCAATAATTAATCTTATATTCTTTATTTTTAGTTTTAGAATTAATCCGGTTGCTAATAATATTATGTAATTCATTATTAAATTTTCTATTAAAACCACATCAATATAAATGGTCATTTCATCACCTGTAAAATATATTTTACTCTCTTTTACTTAAAAAATCTGTCTTTTCTTATATGCGAAAAAAAGAAATAATCGAGCATTTTCGATTATTTCTTTCATTAAATATATTTTTTACATTAATTTTTAGTTTTTATTTTTATTTTTTCTTAAGAAGGCAGGTATATCTAAATCATTTTGTGAAGAATTACTTTCTGAACTTGCTGGTATTGAATTCATTTTCTTTTCCCATGTTTTAGATACAATATTATCAACTCCAATACTTGAAATTGGTTCATTTTTTTCAAATCCTGTTGCAATTACTGTTATTTGTATGTCATCTCCCATTGTTTCATCTGTTACTGTACCAAATATGATATTTGCTTCTGGGTCTACACTACGTTGAACAAGTTCTGCTGCTGTATTTACTTCATGTAATCCTAAATTATCTCCACCAGTAATGTTAATAATAACTCCTTTTGCTCCTTCAATTGAAGTTTCTAATAATGGACTTTGAATAGCTTCTTTTGCAGCATCCTCTGCTCTATTTTCTCCTGAAGCTCTACCAACTCCCATATGTGCCATACCTTGATTTAACATTATTGTTTTAACATCTGCAAAGTCTAAGTTTACTAAACCTGGAATAGCAATTAAATCTGAGATACCTTGTACACCTTGTCTTAACACATCATCTGCCATTTTAAATGCTTCTATTATTGACGTTTTTCTATCTACTATTTGTAATAATTTATCATTTGGAATTACTACTAATGTATCTACTTTTCCTTTTAAACTTTCAATTCCACGTTCTGCTTGTGATAATCTTTTCTTTCCTTCAAATGTAAAAGGTTTAGTTACAACTCCAATAGTAAGGATTCCCATTTCTTTAGCTGCTTGTGCTACAATTGGTGCAGCTCCTGTTCCTGTTCCTCCACCCATTCCAGCTGTAACAAATACCA
>CAZQTH010000075.1:0-4171 GCA_964596175.1 uncultured Clostridium sp. | reverse complement strand
ATCGTTCAAAAATGTCCCAAAAAGAAACGTCCCCAATGAGACACCATATGAGACAAAATTCGACTCCTTGTTGGATATGAGATTGTGATAAAAAACTTTGAACATAAAAACATTATGTATATTAAACCACAAAATATGAAAAAAGACAAGCATATTGGCTTATCTTTCAATAATTTACTATTTTATTTACTTCTTCTTTTGATAAATATCTCCATTTTCCAAGTTCTATGTCTTTTACATCTATTCCTGCTATTGCACTTCTATGCAAAGCTAATACTTTATGTCCAATTGCTTCACACATTTTTCTTACTTGCCTGTTTTTTCCTTCATGTATGATGATTTTTAATCTTGTTATTTGTTTTTCTTCGTCTATTTTTAATATTTTTACTCTTGCAGGTTTGGTAATATATCCTCCTATATCTACACCTTGTCTTAATTTTTCTATATTTTCATTACTAACAATCCCTTTTAAAGTAACTGTATAAGTTTTGTCAATTTCATGTTTTGGATGTGTTACTTTATATACAAATTCTCCATCATTTGTAAGGATTAATGCTCCTGATGTATACATGTCTAGTCTACCTACTGGTACTAATCTTTCTTTTACTTTTACTAAATCTAGAACAGAGTCACGATTAAATTGGTCTTTTACAGTTGTTACATATCCTATTGGTTTATTTAGTAAAATATATATTTTTTTATTTTCGATTTTTACAGTTTTGTTTTCATATTTTACTTCATCTTTTTTTGGCTCTACTTTTGTTCCTAATTCTGTTACCACTTTTCCATTCACTTGGATTTTTCCTTGTAAGATTAGTTTTTCTGCTTTTCTTCGTGAGGCAATTCCTGCTTCTGCTAAATATTTTTGTAATCGTATTTCCTCCAAAAAGATTTCTCCTCCCTTTTTATTATATTCTTTTTCTATTTTCTAAATCTTCTAGAATATTTTTGAAATATTGAGGCAATTCTGCTTCTAAATGCATTTTTTCTTCAGTTGTTGGACGAGTAAATTCTAGACTTTTGGCATGTAAGCATTGCCCTTTAACATTCCATTCGTTTTTGCCATTTGAGTAAACCTCATCTCCCACAATTGGATAACCAATTTGTGATAGGTGAACTCTAATTTGATGGGTTCTTCCTGTTTCTATGTTTACTTCTAATAATGTATATTTATCATATCGTTCTAATACTTTAAAATGTGTTACAGCTTCTTTTCCTTTTCTTGTAACTGCCATTTTTTTTCTATCTTTTTCACTTCTTCCAATTGGCATATTTATTGTTGCTTCATTTTCTTTTACAATTCCTCTTACTAAAGCAATATATGTCTTTTTTACATTATGTTCTTTTATTTGTTCACTTAAATTTATATGTGCTTTATCATTTTTAGCAACAATGATTATCCCTGATGTGTCTTTATCTAGTCTATGCACAATTCCTGGTCTAATTTCTCCACCGATTCCTGATAAAGAATCTTTGCAAATTGCCATAATTGCATTTACTAGTGTCCCATCTGGATTGCCATTTGCAGGGTGTACTACCATTCCTTTTGGTTTATTTACTACAATAATATCTTTATCTTCATAAATAATATCCAAAGGTATTTCTTGTGGTTTTAAAGATATTTCTACTGGAACCTCTTCTTCTACTTCTATTTTATCTCCTTCTTGTACTTTATATGATGCCTTTACTGTTTTTCCATTGACCAATACTTTTCCGTTAGAAATAAGTCTTTGAATTGTCACTCTTGATGTATCTTTTAATTTTTCGGCTAAGTAGACATCTATTCTACTATTTTCATTTTCTACTTTAAATTGCTTCATATACTGCATCCTTTCTTAAGATATTACTCGTTAGATTGATTATCTTTATTTGCTCCTTCTTTTTCTCTTTTGCTTTTACTTGTCAACTCTTTTGATGAAAAAGAAGCAAATATAGCAACAAATGAAATCCATCCAATTAAAATAAATATATACGCTAGATTAAATGATGGAAAACTTCCTATATTTATAAAATGTACAATATTTCCTCTAACTAATCTATCAATAAGATTACTTGCTCCACCAGCAAATAGAAAACTAAGTAATATTTTTATTTTGTTGCTAACAAATTGATTATTGCTTCTTAGCATTTTTAAAACAATTCCAAGTATTAATATATTAGTTATTATAGTAACACCTTTTGCTGTTTCATCTTCAATACTGCTGGAAGTTTCTACTTGTTTTAATATGATATTTCCAGATAAAAGGCTAATTTCTCCATGATTGATTACTAAGATTTTTGATAATTGGTCTATAAATATTATTATAAATATTATTACAGCAATCATTATATAAAAATTCTTTTGTTTGTTTTTTTCCTGCTTTTTCATAAGCACCTCTTTTCTATGATTATACATTTAATCTTTTGTAAATTGTAAAATAACTGTCTTCATATAATTCTTCATAATTTGGATCTTCTGTTTCTTTTATAATCATATTCATTTTTGAGTTTTTATAAGTAATTACATGTGTAATACCATATTTTTCAAAAACATCTTCATAGAATTTTCCTATACTAGATACATCAATAAAATCTGAGAATATATCATCATCTTTTCCACTAAATTCTGGTGCATATAAATCTGCTCTAGAGTCAATAAATACTGGTATTCCTCTATAAATCATATAACTTCCGTAATTATATTCATTATAAAATCTAGCTGTTTCTAAGTCTATGTTTTCTAAAATATAATCACAAGCTTGAACTGGATAAGAAGATTCACTTATATATTCATCATTTATTTTTGGTTCATAGAAATAAATACTTAATCCTAGTATAAAAACAATAATTACTAAATATCCTATTTTACCTGTTACAATTTGTGTTAGCCTATCTAATCCATCTTTTGTATATATTTCAAACAATCCACATATCATTTTATTAACAATTAATACCCCAACTAAACAAAACATTGTAATTTGTCTTCTTGATGCTAACATTAAAAAGCATAATCCTGTTATCATAAATAAGTCACTTAGTTTAATTTTTGTTTTTGTAAATGTTAGAATTGCTAAAATAATTACAATAGCTGACAACGCCTCTGTTTCGTCTACAATTGTCATTGGTAAATGCTCATTAATATTTTGTGTAGTATTTCCTTGCATTGTTTTATATAGATAAGTATATGGTGTATCTCCTAATGGTGTCAATAAACCTGTAAAGGCACATATAACCATAACTAAAATCAACCATTTAACATTTGGATTTTTATCAAGCCTAATTTTATATGGATTTTTTAACTCTTCATCTCTTTTTGCTTTTATCTTTATATTTTTAGCAATAATTTCATTTAGTTTTTCTTCTAATTCTCTTTTTTTATCCACATTTTTTCCGGATTTTGTTAATAAATGGATTCTCAATCTTAGCATTTTTATTTTTATTTTTCTATATATACTGATCTCTGCTATCCATGCTATTAAGTATTCTGCAATATATGGCAAGAATAAGATAAATATAAAAGGCCAAACTGCACAATGTAAGTTTGCAATTAATGTAGCAATTACGAGCAAACCAACAGCATATCGAATTTTTCTGTTCTTTAAAAACATTTCTATACAAAAGATAATCCATACAAATAAAATAAATGTTACAAGTTGCGCTCTTGCAGCAATGTAGCTTTTTATCATGTACATTACTACAATTGTTAATATAAATGATACTAATTGATTTTTTGCAATTTTTGTATTTACAGCATATACAGAAATTCCTAATATAACACTTAATATGCAGGTTGTTATATAAATACCTGTCATTCCAAATCCTGAATATATATAATATGTAATTAAATCATATAACCAGTGTGGATATGTGTATGCTAAATCCTCATGCCAAGAAAAATGATCTTGCATGTCAATACCTGTTTGAGTAATTTGTTCACCTATTTTTATAGTGTAATATGTATCATTTTGCAATGTAACAGGCGTTATTGCAATGCAAAAGATTGCAATTAATATAAGTGCCACAATTGTAAAAAACCATTTTGAATGTAAAATGTCGTTTAGACTTTCTTCTTTCCCCTCTATTTTTTCTTTGTTTTTAAACATTTTTATTCCTCCATTATTTATATATAATAAATGCATCTTTTTGCATTATATCAAAAAAAGTTTGAAAAGACTATACTTTTCAAACTTTT
>CAZQTH010000074.1:0-4217 GCA_964596175.1 uncultured Clostridium sp. | reverse complement strand
AATTATAAAAGAATACGTTTTCAAATTTTAAATTACAAGAGATAAAAAAATATAGCAATAAAAAGTTAATAAACATTAGTAAAAAAGAAAAAATAAATAAGTTTACGTTTTTACATAAAAATAATTAATAAAAAAGATAGTAAAATATATAGAAATTGAAAAAAATATAAAAAATAGAATTAAAGTTTATTAGGCATTTAAGAGGTTAGCGAGTTTGTGCTAAAAAAGGATAGAAGACAAGAAGAGAGGTTTTAAAGTTTACATATAAAAGCAAAAAAAGATTATTTTGATTCAATTAGTAATGCTTTATAGAGTCTTTTTTAAAAAATTTTAATTAATTATATTATTTATCATCTAAAATAAAATTTTAGTAAAGAAAGAAAATAAATTTAATTTTTTAAAAAGTTTTTGTAAAAAAATAAAAATAATCAAAATATAATAAAAAAATATTTTAATTTTAAAAATAAATTTAAATAAAAAAATTAAAATAAATAATTAATTAAATAATTTAAAAAATAAATTAATTTTAAAATAAAATAATAAAAAATAAATTAAATAAATAATTAAATAAAATAAAAAATAATTTTAAAATTAACAAAAAACAAATAAAAAAAATATTAATAAAAAATAATTAAATAATTATTAATAAAAATAAATTTTAAAATTATTAACAAAAAATTAAACAAATTTAAAATTAATAAAAAGAAAGGAGTTCGTATAATGTTATATGTTTATTATACGAGAAAAGAATATGGAAATTGAAGATTTAGAAAAAAATAATGATTTAGAAATTGAAAATAATTTAAATGTTGAAAATGAGCAAAAAAGTTTTTTAGAATCTACTATAGGAAAAGCAATTAATACAGCAGTAGATATTGGTATTAGAGCTTTATTACCAGACTTTATAGATGAACAAATAATTAATATTAAAGATAATTTATTAGAATATGGATTAAAAGATGGAATAACTAAAACTATTGACGATGCGATTGATTTGGGTAAAAGTGCAATAGGTATTTTTACAGGAAATTTTGAAAATGTGTCTCAAATGCAAAGTGCAGTTGGAAATGGAGGTTTAATTGACGGGGTTTCAAACTTATTAGATACAGTAATAGATAAAATAAGTGATGCAGGTTTAATTAGTAATAATGTAGCAGGAACAATTAAACAAGGAAAAGATGTTATTTTAAATAACGTAGAAAGTAATATAGAAAATACTTTCAGTAAACAATATGAAGCCATAGAAAATGTAGATAACTATATTAGTAATTGGAAAGAAAGTTTTGAGAAACAAGATTTTGATAATATGGAAAAAGAGTATCAAAAATTAGAAAAACAAATGCAAAATATTGCACCTATTACTAAAACAATTGAAGAAGCTAAAACCATAGAGGTGTTACATAATCTAATTAAAAATAATGGACAAGATTTTAATTTAACTAGTGAGCAGTTAGAATTAGTAGAAAAATTAAAATAAAAAAAGGAAAATTATTAGAAATAAAAAATATATAATAAAAGTAAAAAAATAAATACGATGTAATTATTATTTTATAATAATAGTCTTTCATTTCTTTAAAACTTTTATTTAATATTTTTAAGTTTGAATATCAAAGTATTTGTCCTAAACTATATCAGATATATAACTGCTTTTAAAAATTTTTCTCTATTTATTTTTTTCTAGTCTTTCTAATTCTTTCTCTAACTTTTATATTATTTGGAATATTAGCATCCATATTATAAAAACATTTTTAAAGGCTGTTGCAAAACAAATATATTTAAAGTATAATTCTAATATAAGTTAGTATCTATTTTAAAATGGTAACACATTAAAAATCCTATATTTTCTTTATTAGATAATATACATATTTAATAATAATAATTTTATTAAAAGATATAGTATTTTTAGATAGAAAACAATAGCAAGAGAATACTAAAAGATGTAGTTTAGATAAATTAAAGAAGGAGGTAGGTATGTATAATTGTTTTAAAAATCATAAATTCAGGTCTAATAAGGATAAAAAAATATATGTAAATAAACAACATGGAATTACTCTTATTATTCTAGTTATAACTATTGTTGTTTTATTAATTTTAGCAGGAATAACAATAGTAACACTAACTGGTGATAATGGTATAATTAACCAAGCAAAAAATGCAAGTGATAGTACAGAATATGCACAATGGGAAGAAAAAATAAATGTTGCAATTATAGATGCTGAAAGTAAGAATAAGAATCCAACTATAGATGATATTATAGAAGAACTAATTAATAAAGAAATAATTAGTGATAGTTCTCAAGTAGATAAACAAACAGGAGCAATTACAACAAATGATTCAAGTTATGTAATAGAAGGAAAGTTAGATGATTATATATAATTCATCCCAGGAATAATAGAAAATAAAAATAAGACATATACAGATGATAATTGAGATACAGTTTAAGAGGCATAAAGTGTAAAAAGTAAATTTGACTAGTTATACCAGACTAGTCTATTTTTTTAAAATATCCTGAAAGTTACATAGAACTTTGTGGTACAAAAAAGAAATAATTATAATAAATAGAATAATGAAAGAAGATAAAAAAGCAACATTATAAGTATATGTAAACACTAAAGTTAATAAAAAGTCAGAAATTAAAAAAGAAGATTTGTTATAAAATAAATTATAGGTAATAATAAATAAAAGAGATTTAAACATTAAAAGTAATATAAATAATTCTAGTTGAGTATAAAATCTAAATAACTAAAAAACAAAAATAAAACAAAAAGTAAGTAAAACGCCTTACGGAATAAGGAATTTCTTATTAAAATCACTTGCAAAATTCAGCTAGTTTTAGTATAATACGAATGTAGAAAAATACGAAGAAAAGAGGGAAAACAATGGAAGAAACACCAAAAAGAAATGACGGAAAAATAATAGAAAGAGACATTGAAAAAGAAATGAGAACAGCTTATATAGACTATGCAATGAGTGTTATAGTATCACGTGCACTTCCAGATGCGAAAGATGGTTTAAAACCAGTACATAGAAGAATTTTATATGCTATGTATGAAGATGGAATAACAGCAGATAAACCATATAGAAAGAGTGCAAACACAGTAGGATCAGTTCTAGGAAGATACCATCCACATGGAGATAGTTCTGTATATGATGCAATGGTAAGAATGGCACAAGACTTCTCAATGAGATATATGCTAATAGATGGACATGGAAACTTTGGATCTGTTGATGGTGACGGAGCAGCAGCCATGAGGTACACAGAAGCAAGAATGTCAAAAATAGCAGCATATATGATGACAGACATAGAAAAAAACACAGTAGACTTTATGCCAAACTATGATGACAGGTTACAAGAGCCAACAGTATTACCAGCGAGAGTACCATTGTTATTAGTAAATGGTTCATCAGGAATAGCCGTAGGTATGGCAACAAATATACCACCACATAACTTAACAGAAGTTATAAATGGAATAATAAAGATAATAGACGAAGACAATGTATCAGATGAAGACTTAATGAAAATAATAAAAGGACCAGATTTTCCAACAGAAGGATTAATACTAGGACGTGAAGGAATAAAACAAGCATATACAACAGGAAGAGGAAAAATAACATTAAGAGCAGAAACAAACATAGAAGAAATGAGTGGAAACAGACAAAGAATAATAGTTTCATCATTACCATATCAAGTAAATAAAGCAAACCTAATAAAAACAATATCTGACCTATCTAAAGAAAAGAAAATAGAAGGCATTTCAGAATGTAGAGATGAGTCAGATAGAAATGAAAAAGTAAGAGTAGTAATAGAACTAAAAAGAGATACAAATGCACAAGTAGTATTAAACCAACTATTTAAACATACACAAATGCAAACAACATTTGGTATTATAATGCTAGCATTAGTAAATGGAGAACCAAAAATATTAACATTAAGACAAGCAATAGATGTTTATATTGAACATAGAAAAGAAGTAATAACAAGAAGAACACAATTTGAATTAGATAAAGCATTAGCAAGAGCTCATATATTAGAAGGGTTAAAAATAGCAATAGATAATATAGATGAAGTAATCAAAATAATACGTTCTGCATATGATGATGCAAAAGAAAGATTAATGGAAAGATTTGGATTATCAGATGTACAAGCACAAGCAATTCTAGATATGAGATTAAAAACACTATCAGGTTTACAACGTGAAAAAATAGAAGAAGAATAT
>CAZQTH010000073.1:0-4381 GCA_964596175.1 uncultured Clostridium sp. | reverse complement strand
CTAACTTGGTTTCCAAGAGTTATAATTATCTTAGGATTAATTATTTCAATTTCCTTGCATAACAAATCAAGATATTGACTATAAACTGAATTTGGTAATACCCTTGCATCAACCTGGGTACATTTTCCAAGATTAGTTATGAAATATTTATGTTGTTCTACATCATCATATACTATGTCAGCAAACTTTTCATCCCATTCTTGTGGTTTTTTTCTTTGAATTTCTTGATATGTTTTTTCATTTAATAATCCAATTCTGTAAAATAATTTCCATATATTTTTAGTTCCTATCCATGGGGATTTTCTACCTTTCCAATTAGGGTTAGATGCAATATTCCTTCCAGTCGGATTCATAAATACAAAACAAATATCTGGATTATTTGTACATCCACCATTATATATAGATGTTAATTCTTTAGCTCCACATTCTTGTTGTAACTTGTCATATTCTGGGTTTAAATCACTTATCTCCATATTTTAACCACCTTTTTTATTCCTCCAATACTACTTTTTCTAATTCATTATAATTTCTACAAATCTTAGTAACTGATTGTCCTAGCATTAAATTTATTCCATGTATTGACCACCATCTACATAATAATCTACTTGGTGTGTTTCATTACCATTTTTTATAATTATTATTGTAATTTGTTAGTAAATCCCTTATTTTTAATATTTTTTCTTTATCCTCTACATATTCTGTTCTTTCTTTTACAAAATTTCTTGATCCTCTTTTTTCAAAATCATATCTAGGTATTAATTGAATATGAAAATGATTCATCATCCCATCGCACATTGTGCATAGATATACACTTTTTGCAGAATATACCTCTTTTAATATTTTCATCATTCTTTTTGTAAATATAAATATCTCTTTGCATAAATCATCTGGTATTTCCGTCATATCTTTATAATGCTTTTGGCTACTTATAATTGTATGCCCAGCTGCTCTAGGATTTCCAACTAAAAAGCACTCAAATAACTCATTTTTATATAGCATTTTATTTTCATTATTTCCATATAAACAATGATTATGTTCTCTATCATAACAGGTTGGACATATCCCTTTATCAATTAACATTGCTGGTGTTAATTTTTCCATATATTTCACCTCTACAAACTACTATTTCTTTCTTCTTATTATCCAATCTTTTCCACATTCTATTGGCAAATGTAATTTTACCTTTTGTCCTTTTACTCCTGGGCTTATTTCATTTATTTCTTCATCTGTTTCTACTTTATATAGTTTTTCTATTATAAATTCTATTGGCTTTATTTTATTTGGTACTATTATCTCTAAAGTATCACCCACAGATAATTTGTTTTTTATTTCTATTGTTGAAATATGTTCATTATATTCTACAACTTTTCCACCAAATTCATAATCTTCGTTATATTGTCTACCTTGATATTCTTGTATATCTTTATTGTTTCTATCATTAAAATAAAATGTTGTTAATCCCCTTGTTTTTACTTTGTCTAATTCTTTTAAATATTTTTTATAATCATAATTTTCAGAGTCTTTTTCATAATCATCAATTGCATTTCTATACGCATTTATTACACTTGCTAAATAATATTCTGTTTTTAATCTTCCTTCTATTTTTAAGCTATCCACTCCCATATCTATTATTTCAGGAATTTCTTTTATTAAACATAAATCTTTTGAAGAAAAAATGCTTGTTCCATATTTATCTATCTCTATTGGCATTAATTCTCCCTGATTATTTTTTTCTTCTGCATATAAATTATATGACCATCTACAACTTTGTGCACAATCTCCAAGATTTGCACTTCTACAAGCTAAGAAATCACTTAAAAAACATCTTCCAGAAAATGCAAAACATATTGCACCATGTATAAATATCTCTATCTCCATTCCTTCTGGTTTGTTTTCCATTATGTATTTTAATTGCTCTTTGTTCATTTCTCTTGCCATGATCATTCTTTTTGCTCCATTTTTATACCAAAAGTTTGCTGAATGTAAACTTACTATATTTGCTTGTGTACTTACATTTATTTTAATACTTGGTGCATATTCTTTTAATACTTCTATTACTCCTCCATCTGCTGCAATTATCCCATCTGGTTTCAATTTTTCTAATTTTTTTGCCATTATGATTATTTCATCATACTTTTCATCCCAAGCAAATATATTTAGTGTTACATACACTTTTTTTCCTATACTATGTGCATATTTTATTGTTTTTACTAAGTCTTCATCTTCCATATCTGCTCTTGTTCTTAATGACAATGATGATGTTCCACAATATACTGCATCTGCTCCATACAAAAATGCTATTTTTGCTTTTTCATATGAACCTGCTGGTGCTAATAGTTCTGGTTTTTTCATATATTTTATACTCCTTATATTTCTAAATTTAACATATTTTATAATAACATATTTTTTTATTTTTTTCAATATATAGAGGACTTTGATTTGTAATTTTATGTAAATCATGATATAATATTAATATATTCATACAATAATGTATGATATGATTCTATTTAAGGAGAGCAACATGGCTAACACATTGAGAGAAGAAGTTGAGCTTCGTTCCAAAATTATTGATGCACAAAATAAGAAAATTTCTGCCGAAATTGAAATTGTCACACTTCTTATTGAAAAGGGGAATAAAGCAGAGGCAAAAGCACTAATTGCTCTTGCTAGGGAAGACATTAGTGTTCTTGTTGATCAGAAATGGTACGAAAATCTACTTTCAATTCTTAAGACTCTTTCAGAAAGTCTTGAGTAGCTCTTCTAAAGGTCAGCTATTAATTTAGCTGACCTTTCCTATTATTATTTATTTTTAGAAAACTTTGTTATTGCTAATCCGTCTCCTACTTCTAATATTTTCGTATCTAATTTTTCATCTTCAGTTGTTTCTTTTATATATTCTCTTAAATTCCTTACAGCTGTACGCTGTTTATGTTTATTATAATCACTTAATACATAACCTTTATATAATATATTATCTGCAAAAATTATTCCATTATCTGCAAGCATACGAAGAGATTCTTTTAAGAAAAATGGATATTTTCCTTTTGCTGCATCAATAAAAATCGCATCATATTTACCATTTAAAGTAGGCAATATTTCTACTGCATCTCCTTCATAGATATTTATCTTTCCTTCTACTCCTGCTTTTTTTATATTCTCTTTTGCCTCTTCTACTCTTGTTTTTTCTCTTTCAATTGTATCAATTATTCCATCTTCACTTAAAAATTCTGTAAAGCATATTGCTGAATAGCCAACTGCTGTTCCTATTTCTAGCATTCTTTTGGGTTTATTATCTTTTAAATATTCTTCTATTACTTCTAATGTATCATCCATTATTATTGGAATATGATTTTCTAATGCTTTTTCTTTTATTTTTTTTAATTCTTCTTTATTCATCTTTTTTCTCCCAAAATAAAAATAATATTAAAAGAACTGGTCTAATGAGACAAATAAGACCAGTCCCCTAAAATCTCACTATTTTCTTCTTGCTGCTCTTTCTCTTTCCTTAGTGTCTAATATTTTCTTTCTTAATCTTATTGATTTTGGTGTTACTTCTACTAATTCATCATCTTGGATAAATTCTATTGCTTGCTCTAAGCTCATTTGAATTGGTGGTACTAATCTCAAAGCTTCGTCTGAACCTGATGCTCTTGTGTTTGTTAAATGTTTTTCTTTACATACATTTATACTTAAGTCTTCTCCTCTTGAATTTAAACCTACTATCATTCCTTCATATACATCTACACCTGGTCCTATAAACAATTCACCTTTATCTTGTGCATTATATAATCCATATGTTACTGATTTTCCTGCTTCAAATGCTACTATTGTTCCTCTAACACGTGCTTGAATTTCTCCTTTATAAGGCTCATAACTATTGAATATATGGTTCATTGTTCCTTCACCTTTTGTATCTGTTAAGAATTCTGTTCTATATCCAATTAAGCCTCTTGAAGGTATTTTGAATTCTATTTTTGTATGTCCTACTTCTGCTGGTTCCATATTTGTCATTTCAGCTTTTCTTCTACCTAATTTTTCAATTACTGTTCCTACACTATCATCTGGTACATTTACAACTAAGTCCTCTATAGGCTCACATTTTTCTCCATTTATTTCTTTTATAATAACTTTTGGACGTGATACTAATAGTTCAAAACCTTCTCTTCTCATTGTTTCTATTAATACTGATAAATGTAGTTCTCCTCTTCCTGATACTTCAAAGCTATCTGCTGAATCTGTTTCTTTTACTCTTAATGATACATTTTTTTCTAGTTCTTTAAATAATCTATCCCTAATGTGACGAGATGTTATAAATTGTCCTTCTTTTCCTGCAAATGGTCCATTATTTACACTAAATGTCATTGATACTGTTGGTTCATCT
>CAZQTH010000072.1:0-4786 GCA_964596175.1 uncultured Clostridium sp. | reverse complement strand
ATGTGTCTATTTTTATTTCAAAGTGCGTCACTTAATTTTACCATTTATAAAAAAAATTAGGAATGTATTAATTACATTCCTTGATCTATATAAACCCTCTCATTTGGGTAATACATATCTAATTTCTCTCTTGCCATTTGCTCAATAAATTCTAAAGAATCTACATTATTTTTTTCTTCAGTAAGTTCTTCTTTAGTTTGAGTCTCTTCTGCAATTTGTTCAGTTAATTCTTCTGATTTATCACTATATTGATTTAAAGTTTTCTGTTGATTATATACAGTAAAAACAGTATATATTCCTATTGCTAATATTATAAGTTTCTTGTAAATTTTTTTCATAGGTTAATCTCTCCAATTCAAATGTACTAATCCTTATGGACATTATAATATATAATTCTACTTTTATAACAAAAATCCTTCCTATATTTTTAATTTTTTACTTTATCTTCGATTTTTTTATGTTTTTTAGTAAATTTTATAAAATTATTATATAAATTTGTAGAACTTTTTCTAATATTTATAAAAATAAAAGAAATAGGTTTAAAAAATAATTTCTTAATAAATTTAAAAGGGATTAAAACAAAGCTAATTATTTTTCTAATAATATTTTTAAAAAACATTATTATAGTTACATTAATTTTTATAAATAGAGAACTAAATAGTAATATATAAATTGTAAGTCCCACGGCTATCCCTACAAACATAAATAAACGGATTTCTCCATTATTAAATACAAATATAAAATATAATATAGAAAAACCTGTTAAAATCCAAAATAAAAGGTCTTCAAAATAAGTTACAATATCTCTCGTTTTAAATGATTTTCTAAGTATTCTAAAAAAGTCAAAAAGAATGCCAATAATTACGCCATTTACTATAAATATAAAAAATAAATAAGCTTGATTAATAATCATAATTAATAATCTCCTTAAGCAAAATTTTATTTAAAAATTTTACTTATAAAACTTCCCTTTACTTTTTCGACATTCTTATTTTCACTATAATTCATAGAAGATATATCTCCTTCTACAATTACTTCTGAAGTATCTATGCTTAGTTTATTTATCCTTAAATTATCTCCTTTTATTGTAAGTAATCCTAGTTCTGTTTCAATAATCACAACTTGATCATCAAAACTTAAAACATCTAATACTCCAGAGACACTTAGTTTTTCTCTATTTTCTAAAATAAGATTCTGAATTACGCTTGTGTTTTGAATTTTTCTTTCATCAATTGTCATTTTTTCCAACCTCCCTATTTTGTACCTGCTAAATTATATATATTCAGAGTTTGTCTTGTTTAGAACCTATTTTAGAATATTAACTTATGCAATTCTTTAAAATTTTCATCATTTATGAAATTTTTAAATACAATCGAAATTTTAGTTTCCGAAATTTCAAAATTCAATAACTCTAAGTCTTTATTTTTTAAAAATTCAATTATTTTTTGTATTAAATCAAAATTTCTAATTATTCCATTTCCTATAATAGACACTCTTGATACATCTTTTTTAATGATACTTTTTACTGTATTTTCTTCTATATTTTCTGATATAAGAGTTCCAGGTCTATCATTAAAAGTAGATTTTGTAATTATAGGTATTTTAAATTTCTCCCCTATTTCTACGCATCTATTATGAAGAACTTTTGCTCCTTCGCTTGACAATTGCATCATTTCTTCATAGGAAAGTTGTTTTATTTTTTTACTATTTTCTATTTTATTCGGATCTGCTGTATAAACTCCATCCACATCTGAAAAAATATAACAATTTTCAGCATGTAATGCTGCAGCGATTGCCACTGCTGTTGTATCTGAACCTCCCCTACCTAAAGTTGTAATATCTAAATTTTCATCAATGCCTTGAAACCCTGTTACAATAACTATTTTCTTTTGGTTTAATTCTTTTAAAATTCTAGATGTATCTATTTTTATAATATTAGCTTTTTGGTTATTATTAGTTGTAAATATTCCTGCTTGCCATCCTGTTAAAGATACCGCAGGATATCCCATGTAATTTAACAAAATACTTAGTTTTGCAGTTGACATTTGTTCTCCACAACTAAGCAGAACATCTAATTCTCTATTTGGAATATTATTTGACAATTCTTTTGCTTCTTTTATCAATCTATCAGTTGTTTTTCCTTGAGCAGAAAGAACTACAATAACTTTATTTCCTTTATCATAAATTTTTGTAATTTTTTTTGCAACTAATTGTAATTTTTCATTATCAGCAACAGAACTACCTCCAAATTTTAAAACCATTATTGTGTCCATCTTCTACTGTCACCTCTTTTAAAAATATATAAGATCAAATTTAAATATGATCTTCATTATATTATATGAAAAAACAACAAAAAAAGAGATAGAATCCTCTATCTCTATACAATTTTTCTATTTCTTTATGTTGTATTTTAAAAATGCTTCTATAAAATCATCGATTTCTCCATCCATAACTGCTTCTACATTTCCTACTTCATAATTTGTCCTGTGATCTTTTACCATGGTATAAGGACAAAATACATAAGAACGTATTTGGCTTCCCCATGCTATGTCTTTTTGTTCTCCTTGTAAATCTTCTATTTTTTCTTTGTGTTCCTTTTCTTTTAAATCAAATAATTTAGATTTTAACATACGCATAGCTGTTTCTCTATTTTGTATCTGTGAACGTTCAGATTGACAAGAAACAACAATATTTGTTGGAATATGTGTTATTCTCACAGCTGAAGATGTTTTATTTATATGCTGTCCTCCTGCTCCTGATGCCCTATAAGTATCTATTCTCAAATCGTCAGGATTTATATCAACTTCTATATCATCTGTTATTTCTGGTAAAACTTCTACTGATGCAAAAGATGTGTGTCTTCTTCCCCCACTATCAAATGGCGAAATTCTAACTAATCTGTGGATTCCCTTTTCTGACTTTAAATAACCATAAGCATTTTCACCAATGATTTCAAATGTTACACTTTTTAGACCTGCCTCTTCTCCATCAAGATAGTCTAATTCTTTTAATCCGTAATTGTTCTTATTTGCCCACCTAGAATACATTCTATAAAGCATTTCTGCCCAATCCTGCGACTCTGTCCCACCTGCTCCAGGATGTATTGTTAAAATAGCATTATTTACATCATATTTTCCAGATAAAAGGCTATCTAATTCTAATTTTTCAGCCTTTTTTTCTAATTTTTTAGTATTTTTAATTATCTCTTTTGATAAATCTTCATCTGGTTCTAATCTAACTAATTCTGTCATTTCCTCTAAATTTTCTATTTCAGATTTAATTTCTTTAAATTCAGTACATTTAGATTTTAGACGTTTTATTTGAGTTAATACTTTAGATGATTTTTTACTATCCTTCCAAAAATCCTCTTCTAAAGTTTGTGATTCTAATTCTTTTAATTCTTTTTCGCTATTTTCTACGTCAAAGAGATTCACCCAAATCATTTATTTTTTCTTTGATAGTTTCTAAAAGTTTAGAATTTTCTTCTAATTCTAACATTTAATCACTTCCTTTCTATCAATTATATACAAATTTATTTCAGTATCAAAAAGTATATAATACTTAACAATACTTGAACTAAGACTATTTTGTTAGTAATTTTATATATTTTTTCTATTAAATTTCTATTTTTACCATTATCAGCAAATTTACCTATTTGTACTTCATTATGTTGTACAAAATCTTCTAAATTATCAACATATACACCTTTATGTGAAGATTTACTATAATAAGAATATATTCTTTTAGGAATAATATTCTTATAAAAATTCATCATAATAGGATAACCTATTACATTTCCTATAATAGCTGAAACAATCCATTGACCTATTATCAAAAAATATTTATTATTCAGAAATTGTATAAACATCTCTGGTAAATTTGCCCTATTTATTATAATTATTAAATATATAATATATGAAAGAACAAAACCTAGTGATAAACAAAAGCTTTGTATTCTAAAACTTTTGTTTTTTACGGTTTTATTATATCTATTTTCACTGTTTTCTAACATATTTATTAATGTAATATATAAGTTATTTTTCTCATCTTCTAGATTATCTCCACTAACTCTAAGCTTAATTGAGTCTTCATAAAATGTAATATGTACGAATGCACTTCTGCTTATACGAGATTTTATATCTTCTGAATTATCTAAATAAGATATACAATAATAAATGTATGCTTTTTTTATTAAACTAGGCTTAGAAAGAGCATTTATAAACCAATCATAATTAGCGTGTCTAAGAGTTCTATTATCTGTAAATGTAATTTCATATTCAATTTTAGAAGTAGAATACAATTTATATCTAAAAACTTGATTTTTATTATCTATGCTTTGATTTTTCTTAATTTCTTCTTCATATAATCTTTTATACTCTTCAAGTTTATCATTTAAATAATTTGCAATTTCTAAAATAGTATCTACTGTAATTATTTTATTTATAAGTGTTTCTTCATCTGCCATAAATTTTTCACCTCTTTAAATACTAAATAACGTTTCTCGTGTATTTGACTACATTTAAAATTGTGTTTTCTAACATATTACATTAAAAAACTTCATCATATGAACAACTGTAATATTATTCCTTTTTTTATATTTTGCAAAAACATAATATCATACTTACAAAAAATATTCAATACTTACTATTCTTTTAAAAAAGACATAATTAATTTAGTCGCTTACTTGGTGTTTCAAAATGATAAGTACTATACTATTAGTTGACTAATAATGAAAAAAATTTTTTTCAAAATTAAAAAAGCTACCAATATGATATTTTAGATCTTA
>CAZQTH010000071.1:0-4987 GCA_964596175.1 uncultured Clostridium sp. | reverse complement strand
TTCTTTATCTGATAAAATGCATACAGCTGTATTTTTTACATTTTGAAGTTCCATCATTGCATGAAGTGAAGTATATGCACATATTTTATCATCTTGTCCATAGGCTGCAACCATACTTCCATCTAATCCTAATGTTCTTGCTTTAAATGCTGGTACTAATTCTATTTCAGCACTAGTTAGGTCTTCTTCTGTTATACCATATTTTTGATTTAATATATTTAATATATTTAATTTAACACTTTCTTGTACTTTCTTATTTTCACTTTCAAAAGGAATACTTCCAATTAAAAGGCTTAAGTTTTCTCCATCTATTCCATTTTTTAATTTTTTCTCCATTTGTTCTTGTGCTAAATGTGGTAATAAATCAGTAATTGTAAATATTGGATCTTCTTCGTTTTCTCCAATATTAATTTCAACTACATCTCCATTTGTTTTTACAATTACTCCATGCATACTAAGTGGTATTGTAGTCCATTGATATTTTTTTATTCCACCATAATAATGTGTTTTAAAATATGCTAATCCTCCATCTTCATATAATGGATTTGGTTTTAAATCAAGTCTTGGAGAATCTACATGTGAACCTATAATATGTAGTCCTTCTTCTATTGTTTTTTCTCCTATTATTGCAAGATACATACTTTTCTTTCTATTAATAAAATATATTTTGTCTCCTGGTTTTAAACTATCAAATGTCATTATGTCTCTATATCCATTATTATCTGCTAATTCTTTTGCTCTTTTTATAAATTCTCTTTCTGTTTTTGCTCTATTTAAAAAGTTAATATAACTTTTAGAAACTTCATCTATTTCTTTTTTCTCATCATTAGAGACATTTTCCCAGCCAGAAGTTTGGTTCTTAAATAATTTTTTCTTTAATTCTTCACTCATAATATACCTCCTATTTTATAAATTATTGAATTTCGTACTTAGTATATCACTATTATTAATATTTTTCCATAATTTTTATTATTTATTCCAAAAAGTTGGTTATACTACTTCTAGAGGTGAATTTTATGAATTCTTTGTGGCTTTCTAATCAGGAAATCTTAAAAAATATTGATGTTAAAAATGGACTTAATGAAAATATCACAACTGATATTTGTATTATAGGTGCTGGTATTTTTGGACTTACTTGTGCTTATTATTTAACAAAACTTGGTTATAAAGTAACTATTTTAGAAAAATCTGATACAGCATCTAAAGCAACAGGTCATACCACTGGAAAAATTACTAGCCAACATGGTTTATTTTATGATTATTTAACAAATTTGTATTCAAAAAAATTTGCAGAAGATTATTTAGATATAAATGAACAGGCAATAGTAAATATAAAAAATATTATTGATGAAGAAAATATTAATTGTGATTTTAAATTTGAAAGTGCTTATGTTTTTACGACTAAAAAAGATGAAATTTCTTTAATAAAAAACGAATTTAAGGCTGTTTCCGATTTAGGCTATAACTGTGAGTTAGTTACAAAAACTGGTCTTCCTTTTGATGTCTTATTGGCAATTTGTTTTAAAAACCAAGCACAATTTAATCCAATAAAATATTTAGCAGGACTTTGCAATTGTATCACTAAGAAAAATGGTGAAATTTACACAAATACTACTGCCGTAGATGTTAAGATGGATAATAGTGATTATATAACATATACAAATAACAATATGGTAAAATCTAAATATGTTATTATTGCAACCCATTATCCTTTTATTAATTTTCCTGGTTTTTATTTTACCAAAATGTATCAAGCAACTTCTTATTTAATTGCTATAAATCCTAAAAGAACTTTGTTTAAGGGGATGTACATTTCAGCTTGTAGTCCTACTTTGTCTTTTAGAACTGCTTTTTATGAAAACAAGGAAATACTTTTAGTTGGTGGGATGGATCATAAAACCGGGCATCCTAGTTCATATAAAGATACTTATGGAAAATTAGAAGAAATTGCAAAAAAGTATTATCCAAATTCTGATATTTTATTTAGATGGAATACAAGAGATTGTATTTCTTTAGATAAGATTCCATATGTTGGTTCTTTTTCAAGTGCCACTCCTAATATGTTCGTTGGGACTGGTTTTAAAAAATGGGGTATGACTTTATCTAATGTTGCTAGCAACATTATTGTAGATAAAATTCAAGGAAATTATAATAAATATGACTATTTATTTAAATCATTAAGAATAAAACCTATTAAGAACCGTAACGAACTTAAAAATATGGTTATTCAATCAACTAATTCTCTTTTACTAGATAAATTTAAAAAACCTCAAATGTCTTTTGATGAAATAAAAAATAATTCTGGTAGTATTATTGAAGTTAATGGTGAAAAAGTAGGAATTTATAAAGACAATTTGGGTAAAATTTATGCTGTAAAACCTATATGTACTCATCTTGGTTGCCTTCTTTCTTGGAATGATATAGATAAGACTTGGGATTGTCCATGTCATGGTTCTAGATTTAATTTTGATGGCAAAAATTTATATGACCCTGCATTTAAAAATTTAGATATTTATGATTTGTAAATTATTTGCTAAATTTGTTGACTTCTAGCATTTTTTTTGCTAAAATGCTTTTATAATAAATCATATATTTATATGTTTATTTTTTGTTTATTGAACTAGATTTCTTCTAAAAAAGTAATCTAGTTCTTTTTTATTTTTAATAAAAAAACTTTAAGGATAATCCCTAAAGTTCGATTTAATTTATTCTTTTATTTTTTTCTTTTCTATTTTATAAATAATAAAAGATAAAATAACTCCAAATGTGGCTGTAATCAATTGTGTTGTACTCATAGCTGTTTGTAAGTTTGAAACTAATTTTTCTGGGAAAATTCCAAAAGCATTTAAAGTTTCAAAAAATGCAAATATAATAGCAACTTTTATAATAACTCCTACAACTCCAGCTAAAAAGTAATGTTTGTTTTTTTCTAGCATAATAAATTTATACGCATATACTAATGCAAAATTTCCTACCCATATTGCTGGTATCATATATACCATATATGTAGAAGCTGTTCCAAATACATATCCACTTAATACTGTAGAAATACTTGGCATTGTAACAACTCCTAGAATTTTAGGCCATCCTTTTAAGTTTATTGCTGTTGTGACTAAAGCTATATTTACAATTGTACCAATAATTAATTGCGAATTACTTGCTATCACACTCGTAGAACCAAATACGGTTGTAATTAATTCTCCTAAAAATGTTGGAACTAGTAAGGCAATTAAAAATATAATGATTGTTTGTGCTATATCAACACCTTTTGAGAAATTTGTTATTCTTTTATTAATAACATTTTCATTCTCCATTTTAAACCCTCCTTTATAATATAGAGCTTAAAATAAGAATATATCTTTATTAAACATTTGAATAAATAACTTTACTTGTAATCCCTGAAAGTTTTCCTATTTTGCCTGATAAAGCATTTATTTCATCTTGTGGTGCATCTATTATAATATTAATAATATTTATAGATTTTTTTGGATAAGGCATACCCATTCTTCCAATAATCCATTTTGAATAATCATGTAAAATAGAATTTAGCTTATCTACTTCATCTTTTTTTTCTAATATTATACCTATTATTGCAACCCTTGTATTCATTATTTCCTCCAAAACATTATACTTATACTTCAATAATATATTTTAGTATCAGAAAATTTTCAATACTTTGCTATAAAGATATTCTTATTAGCTCAGTTTTAATTATTATATCATTTTTTATATAATTTTCAATTAAAAATTTATATAAATATTGTTTCATTTCTAAAAAGATATGCAATTCTTTTGATTAGTTATTTCACAAAAATAAACTAACACATAAAAATAATATAAATTGAATTACTTGGAACACTTTCCATTTACTAGTTTTCATAAACTTCCTCTTTCCTAAAATTTTACCGTTAAAACTTAATCATATTCATGTTACTCCATTTTTTCTTTTATTTTTTAATATATATGTATACAGTTATTTTCTTAAATTTTTTCATGATATTGCTTTTTTATTTTTTTAAATTCAGAAAAAACATTGCTTTGTCTAGATTTTATGGTTGAATTATATTAAATATTGGAAACTAAAACAATAATTTTCTTTCAGTTTTTAATACCTTCCTAATTAAAAATAGTGATAATATGTAAAAAACTATTATCACTATTTCTACTAATGTTAATTTTTATTTTAAGTTTTCTTTAAAAAATTCTTCTATTTTATTAAAAGGTATTACTTCCATATTATCATATAAATCACAATGTACTGCATTTGGAATAATCATAAGTTCTTTATTATCATTGTATTTTTCGTTTTCTGTCATATGCTTATATGCATCTTTACTAAAGTAACAAGAATGAGCTTTTTCTCCATGTATCATTAAAACCGCACTTCTTATTTCTGGAGTATAAGTTAGCATATGTGTATTCATAAGAGACCCTAGTGAAGATACTGTAAATCCATTATTTGATCCTAATGACCTTTTATGGTATCCACGCTTTTTATAAAAATCAATATAATCTATCAAGAATTGTGGTGCTCCTTCTGGTGCTTCATCAGGATTTCCTCCTGCTAATGCATATTTTCCGTTTTTGTAATCTTCTATTCTTTGTTTGTTGTAATCCACACGAGCATTATAACGAGCATCTTCATCATTTGCATCATAATATCCATATGATGATACTCTGCTCATGTCATACATTGTAGATGTTACTATTGCCTTAATTCTTGTATCTAGTGAAGCTGTTTGAAGAGCATATCCTCCCCAGCCACAAATTCCTATAATTCCTATTTTTTCACTATTTACATTTTCTAGAGTAGATAAGTAATCAACAGCCGCTTGATAGTCTTCAACACAATGGTCTATAGAATTCATATAACGAGGTAATCCACCTGATTCTCCATAATATGAAGGATCAAATGCTATAGTTAAAAATCCCCTTGCTGCCATTTCTTGTGCATATCTTCCTGATACTTGTTCTTTTACTGCACTAT
>CAZQTH010000070.1:0-5495 GCA_964596175.1 uncultured Clostridium sp. | reverse complement strand
CATCGCTACCCAGGTGCAAGTAGCTACTTGATATAAAGTGTGGCACGACAACCGTGTGTCAGTAAGGCTATAAGACGGATAGTAGCTGTCACGAAGGCTTGAAGGACCACTTGAACCACTACCGTTGAAGCCACCGCCCCTAATGACCCTGAAGTTGGAAGAGTAGGCCTCCATTGTCCACTCGTAGACATTACCGGCTAGGTCGTATATGTTATTAGCCTTCCATACTTCACTATATCCTGTTGCTTGTCTACTTCCTGCTCCTGATTCTGTGTTATTACTGTAATTTCCCCAATCTGTTGAATTTACTATCTCTGAATATGTTTTACTTTTGCTTTCTACTAACCATATTAGTGTTCTATCCCATTGACTTCCCCATATTAATCCTGTTACTACGTTTTCATTATCTCCACTTAATGTTTTACACTTTTTGTACATTGTGTACCACGTTTGACTAGATATATTTGTATTTCCTTGTACTACTACGGCTTCATCTTTATTTAAGTCTCCTGTCTCATATCTTCCTATATAAAATCCTCCATACTTTTCTACACTTGCTATCATTGCTTCAAACTCTTTTTCTAATTGCATTAAAAATTCATGGCTTGTTTCTGAGCCTAAGCTTAATGTTTTTAATCTATAATCCGTATCATAAGTTTTTACCACGTCTGGCTCTCTATAACTAGTACTTGATGTTATACTCATTATCCCACTTGTTTCTGTCCAGTTTCTATTTGATGTTCCTGATTCACTAAATGAATATATCTTTCCCCATTTCTTTCCGTTACTATCTGTTCCATAAAATGCACTTGTATTTGTTACTGGTACCCATACATATTGGTTTCTTGTCGTTCTTGCTTCATCTACATTAGCTTCTGTTACTTCCTCTGTTCCCTCATATATTACATACCCTGTATCTATTTCATTCTCTCCGTCTACACTACTTCCTACATATCCTTCTGGTACCGGCACCTTATCTCCACATGCATCTACTTGCATTATTGCTTCTACTTCTTCATCATTTTCTGCATTTGTTTGACTTATCTCTGCACTAATAGAATCTGTTGTTGTTTCTCCTTCTTCTGTTTTATTTACATTTTGTACTGCTAAAATTGTAATTGTTACTCCTATAATTAGAATTAGTGCAATTGTTATTATAATAATTTTTTTCTTCTGTTTTAGTTTTTCTTTCATTTTGAGTTTTCCTCCCTTCTAGCTTTTTGTTTCTCTTTCTTTAAAACGCAAAAAAGACAGCAACAAAACCTATATTTTAGGTTTTATTCCTATCTTTTCTATGTATTTTTTATTTTCTATTTCTAAAACATCACAAATACACTTTATTTTACTAAAGTGTAGCTCTCTCTCTCTCTCTCTCTCTCTCTCTCTCTTACAGTGTCAAGGGTTTTAGCATTCTTTTTCATTTTTTAGTTTTCTCCTATCTTTTTCTGTATCCATTTAAATTATATATTATGTTGTAATTTTTAGCAACCTATTTTGTTTTTATTTTTTCTAAATAACACCGCAAATTATAAATTCTCCTTATTTAAAGTTTCATAATCTATATTTTTTCACTTACTCTATTGTAAATTCAACATATATATAAGAAATTTCATTTCCATATAATTCTTTTACTAACCTATATTCTCCATCTTCTAACTCTCCATATAAATCTTCCCAATTTTCATTTATTTCTGATATACCATCTTCCCCCGGAATATATGCTATAGATGTAAATGTATAATCTTCATCTATTAGTTCTAACTCTTTCCACTCACCATCTTCTTTTTTATCAATTCTAAACCATTCTCCATATCCATATGTCTCTTCATTTTTATCTTCAATTACAATAGTAACTGATACTCTAGTTAAAGTTCCTTCTTTAATTGTCATATTTACATTATCAATATCTCTTTCAACTTGTTCTGTATTTATTTCACTTACTAATGTATTGTCTTCTCCAGTTTTATTTACAAAAAATTCAATTCCACATATTATAAGAATAAAAACTATTACTAAAATTATTACTAAAACTACTTTTTTCACCTTAACACTCCTCCTTTTATATTATTTATAATTAAATGCAATTTTATTTTTCTTTTAATTAATTAAATATTTCTTTACTATTTCCCAAAACATTTGAGTTCCTATTAAAATTGGTTTTTCTCCAACTGTAAAATTTTCACTATGTTGTGGATAAAATTTATCTCTTTGACATCCCACAAAAATCATACAACCTGGTACTTTCTCTAAATAATATGAAAAATCTTCTGATGTTGTTGTTTGATAATCAGTTATAACTTTACTTACAACATTTTTAGCTAATTCTTGTACAACTTCTGCTTCCTCTTTTGAATTAACAACTACTGGATATTCTACTAAAAATTTAACCTCTGCTCTTCCTCCCATTTCTTTTGCAATATTTTCTACAGTTGTAACTAATTTTTCTTTCATTTCTTTCCTTACTTCATTATTATTTGTTCTACAAATACCTTTCATATGTACAACATCTGGAATTACATTATTAGTTTTTCCTCCACTAATTGCTGTTGCTCCAATTATTGCTTTTTTCTCTATATCCACATTTATTCTTGCCATTTCTTTTAGAGCTATTCCTATTTTATTTGCAATATAAATTGTATCAACACATTTTTCAGGCATTGCTGCATGACCACCTTTGCCATATACAACAATATCATATGGGTCTGATGATGCCATTACAGTTCCTTCTTTTATTGCAATTTCATCTTCCTTAAATTCGCTCCATACATGTATTGCAAAAGCTTTATCAACCTTTGGATTTTCTAATGCTCCATTTTTAACCATAAACTTAGCACCTGCATCACCTTCTTCATCTGGTTGGAAAAGAAGTTTTACTGTTCCTTTTATTTTATCTTTATTATCCATTAAAATCTTAGCAAGTGAAAGTAAAATTGTCATATGAGCATCATGTCCACAAGTATGTTTTACTCTTCCTGTTTCATCCATTACAACAGCATCCATATCACTTCTAAACAATATACATGGGCCTTTTTCTTTTCCTCTTAAAGTAGCCACAATTCCTGTTGAATATATATTTGTATTTATATCTTTGTATCCCATTTCTTCCAACCTATTTTTTATATAGCTTGACGTTTTAAGTTCTTTTAATCCTTTTTCTGGATTATTCCATAGATATTCTTTATCTTTTTTCATCTGTGGTCTCAATTCATCTACTATTTCCTCAATATGCATAAAAATCTACCTTTCTAAATTACCTAATTAAATATTTTAATAATTCTATCTATCGCTTCAATAGTATCTTCTTTACTAGAAAAAGCTGTCAGTCTAAAAAATCCTTCTCCACAATTGCCAAATCCAACACCTGGTGTTCCAACAACAGATGCTTCATTTAATAACTTATCAAAAAAGTCCCAAGATTCCATTCCATTTGGAGTTTTAAGCCAAATATATGGCGAATTAACTCCTCCATAAACAGTAAATCCAACTTCTTCTAATTTATTTTTTATATATTTTGCATTTTCTTTATAATATTTAATATTCTCTTTAATCTGTTTTTGCCCTTCTCCTGTATATATTGCCTCTGCTGCTCTTTGAGTAATATATGAAGCTGCTCCAAATTTAGTACTTTGTCTCCTTCTAAACAAACTATTCAAGTCCACTTTTTCTCCACTTTTTGTATATACTTTTAATTCTTTAGGTACAACTGTAAAAGAACATCTAACCCCTGTAAAACCTGCAAGCTTTGAATAACTCCTAAATTCTACAGCTACATCTTTTGCACCTTCTATTTCATAAATACTATGCGGTATATTTTCATCTTCAATAAATATTTCATATACAGAGTCATAAAATATTATAGATTTATTCTCTTTAGCATATTTAACCCAATTTTCTAATTGTTTTTTAGTTAAAACTGCTCCTGTTGGATTGTTTGGAGAACATAGATATATTATATCTACATGTTCTTTTGGAAGTTCAGGTGTAAAATTATTTTCCTCTGTTGCTTTTAAATAAACTATATTATTTCTTCCAAGCATTATATTTGCATCTCTATATGCTGGATATACTGGATCCATTAAAGCAACAACATTTTTATCTGAAAATAGTTCAGCTATTCCTGCTAAATCACCTTTACTTCCTGCTGCAATAAATACTTCGTCTTTATCTAAACTTACTCCTCTTTTTTTATACTCAACATCCAAAATTCTATCTATTAAAAAATCATATCCTTGAACTATTCCATATCCTCTAAAAGTTTCTTTTTGAGACATTTCATCAACAGCTTTATGCATTGCTTCTATAACCACAGGAGCAAGTGGTAAAGACACATCACCTATTCCTAAACTTATTACTTTTGTTTCTGGATTATTTTTTTCATAAGCATTTCTTTTTTCTGTTATAGTAGAAAACAAATAATCATTTTTTAGATTTAAAAAATTTTCATTTACATTTGCCATTCTTATCTTCCTTTCAAAATGTCGCATAAGGAAATATTCTTATGCGACATAAACTTATGGTCTTAATAAATCTTCTAAAACCACTTTACTACCATACTTTATAATAATTGGAACTGATTTTGACAAGACTACTCCTTCAATATTTGATTTAACATCTCTAGTTCCTGGTATTACTACTGCATCTTCTGGAATTATTATTTGACCATTTTCATTTGGTGTAATTATAGTTCCATTTACATTATCATAAACTGGAGTACTTCCTGTAATTGTTACACCTGCTCCAATTACTGCACCTTTTTTTACTATTGTTCCTTCTGTTATTTGTGAACCTGCTCCAACAAATACATTGTCTTCAACAATTACTGGATATGCACCTACTGGCTCTAATACTCCTCCTATAATTACTCCTGCACCTAAATGTACGTTTTTTCCTATTTGTGCACAAGAACCTACTAATGCCAAAGAATCTACCATTGAGCCTTCATCAATATATGCTCCTATATTTGTATAACAAGGTGGCATAAATGTAACACCTTTTCCTATATATACTCCATCTCTAATTGATACTGTAGGAGATACTACTCTTGCTTTTTCTTCTAATGTTACTTTTCTTTCTCCCATTGTATCTTTATCTATTGTTCCATCTTCAAATTTTATTATTTCTCCATATTTAAAACCTAACAATATAAATTGCTTTACCCATTTATTTACTTGCCATTCTCCATCTATTTTTGAAGCTACTCTTACATTTCCTTTATTTAAATCACTTTTAAATTCTTCCCACACTGGCATAAATTCTTCTCTTTTTAAATCTTCTTTTTTTAACATTTCAAGATATTTTTCCATAAATCCCCTCTCCTAAAACTTTTATTAAATTTTTAACATTATATCATTTATGTATTTTTACGTCAATTTCTTAACATCATATATTTTACACTAACATCCAGTGGATTTGTGATTATTTCATTTCAATTTTTTACATTTTGGCATTGCAATACAAGTAAATAAAAATTTTTCTTTATTTATTTTTAATTTTGC
>CAZQTH010000069.1:0-6345 GCA_964596175.1 uncultured Clostridium sp. | reverse complement strand
TTATAACAATTGGTCCTTTTGCACATAAACCAAAACAACCAGTTTTAATTACTCTCACATTTTCTATATTTTTTTCTTTTAATATTTTTCTAAAATTTTCTAATATCTCTGGTGATTTTGAAGAAGTACAACCTGTTCCATGACATATTAAAATATGTTTTTCTCTTGTGTCTGCTTTAGTATTTACCCTTAAATCTAATTCTTTTCTTTTATTTTCTCTAATTTTATGAATTTCTTCTAATGTTTTCATTTTATTCCTCCTAACAGATGAAATTATTTGTTTTCATTTCCTATTAATTCATCTAGAACTTCATCTAATTTTTGAACCGTTGCTTTACCATATACTTCACCATTTACAGTAAATACAGGTGCTAATCCACAAGCTCCTACACATCTTGTTTGTTCTATTGTAAAAAGTCCATCTTCTGTTGTTTGTCCTGCTTCTATTTTTAGTCTGTCTGTTAACCTATCCATTATTTTTTGTGAACCTTTAACAAAACAAGCTGTGCCTAAACATACGGATATTTTATATTTTCCTTGTGGTTCTAAAGAAAATCTTGAATAGAAAGTAACTACTCCGTATATTTCTGCCATTGGAATTTTTAAAAATTCTGATAATTCTTTTTGAACATATATTGGTATATATCCATAATGTTCTTGAATTTCATTTAGCATTTGAATTAAATTATCTTTTTCTGGTAAGTACTCTTGAAATAATTTTTCTAGAAATAAATCTTTTTTGTTTCCGCAATTACATTGTTTATCTTCTTTTTTCATGATACTCCTCCTTATTTAGAGTTTATTATTATGCTTCTTGAATTATATCAAAGTAAACATTTTTATACAACTATTTTTATAATTTTTGTTGACATTTTTGTTAAAAAATGTCACAATATAGTTATAGATTATAATTTATAAAGGGGTGAATTAAATGGAAGGACAACAAGAATCAAAAGGGCTTAGTATTGCATCTATGGTACTAGGAATTGTATCTGTAGTACTATTTTGTTTCACTTACATTTCTATACCTTGTTCTATTTTAGCAATAATTTTCGGTATTGTAGGAATGAAAAAAGGTGGAAAAGGTATGGGAATTGCTGGTTTAGTTTTAGGTATAATAGCTCTTGCTTTATATGGTTTAACTATAGTAGGATTACTATCTTTAGGATCATTATTATAAGTTCTTTATAATAAAATAGAAGACTTTTTATGTCTTCTATTTTGCTTATTTTTTATAAGAGGATTGATTATATTGTTAAATAAATTCAAAAAGTTTAATCAGACAATTAAAAATAATAAATATTTAAAATTATTACTAATACAACTGTCAATAGTATTTGTATTGGTATTTATTTTTGTGTTTACTAAATCTTCTTTAGTTAATATTATTCCACTATGTTTTTGGAAAATAAATTATGGGTTTTATTGTCCTAGTTGTGGTTCTACCAGATGTGTTATAAGCCTTATTAATTTTGACTTTTCTTCAGCCTTTTCATATAATACATTTTTGTTTATATTAATTATGTATTTATTTTTATTAGATTTATTATATATAATAAATACCATTTTTAATAAAAGTTATTTAAAAATCTTCTATCCAAAATGGTACTATGTTATTATATATTTTTCTTTATGGGCAATTTATACAGTAATTATAAATATTCTAAATTTTATCTAATTCATTGTAACTTGTCCTATAATATCAGTTATATTATCTATATCATATCTTTTCATGTATTTTTCAATTCCTTCTATTACATTTATAGATGTATATGGATCTTGGAAATTTCCTGCACCTATTGAAATAGCAGATGCTCCAGCTAGCATAAATTCAATTGCATCTTCTCCATTCATAATTCCACCCATTCCTAAAATTGGTATATTTACAGCTTGTGATACTTCATAAACCATTCTTACAGCAACTGGTCTTATTGCTGGTCCAGATAATCCTCCAGTATTATTTGCTAACACTGGCTTTCTTTTTTCTATATCTATTTTCATTCCAAGTAAAGTATTTATTAAGGATACCCCATCTGCTCCAGCATCTTCTGCTCCTTTTGCAATTTCTGCAATATTTGAGACATTAGGTGTTAATTTTACAATTAATGGTTTATTTAATACTTTTCTAACCTTACTTGTTACTTCTTTTACTCCTTCATAAGAACTTCCAAAAGCCATACATCCGGCTTTAACATTAGGACATGATAGATTCAATTCTACTCCATCAATATCTAATGTATCTAGTATTTTACAAACTCCTACATAATCTTCTATTGTACTTCCACACGCATTTACTATGATTGCTGTATCAAACTTTTTTAAAAATGGTAAATCATTTTCTGCAAAATATTCTACTCCTGGATTTTGAAGTCCTATACTATTTAACATTCCACTTGGAGTTTCACAAACACGCGGTGGTTTATTACCGCTTTTAGGTTTAATTGAAGTTCCTTTTGTAATTATACCACCGAAGTTTACTTAGATCAAAAAAATTACTATATTCTCTTCCATATCCAAATGTACCAGAAGCTACTGTTACTGGATTTTTCATCTTTATCCCTGCAAAATTTATGTTTGTATTCATAATTCAATTTCTCCTTTCTATTTTAAATATCTACATCTTTTGCTTGAAATACAGGTCCAGCTTTACATACATGAAAATATTCTGGATTCTCATTGGTACTTCTAGCCGTTTTTACTGCACAACCTAAACAAACTCCTATTCCACATCCCATTCTTTCTTCCAAAGATATTTGACATGGAATATCTTTCTCTGTTGCTAGTTTTTTTACTGCACGAAGCATCGGAAGCGGTCCACAAGCATAAATACATTCAACACCTTCTAAATCTTTTTCTAATTCGTTTATTGCAAAACCTTTAATTCCATAAGTTCCATCATCTGTTGTAACTACTAATTTATCAGAGACTTCTTTAAATTCTTTTTCCAAAACAACATATTCTTTATTTCTAAATCCTAAATATATATTTACGTTTTTATTATCTTTTTTTGCTTCTTTAGAAAGTTCATACAGCGGGAATACTCCTATTCCCCCTCCTATTATAGCAATTTTTTCATATTTATTAATTTTAAATGTTCCCATTCCTAGAGGGCCTATTATATCTATTAAATCTCCTTTTTCTTTTTTAGAAAGTAATTTAGTTCCCTCTCCTTTTATTTGAAATATAAATTCTAAAGTTCCCTCTTCTTTCTCAAAATTATAAATACTAATAGGTCTTCTTAAAAAAGGTGCTGTTGTTTCAGAAACACGTATTTCAATAAAATTACCTGGTTTGGCGTCCTTTACAACTTTATCTGCTTGTACCTTAAACCTTATGATATCATCTTTTAAATATTCTTTTTCTATAAGTTTTGCTTTTTCAACTTCTGGCATTTTAATCCTCCTTTAAAAAATTCAATTCTTTATTCATTTTAATTGCCTCTTCCCTTGTCGCTAATGCATAATCTTCTTCTTTGTGAGTTTTTTTCCAATCTTCTTTTTTATATGCACACATTAAACTTCTTGATGCATTTACAATTCCACCTATACCATTTTTATCAAATCCAAGTGCAATATCTTCTGCTTTTCCACCTTGTGCTCCGTATCCTGGTATTAAGAAAAATGTATGAGGTGCTAATTGTCTTAACTCTTTTAATTGTTTTGGATATGTTGCACCTACTACTGCCGCTATACTACTATATCCATATTCCCCTCTTAAGTCCTTTCCCCATTTTTCAATTAAATTTATAACTTTTTTATAAACTTCTTGTCCATTTTCTAATTTCTCATCTTGCAACTCTCCAGATGAAGGATTAGATGTTTTTGCTAATATGAAAATTCCTTTATTATATTTTTTACAATCTTCTATAAAAGGTTCTACACAATCACTTCCCATATAAGGGTTTACTGTCATAAAATCCACATCAAATATGTCTTCTTCTATTTCTCCTATTTTAGTTTTTCCTAAATATGCATTGGAATATCCTTTTGCGGTTGAACCAATATCTCCTCTTTTATTATCTGCAATTACTATCATTCCTTTTTCTTTTGCATATTTGCAAGTCTCCGTAAAAGTTTTTATTCCAGGTAATCCAAACATTTCATAAAATGCCATTTGTGGTTTTATTGCTGGTATAATATCATAAGTACTATCAATTAAAGCCTTATTATATTCTAAAATTGCTTTACCTACACCATCTAACGTTTTATCATATTTGTTTCTAACACATTCTGGAATCATGTCATATCTTGGATCTAATCCCATAACAACAGGACTATTTAATTGTTTTATTTTTTCTATTAATTTATCCATTATATTATTCATCTTGTTTATTCCTCTTTTCTTAATACTTTTTATCAAATCTATGGAATCTTGTTTTAAATTATTAATTATCTTGGTATACTACTTTTCCTCCAACTATTGTATATTTAACCTTTCCTTTAAGTTTCTTTCCTATAAAAGGTGTGTTTTTAGCTTTTGATACTATCTTTTCTTTTGTGTATATATATTCTTCATTTGGATTAAATATTGTTATATCTGCTATTTTTCCTACTTCTATACTCCCTCTATCTATTTTTATCAATCTTGCAGGAGTATATGATGTAAGTCTTACTAAATCTAAATAACTTATATCTCCGGTATCAACTAGATTCATAATTTCAGCAGATAAAGCTGTTTCAAAACCGATTATTCCGTTTGGTGCTTTACTTAAATCTTGGTTTTTTTCTTCTTCTGAATGAGGTGCATGGTCTGTTATTATACAGTCAATTGTACCTTCTTTTAATCCTTCTATTATTGCCTTTCTATCTTTTTCTTCTCTTAAAGGAGGGTTCATTTTGGCATTAGTTCCTGAGTTTAATACTTCATCTACTGTAAAAGTGAAATAATGAGGACATGTTTCACAAGTTACTTTTACTCCTCTTTTTTTGGCATCTCTAATCATATTTTTACTTGTTTTTGTACTTATATGACAAATATGTGCTTTTACATTATTTGTTTCTGAAATTACAATTTCTCTTGCAGCCATTATTTCTTCCGCTTCTGGATATACTCCTTCTACTCCTAATTTATCGGCTACTTTTCCTATATTTATGGCTCCACTAGATACTGATTTTTCTTCACAATGTGATGCAACAAATGTTCCAACTTTATCTGCTTTTATCATTGCTTCTCTCATTATTTTACTATTTACAACTGGCATACCATCATCTGAAAAAGCTATTGCTCCAGCTTTTTTCATCTCTTCAAAATCTACTAATTCTTCACCTTTTTCTCCTTTTGTTACTGATGAATATGGAAGTATATTACATAAACCTACTTCTTTTCCCTTTTCTATGATTTTTTCTAAAATACTAGCACTATCAGGAGTTGGTTTAGTATTAGGCATTGGGCATATTGTTGTAAATCCCCCACTTACGGCACTTTTGCTACCTGTTTCAATTGTTTCTTTATATTCAAAACCAGGTTCTCTTAAATGGCAATGAATATCAATCATTCCAGGTATAATTTTTAGATTAGTACAATCTATCACTTTGTCTACATCCTCATTTATGTCTTTTTCAATTTTTATAATTTTATTATCTTCAATTAAAATATCACATATATCATCTAATTGATTTTTGTAATCAATCACATTTCCATTTTTTAATAATAGTTTCATATTTATATCTCTCCTATTCCATGTTAGATAAAAATTTATATTACATATATAATGTTATATTTTTTCTATATCATTAGTATAATTTACTATTTATTAACTTGCTCTTCGCAATATTTACATCTATATATACCTTTTTCTCTATCTGTCAATTCACATATGTGTAACAATCCTTTTTCAATAGATGTAATACATCTTGGATTTTTACATTTTATAATGTTGACTAATTTTTCTGGAAGTTCTGGATGATATTTTTCTATAATCTTTCCATCCTTAATTTTATTTACTGTAATTTTTTCATCTAAATATCCTAATATATCTAAATTGATATCTAAGTTTTCATCAATTTTTATAATGTCTTTTTTTCCTGTTTTATTACTTTTTGCATTTTTTATAATTGCAACAGATGTGTCTAAATCTCCTAAATTTAAATAATTGTATATTTCAAAACTTTTTCCTGGTTCTATATGGTCTATTACATATCCATTTTTTATACTATCTATATTCATTCTAAAAATCCTTTCTATATTATTTTTATTACTTTATCTCTAACAATTTCAAGATTAATGCCATTCTAATAAATTTACCATATTTAGCTTGTTTAAAATAGCAAGCTCTTGGGTCATCATCAACTTCTACTGCTATTTCATTTACTCTTGGTAATGGGTGCATAATACATAAGTCTTTTT
>CAZQTH010000068.1:0-6543 GCA_964596175.1 uncultured Clostridium sp. | reverse complement strand
GTTCAAATAAAAATTTAATAATATTTATTCTTATATAAATTATATACATTTTTAAGAGGTATCTATCCCCTTACTCCCTACTTGATTTGCAGTATTTATAGAATATTTTATACAACTTTGAATTTGTTATTTTCTTTATTATTGCCAAAATCTTGGCTTAATAACTTTCCAAAACTGCTTAAATTATCAAGATTATTAGCTTTTGTATCTACTTGTTCAGCTTGTGATGCTAAAACTTGTTCATAAGTGTATTTTAACATTGATATTCTCTCTTGTCTTTGCTCATCTGTAGCATCATTACCATTAAGCATATATTCAAGATTATAACCGTATAATTCCAAAGCCCTTAAAATAAGCTCAACTTGTCCATCTAATAAATTTAATTCTACAGAATGAATGTTACTTGTATCAAATTTTTTATCATTATCTATCATTGTTTTATCAGCTCCTTTTTAACTATGCACAAAATGCCTCTGCATTTGCCATTTTAAATTGTGATAAAGGATGATCTAACATTGCATCCATAACTTCTTGGTCATGTAAATGTGTATATATTTCGGTTGTATCAATTTGAACATGTCCTAATAATTCTTGAATAGTTCTAATATCAATACCATTTCTATATAATAATGTAGCGCAAGTATGTCGCAGAGTATGAACACAATAATCTTCAGCATCAATTTCAGCTAGTTTATATGCTTTTTTTATGATTTTTTCGATAGCAGTAGAACTCATCTCTGAGCCATACTTACTTATAAATAATGTTTTATTTTTAGGTTTAAAATTATTTCGTATTCTTAAATATTCTTCTAATGCCTTTTTAGTTATTTCATTAATATAGCCTGTTCTCTCTTTATTACCTTTACCAATTATACAAAATTTATCTTCCTCTAAGTTTAAGTCATCAATAGATAAATTTTTTAATTCTGACAAACGAAGTCCACTATTTAAAAATAAATGTATTATAGCATTATCTCTTATATCCAATTCATATTTACTATTAGCATATACATTTATCATTTTTTTAGCTTCATCTAATGATAAATAATTAGGGAGTTTTTTCATAATTTTTCTATCAGAGTTTATTTTTTTAAATGGTTCTTTAAATATAGTATGTTGTATTGTAAATAAATAATCAAAAAAAGTCCTTAAATGTTCTGTTTTTACAACCCTTGAATTTATTTTATATTGAGATTCTGCTAAAAAATAGATAAAACTATAAATATCACTATTTGCTAATGCTCTTACATCATTTAAAGTCATTTCATATATTGTTTTATATTTATTTTTTAACTTGTGAATATTTATAAATTTCAAGAATTGTTCTATTGTTATAGTCATATTTTTTACATATATTTTAGATAAGTTCTTTATAGCAATTAAATAATTTGTTAAATCAGTAACAAATTTAGGTACTTTATTTTCCTCATTCATTTATATTTGCCCTCCGTTTCGTTCTATAATACTTGATATAGTACAATTTTCCATGATATATTTTAATTTATTATCTGATACATGAGTGTAAATTTCAGTTGCAGATAAACATTCATGTCCAAGTATTCTTTTTAATACAAATATATTTATATCTTTTTCATTATAAAGCAATGTAGCTCCTGTATGTCTTAGAGTATGTGTATGATATTTATTCTTATATGGATTTTCATTAAGTAAATTAAGGAGTTCATTTTTTATTATTGTTTGTATAGATCTATTAGAAATTCTTTTATTTTGACTACTAATGAATAACGCATTATTGTCTTTATGTTCCTTTCCTAGATTCGGTCTAACTTTCAAATAACGAATTATAGCCTCACAAACTGCTGCATTAAGATAAATTATTCTTTCTTTATAACCTTTACCATGTACTCTTAATGTTTGCTCACTATCATCTAATTTTAAATCAGATAAGTTGATAGAAGTAAGTTCAGATAACCTCAAACTACAATTGAGGAATATACAAGTAATCGCATAATTTCTTATTTTAAATTTACTATCAGAATTTATTGTATTAGCAAGTAACTGCTTACTTTCAGTTAAAGTCAAATATTTAGGAATTCTTTTCTCAACTCTAGCAGATTTTATATTTTTTGCAGGGTTTAAATGAATAAAATTATTATTTGCTAGATATTCAAAGAATTTTTTGGCTGATGCAAGTTTTCTGTTTCTGGTTTTAGCATCATTATTTAGTACATTACTCAAGAATATAATATATTTTTCTATGTTACTAGATGTTATTTTATTTAAGTCATTTATTGTTATATCCTCAATAGATATTTTTTTAAATTCTTCTAAAGTTATCGTATTAATCTTATCATTATCATATAAAAATAATTTCATATATCGAAATAGAGTTCTTAAATCATAGTATGTTTCATCTGTTGTTGTTTTTGATTTAAATTCAATAAATGCTTTATATTTTAAATAATTATTTAAAAACTCTGGATTTTGCTTTTGATATTTTAAAAATGACATTATTACCTCCGTTTTTCTATAGGCAAAATTAGTATTTTGCTTATAGTTGGAGTCTAGCACATGAATTTATTAGCTACGAAGGTACAAATCAAATATTTACACACTTGACAAAGAAAAAAGAGTTAGTATAAGTCGACAAAAATGTATACTAACTCTAATTATTTTAATCCTTATTTATCAATCTATCAGCTATTCCTACAATACCTTCTTTACTATATAAAGTTTGTAAAGGGTCTACGAACATTTTTATATTTTTTAAATTTACTTCATTAGCTGAATTTAATAAATTATGTAGTGCAATTATAGTATATGCTCTAACTTGTTCCCAAGTATATAATTCTTTCTCCATATAACTACCTCCAATTTTTTCTTTTTATTTAATTTTTTCTTTATATTGTCTTAAATATTCCAGTTGTTCCTCATCTTCTAATTTTTGTTCTTCTTCTGTTTTATTATTGCAACCTATAATAATTAAAATTAAGGCTAGTCCAATAATAAAAGACAGTAAAAATGTAATTATTGAAATAATATCTAACATTTTATTACCTCCAATAATTGTTTACTTTTGTTTCATTCTATTTGTCAGACTGCTATTGTTTCTAGCAACATTGGAATTTCACCAACCAGAACTCTGGCTTGTACTCATTGATTGGGACGCATCATTATAAAAGTATTATGGACTACCTTTATAACTTTACGCTCGTTCTATGACTATACAAAAGTTTCTTAAACTATATTCGCAATAAGATAACATTCTTATTGTTAATCTAAATGGTTGCTAACCCACCTAGAACATAGTTCTTATATGATCTAACAAAATATATTCAATTTTCAATGTGCAATCCATAGCAGAAGTTTTTTACGCTTCTACTATGAACAGCACCAAAATTTTAAAAAAGGATACATTTAATTTTTAAATTTTTTATAAATTTTTTTATTTCTTATCAGTTCAACTGAATATGTAATCAATTCACTTTTTAAATCTTCATCTACAATACCATGTAAATTTTTAGAATTAGTATTTATAAGTTTCATTATCTTGTCTAAGACTCTTACTAATGCCACATCATCTACTACAGCTAATTTTAACAATTTGTAAAATTCTGTTTCATATTTCATAATTAATCCTCCAATCGCTTTTTTAATTTTGAAATAGCCCTACTTCTTCTTTGTTTTAATGTGCATATTTTTTCTCCTGTAATTTTTGAAATTTCTTTATAGCTTAATCCGTGTTTATAGTGTAAATTAAGCAAATAAATTTCTTTGTTAGTTAATACTCCTATATTTGATATATCTTCAATTACTGGTTCTACTACTTTGTAATTTTCAATATTATTAATACTTACTTCACATTCTCTTATACTTTTCAAATCCCTAAAATAATTTAATCTTCTATGATAAAGGGCTTTTTGCATATAAGTTATAAATTTTGCTAATACAATATCTTCTTCTAACTCATTGTTAGACATAATAAAACCTCCTATTCACTCAAAATTGACATTTGAGTAAATAGGAGGTCCTCTATAAGTATTAATAGATATAAAAAAAAAGACAAACTTATCTACTAAAATTAGTTTGTCTCTTTTTTTATAATATACTGTTAAATTTTTATCAACTCGCATTTCTATGCTTTCCCAAGAAAATTTGAGAATGTTTGTTACTAACATACTAAATCTCCGTTTTAAATTTTTATTTGAAAATTTTTTTACTTTAGTATGTTAAAACTTTATAACAGTATATAAATGGACTTATTAATATATATTTTTATATTAACTTTATAAACTTTTAAAGTTCAAAACCATTTTATCCATTTCTTAATTAACTTCGTTTTTTAAAGAGATATCTTACTTCTTTTACATAATATCACAAATTATGCTACATTTTATGAAAACTTTACAAAAAGCAAAAAATCTTTTACGAAAAATCATTTTTTGATTTTCGTAAAAGATTTTGGCATTTTCATAAAATTATTGCATTATTAAATTGTATTTTGTTAATCCTTTTTGCAATCACTTTTACCAATATCTTTTAAATATAACGTGTACTCAGTTGGGTCAAATTCATCACCATATCCTTTATCTATTGCTTTATTAACTTTTGTCCCAAACCTTGCCCTTGATATTTTTCATCAACTCTAAATGCTTGTAAATAAACTCTTTGATTTGGGATTGTTTCTATTTCCAATTTGTCATTTTTATAATTAACTGTTATTTCTCCAATAACTTTTTCATCTGCCTCAATTATAAACACATCTATCTCTTTTTCTTCAAATTGCATTAATCTTTTCTTTTTATACTTAATCCACATATCTTCATTACCTGGAAACAATCTTCTCAATTTTTCAAATTCTTCCTTTTTAATTTTTTTAATTCCATTTAATTACTCTCTTTCACATAATATATAACTTTTCTTTGCTGTTCAAAATTTGCTTTTGTTACAGGTGTTTCTACATACATTTTTGAGTTTTTTCCTCTTTACGACTACTTTGTTTTTTGACATATAACAACTAATTTATCATTACCCAATTCAAATTCACTTTCTGATTTTTTTTAATCTGTGTATAAATTTTAAAGCTACTATTTTTTAATATCTCAATTATTTCGTCTTGTGAATAATAATTAATAAAGATTTTCAGTTTTCCGTGTTACTTAATATTAGGTGTTAGTTAGTATTATTTAATGTTACTTAAAAGCCTTAGTTTTAGGCTCTTTGAGAGTATTCTATTTTAAAAATCTTTAAATATCAATAAACAACAAAATGCCTTTTTTAAAAGAACTTTTTTAGATGTTTTTTAGATATTTTTGGATTAGCCAAAAATTATATAAAGATAATCTAACTTTGCATAAAGAACTATCAAAACAATTCAAAGTTATTGATGAGGCTGAAAAATATCAAAAAGAACGAGATAAAATTCTTGCAGATAATAAAGAACTACACAATACTGTTAAAAATTTAGAACATGAATATAAGCTAAAAAGTAATAATCTTGATTTTGATTTTAATAATAGAAAAAGAGAGTTAGAAGAAGAGTTTAAAGAAAAAACATTTGATTTGGAATATGAGTATAAAGGAAAGTTTTAAAAGTTAGAAAAAGAAAATAATCGTTTATACAAAATTATAGATAAATTTTATGAAACAGTTGATAAATTTATAGTTTGGATTTGTCATAAATTTGGCATTGGAGAATCAAAAGAATTGATTAAAAATTTTCAAGAAGAAACTTGTACTTTTATTGACCTTGTAAAGCAATTAGAATACGAAAAAAAAGAGAAAGAATGGGATTTAGAAATGTAAAACAAACATTTTTACCCGGTTCAAAATATGATAGTATATATTCAACAAACTTTATTGTTAAGCGCGATGAGGCTATACTGAAAGAATATATTTCAAAATATATTGAAAATAAATGGACAATGGCACACATACGAATATGTGTGCCACCGTTTTACCCATTAGCATTCTGCTCATCGTAGAGATTGCACCAATCATGGTACAGTTCTACTTTTTCCTGAGCAGCTTTCGCTTTTTCCTGCAGTTCCTCCAGAGAAGTTGCCGTCAGAAATTATAAATACTAAAGGATGGATTCTGATTCTCGTAGAGACCGCACCACTCAATGTACAGTTCTACTTCTTCCTGGATAGCTTTCGTTTTTTCCTGCAGTTCCTCCAGAGAAGTTGCCGTCAGAATAGTATCAAGAAGAGAAAATACATTAGGTAAATTATCTTCCAAATAGAATCCTACTAACTCATCTCCGCTGTCTAATTTCCGATGCAATTCATCCCACGTTGGAAAAGCCTTTTTCACTCTGTTCTTAAAATCTTTTGGATAAAACATATTATTGTCCCCCTATCAAAAAATTTTTTACTATGTGTAGTCTTGCCTAAGATGAAAAAAATAGGAAACTACACTTGGTATAATATAATTATACAACATTTTTTCGGTATTTTCAACACTTTCAATAGTTTTGTATCAACGAGTTTCTTTAATATTCTTCTAACAGTTCTATCTGCTATTTTGGTTTGTTCTATAATTTCTTTTGCTCCAATAATAACATTTTTCTTAATACATTCT
>CAZQTH010000067.1:0-6937 GCA_964596175.1 uncultured Clostridium sp. | reverse complement strand
GAAGAGGAAGAGAAGAAAAAGGTTTCAAGAGGACATAGTGGGGAAGAAGCAAAAGAAACAGCACAAAATGGAATATTAGCTTATAAAAAAATAAATGGAGCATATCAAGAGTATTTACTTAGAAAAGTAGAAGAAGATAAATTAAAATAAAGGAAAAGGAAGATATATGAGCATAGATATAGGTAGTATAAAAAGAAAACTTCTAATAAAGTACCCAATTTTTGGAATTAAAATAGTAAATGTTGAATTTCAAGCTAGCAATCATATAAAAACAGCAGGAACAGATGGAAAAGTAGTCTTGTATAATCCTAAATTTTTAAGTGATTTGTCAGAAGAACAACAAGTTTTTATATTTGCTCATGAGATAGGTCATATAGCATTTGATCACATATTTAGAAGTGAAGGAAAAGATGAAAAGTTATGGAATATTGCAACTGACGCTGTATTAAATGCGTTATTAAAACAAGATGGATTACCTATGGTCAAAGGTGGAGTTGATATTCCAGAGGCAAGAAAGTATAAGGCAGAGGAAATGTACAATAAACTATTAGAAGAAAAGAATAAACAAGACCAACAAAGCATGCAAGAAAATCAAGGAGAACAAAATTCTCAAAGTGGGCAAGAAGAAACTGATGTTGGACATGATACACATAGTTTATGGAAAAAAGCAATAGAAGAAAGAAAAAAAGAACAACAAGAGCAACAAAGTATGCAAGGTAGTCAAGAACAACAAAATAGCCAAGACAGTCAAGAACAACAAGATTCACAAAGTGGTCAAGGACAACAAAATAACCAAGACAGTCAAGAGCAACAAGATTCACGAGGTGGTCAAGGACAGCAAAATAACAAAGACAGTCAAGAACAACAAGATTCACAAAGTGGTCAAAAAGAGAAGAATGAACAAGAACAAACAAAAAAATTTGTTGAACAAGGAGAACAAGAAACTTTTAAACAAAATAGAATAGAAAGAAAAAAACGATTACAAGAATTAAGTAGAGACTTAGCAAATAAGGCATCACAAAAACCTGGGGATGAAATACAAAGAGAAGGAAAAAAATTATCTGATATTGGAATAGCTGCTCCATTAATTGACTGGAGAAAGTTGTTAAGACAGACAATAAGATATGATGAGGAATATACAAGGAAAAATGCTAGAATGAGAAATGGATATTTCAGACATAAGTTAGAGCAAATTCCAATACCAGAGACAGAAATTGTATTAGATACAAGTGATTCGGTAAGTGAAGAATTGCTAAAGAATTTTTTAAGAGAATGTAAAAATATTTTTGATAATTCAAAAGTTAAAGTGGGATGTTTTAATACAGAATTCCACGGATTTACAGAACTTAAAAAAATAGAAGATATCGATAATATGAGTTTTCCAATAGGTGGAGGAACAGATTTTAATGCAGCAGTTGGAGCTTTTTCAAGAAAAGCATCAAACAAAATAATATTTACAGATGGAAAAGCTGATATGCCTAGAAAAACAGTTAGAAATGTCATTTGGGTTGTATTTGGAGATGAAAAGATTAATCCTAAAAGTGGAAAAGTAATATATATTAATAGTGAGCAGTTAAGAAAGTTGTATCAATCAATCATTCAAGATAATGACGATAGAAGTAGATAAAGTGCCTATATGGTACGATGAGTTCAAAAAATTAATGCAACAAAATATGTAAAAATAGACACATATAAAAGCCTAATATATAATGTTAAGTGAACTAAACTAAACATTAAAAGGTTAGTATATGTGTCAAAATAATTATAACATAATTGAAGCAGAAAATAAAAAGGAAAGAAATTCAAGAAATAAATAAAATAAAAAGTATAGCTTAATAGAAAAATGTATATTAGTTTTTTTGCAATAGAATTTTAAACAAATATTATGTAACTCTTTCTTAAATTTGACAAAATTACTTGACAGCTTGCAAGAATAAAGTTAAAATATAATAGGTAGGAAAAAATATATTTTAGATATAAAGGTATATATATTTTATTCGAACATTGAAAATTAAATAAGAAAGAGGTGTATTGATTATGACTATAGTAATCGTTATCGCCGCTGTCTTAATCTCACTTGCAATTGGTATACTAATAGGAATGGCATATAGAAAGAAAATTGCAGAGTCTAAAATACAAGGTGCAGAAAATGAAGCAAAAAGATTAATTGATTCAGCTAAAAAAGAAGCTGAAAATTTAAAAAAAGAAGAAATTATTAAAGCCAAAGAAGAAATTATGGCTAGTCGTAAAGAATTAGACCAAGAGATTAAAGAAAGAAGAGGCGAGATACAAAAACAAGAAACAAGACTAATTCAAAAAGAAGAAAATCTAGAAAGACGTTCAGATAGTTTTGAGGATAAAGAAAAAGATTTAGAAAGAAAAATGCAAGATTTAGATAACCAAAAAGAAGAATTGGAAAAATTACATGAACAAGAAATGATAGAACTTCAAAAAATTGCAGCCTTAACTAAAGAAGAAGCAAAACAAAAATTATTATCTGAAATGGAAAAAGAACTAGTTGCAGAAAAAGCAGCATTGATAAGAGAACAAAATCAAAAGGCAAAGGAAACAGTAAATAAAGATGCAAATGAAATGCTTTGCTATGCTATACAAAAATGTGCTGCAGACCATTCTCAAGAAACTACAGTATCAATTGTAGCACTTCCTAATGATGAAATGAAAGGAAGAATTATAGGTAGAGAAGGTAGAAATATAAAAGCCTTAGAAACATTAACAGGAATCGACTTAATAATTGATGATACACCGGAAGCAGTAGTATTATCAGGATTTGACCCATTAAGAAGAGAAGTTGCAAAAATCGCACTAGAAAAATTAATTGATGATGGTAGAATTCATCCTGCGAAAATTGAGGAAATGGTAGAAAAAGCCAAAGAAGAAGTTGAGAATACTATTAAAGAAGAAGGAGAAAGAGCAGTTTTAGAAACAGGTGTTATTGGACTTCATCCAGATATAGTAAAGCTAATAGGAAAATTAAAATATAGAACATCTTATGGTCAAAATGTATTAAACCACTCAATTGAAGTATCAAATTTAGCAAGAATAATGGCAGACGAACTAGGATTAGATACAAAACTTGCAAGAAGAGCAGGACTTCTACATGATTTGGGAAAAGCTTTAGATCATGATATGGAAGGAACACACGTAGAGATAGGTGTTGAAATACTTAAAAAATATAAAGAAAATCCATTAGTTATAAATGCGGTTGAAGCACATCATGGTGACGTTGAACCACAAACATTAGAAGCTGTTTTAGTACAAGCAGCAGATGCAATATCAGCTTCAAGACCTGGTGCAAGAAGAGAAACTCTAGAAGCATATATCAAGAGATTACAAAATCTTGAAGAAATTGCTGATTCATTTGATGGAGTTGAAAAATCTTTTGCAATTCAAGCAGGACGTGAAATAAGAATTCTTGTTAAACCAGAAAAAATATCTGATGATCAAATGACAATTTTAGCAAGAGATGTTGCTAAGAAAGTTGAATCTGAAATGGATTATCCAGGACAAATTAAAGTAAATATAATTAGAGAAATAAGAGTAGTAGATTATGCAAAATAAATAAGGGAGGGAAACCTCTCTTTTATTATGTTAGTATGTGATTACTTACAGTATAATATTTGATTATTTTTTTGTTTTATAGTATTATATTATAAGTAAATTAATTTTTAGAAAGAGGGAATTATATTGAAAATATTAGCAGTAGGAGATTTAGTAGGAACAAGTGGAATAAAGAAATTAAAAGCTGAGCTTCCTAGTATAATAGAAAATGAAAAAATTGATTTTGTAATTGTGAATGGAGAAAACGCAGGCGAAGGAATGGGAATAACTGAAAAGAATTTTAAAGATATACTACAGGAAAAAGTAGATGTAATAACAATGGGAAATCATACTTGGGGTAAAAAAGATATTTTTAGGTTTATAGACAATCCAAAATTATTAAGACCAGCAAATTATGCAAAAGGAGTACCTGGTAAAGGTTATAATATTTATGAGTGCCTAAATAAAAAAATAGCGGTAATAAATTTGATTGGAAGAGTAGATATGAATGTTCTGTCTGAAAATCCATTTATAGTAGCAAAAGACTTAGTTGAGAAATTGAGGAATAAAACAGATATGATAATAATAGATTTTCATGCAGAAGCAACAGCAGAAAAAATTGCATTAGGATATTTCTTAGATGGAAAAGTAACTGCAATTTTTGGAACACATACACATGTACAAACAGCAGATGAAGCAATTTTAGAACATGGAACAGCATATATAACAGACATAGGTATGACAGGTCCAAAAAAATCAGTTATAGGAATGGATGTTTTAGCATCTATAAAAAGATTTGAAACAACTCTTCCAGAAAGATATAAAATTGCACAAGGTGAATCTATGTTAAATGGTGTTATATTTGATGTAGATAATGATAGTAATAAGGTGAAAAGTATAAAAAGAATTAAGATGTAAAATATTCATGTCGAAAAAGAAATTATATTGCGATGAAATTTCCTAAAAATTTCCAGAAAACTCTTTACATTTATTTCCAAATATTGTAAAATACAAAATGTAAAAGTTGCAACAAAAAAAATAAAATTATAGGAGGCAAAAGAAAATGGAAGTTTTAAAAATTTCATCAAAATCAAATCCAAATTCAGTAGCAGGAGCAATTGCTGGATTGGTAAAAGAATCAAGCAGAGCAGAAATGCAAGCAATTGGAGCAGGAGCATTAAATCAAGCAGTAAAAGCGGTGGCAATAGCAAGAGGGTTTGTTGCACCATCAGGAGTTGACTTGGTTTGTATTCCAGCATTTGCAGAAGTTGAAGTGGAAGGCGAAGACAGAACTGGAATGAAGCTAATTGTAGAGTCAAGAACTTAAAATAAAATATTATAACAGGCTAGAAATAGCCTGTTTTTGTTTTCTAATATATAAATTTTTTGTGAAATTATAATATAACTTGAAATTTTTATAAAATTAATGTATGATATCATAAGTACAGAGGTGAATTATGAAATCAAATTGGTTTAAATATGTTTTTGTTATATTTATTATTATTATTTTAATTTTTTCAATATTTATAATAAGACAGGATGAAGAAGAAAAACGACAAGAAGAAGAATATACTGAAAGTAATCAAGATGATAAAGTAAAAGAATTAACATTAGGAATAGCAGAATTAGATACAATTAATCCTATTCTTAGTAAAAACAAAAATGTTCAAAATATTACAAAGTTAATATATGAACCTTTAGTTAATTTGACTTCAGATTATAAGGCTGAAGCATGTTTAGCAACAGAATGGGCAAAAGAAAGTGGTAATTCATATTTAATTAAATTAAGAGAAAATGTAAGATGGTCTGATGGACAGGCATTTACTGCTGAAGATGTAAGATTTACAATAGATAGGCTAAAAGATTCTGATACTATCTATTCCGCAAATGTTCAGAATGTAACAAGTGTAGATATTATAGATGACTATACTATAAGGATAAATTTAGATAGTGATGTACCATTTTTTGAGTATAATTTAACATTTCCTATATTATCTAGTACTTATTATGAAGGAGAAGATTTTTCAACTTCTAGTAAAAACAGTTCACCAGTGGGAACGGGTATGTTTGAAATAACAAATGTTCAAAGTTCTTATATAACATTGTCAAAAAATACTAGTTATTGGAATAAGGACAAAGATAGTATAATAGAAACAATAACTGTGAATTTATATTCATCTGTTGGAGAACTATATAATAGTTTTAAAGTTGGAAATTTAGATTTAGTTGCAACAGATAATGAAAATGTACAAGATTATATAGGAACAATTGGATATACTCCAAACGAAATAAAAGGAAGAGAACATACTTTTTTAGCTTTAAATATGTCAAATTCTTTACTTAGTAGATCAGAAGTTAGAAAAGCAATTTCATATTCAATAGATAAGGATAATATAAATTCAAGTGTTTTAAATAGCAAATATCTTACAAGTAGTTTTCCTCTTGACTATGGAAACTGGTTAGGAGAAAATCAAGATACAAGTAGTGGGTATAATACAGAACAAGCAAAACAAGAATTAACAGATGCTGGTTGGACATATAGAAATAGTTCATGGCAAAAAACTGAAAATGGAAGCACTATAAGAATAGAACTTAATCTATTAGTAAAAGCAAGTGATTCAACAAAAGTTGCTGTTGCCCAAAATATAGAGTCACAATTAGAAGCACAAGGTTTTATAATAAATGTAGTTCAAGCATCTGATGAACAATATAATAATGCAATAAACAATGGAGATTATGATATTGCTTTATGTTCAATCACATTATCACCAAGTCCAAACTTAGACACTTTTTTCGGAGATAACAATATTGCAAATTATTCAAATGAAGAAGTAACAAGTTTATTGGAAGAAACAAAAAATACAACAGATGAAAATGTATTGTTACAAGATTACCAAAGATTAGCAGAAATTTATAAAACTGATATGCCATATATAAGCTTATATAATAATAAATATACAATTGCTTATAATTCAAGTATAGTAGGAGATATAACACCAACATGGTTTTATCAATTTTATGGAATTGAAGGGTGGTATAAATAAAAATAAAAAAAATTCAAAAAATTATTGACAAAACAGATATTTGGTATATAATAACAATATCAAACAAAAGTTCAATAAATTTAAGGAGGAAAAATAATGGAAGAAAACGCAGAGAAGAAAAAAGCTCTAGAAGTGGCAATGAGTCAAATAGAAAAACAATTTGGAAAAGGTTCAGTAATGAAGCTAGGAGATTTTAAAGCAATGGAAATAGAAGCAATACCAACCGGAGCTTTAAGTTTAGATATAGCATTAGGAATAGGAGGAGTTCCAAGAGGCAGAATCATAGAAATATTTGGACCAGAATCTTCTGGTAAAACAACTTTAGCATTACATAT
>CAZQTH010000066.1:0-7018 GCA_964596175.1 uncultured Clostridium sp. | reverse complement strand
ATATTTTCTATCATAATGTTCATTACCATCCAAAAATCTTTACAGTTATACTATAAACAGAAAATGTTAGTTAAAGACTTAGAAGAAACAAAAGTAGAATTAAAGGAAAAGAAGAAAGAAGTAGAAGCATTAGAAAAAGAAAACATGGAATTTAGTAAAATAAGTCATTCAATAGCACATAAACAAAAATCTCTAGAACATAAATTAGAAGAATTAAGTATGAAAAATGAAATAGCAAATGAAATAGAAATAAAAGATAGAATAGAAAAATTAGGAAAAGGGTTGAGTGAAAAACAAATTGTAGTTTTAGGAAAAACAGAAATACCTGAAATAGATGATATGCTAAGTTTTATGCAATCAGAATGTGTGAAAAATAAAATAGATTTTCAATTACAACTAAGTGGAAATATTTATACAATGATAAATCATTATATTAGTAAAGAGGAATTAGAAATATTACTAGCTGACCATATAAAAAATGCAATTATAGCAATTGGATATAGAGACAATGTGAATAAAAGTATTTTAGTAAGACTTGGAAAACTAGACGGATATTATGGATTGTATGTATATGACTCTGGTATAGAGTTTGAGATAGAAACATTATTAAATTTAGGAAAGAAACCAAGTACGACACATAAAGACTCAGGTGGTACTGGTATGGGATTTATGAATACTTTTGATACATTAAGAAACAATAAAGCAAGTCTTATAATAGAAGAATATGGAAAACCAGTATCTGATAATTTTACAAAAGCTTTAAAGTTCAAGTTTGATGGTAAGAATGAATTTAAGATTTATTCATATAGAGAAGAAGAAATAAAAAAAGTAGATAAAGAAAATACTTTAGTTGTAGAAAAGTTATAGTAATAAAAACTTAATATTAGCATAAGAATTAATAAAAAGAAATGGAGGTCTTATGCTAATATGGAATTGATAAAAAGATTCTTTGGGAAAGTAAAAGAAAACAAATTAATAAAATCACAAACAATAGTAATATTATTTAGTTTAGTACTAGGAACATTATTACATTTTACATATGAATGGTCTGGTGAAAACTTATTTGTAGGAAGTTTTAGTGCGGTAAATGAAAGTGTATGGGAACATCTAAAATTAGTATTTTATCCAATGTTAATTGCTATGATAATAGAATATTTCTTTGTAAAAAATGTTTCTAAAAACTATTTAGAGGCAAAAACAATAGGAATATTTACAGCAATATCATTTATAGTAGTTACATTTTTTACTTATTCTGGAATAATTGGAACAAGCATTATTGTAATAGATATTTTAATATTTATTATAAGTATAATATTAGGAGAATATGTTTCATATAAACTTATGAAAAGAAGTGATGAAAGTACTGTTACAACAGAAGTTTTATCAATTATTATACTTATATTTTTACTTATTTGCTTTGTTATTTTTACATATTTACCACCAGAAGTTAATTTATTTAGAGATGTAACAACAGGAATATATGGAATAGGGAAAGTAAGATAAAAGCTTTACTTTTTTAATAAAAATGTTATAATAATTATGTAACTTTGCACAGCAACGTAAGGAGAAATTGATATGCTCAACTTTAATGAGATGTTTGCTAAGCTTGAAAATTATCAATCAATGACTTTTGAGGAGGAAAAATATAGCTTCTTAATTGTAAAGCCTAATGGAGCACGGCATTTCAGAACATATGTTGAGGAGTTAAGAAAACAAAACTATACAATTATAGGTTTCTTTGGGATTCATAACTTTGAAACTATTAATGTTACATTACACAATACAAAGAAGAAGTTACGACATATTATTCCGATTAATAATATGTTTAATACATTCTTTAGTAATTATGCAGTATTAATACTTATTGCAAAATCACATATCACTTATGAAGATTTTGTAAATGAGGTTTGTAAGTTTAAAGTAAATGTTCGTAGCAGATTTGATACACCAGAACTAGCTTATGTTTTTGATATATCAACTCTGATAAATGACCAACAGAATCAAGAGTTAAAGATTATTGATTCTAATGGTCAAGAAGTTCGAAAAAGCGATATGAATCAAAAAGGAACATTTAAGGTGTATTCAGTCAATTCTCTCCATTCACCTGATCCTGATGTTGATGTTACTATCTCAGAAATGCATATACTAAGAGAAAGAGGAATTTTTGAAAGCAAAAATTTAATACCAAAAAATCTGTTGGATGCTATTGTGAGATACGAAACATTTACATTTATAAAGGACATGTGAAAAGTTAAGACTAAAGGGAGTAATTGACCTTTAGTCTTTTATATGATATAAATAAATTGGAATAAAATAAAAGGAGAAAAACTATGAATTTAATTGGAAAAATCACAGATGAAGATATTGGAGAAAAATTTACAGGAGTACATAATCCCAAAACAAGAATAGCAGTAAGAACAATATTAAGTGATAAAAATGGTAGGATTGCTATATTAAATAAACAAGCAAAAAACGAATTTAAATTAGTAGGTGGAGGTGTCGATGAAGGCGAAAGTTTAGATGAAGCATTAAAACGTGAAATATTAGAAGAAGCAGGATGTGAAGTTAAAATAATTTCATATGTAGGATTTTTAGAAGAGTTTAGAAGTAAGGAAAACTTTTACCAAAAATCACACATATATATAACAAAAGTTGTTAAAGATACAAAGCAACTACATTTAACTAAAAAAGAAAAAGATGAAGGTGCAAGATTGTGTTGGTATAAACCAGAAGAAGCTTTAGAGATAATGAAAAAATCATATGATAAACTTCTTCCGTCAAAATATAGTGATTTATACGCAACAAATTTTATAGTAAAAAGAGATTATACAATTTTAGATTATTGTATAAAAAATATATTAAATAAGTAATAAAAATTGGAAAAAATTTCAAAAAAGTATTGACAAAATTTGTAAAAGTAATTATAATAAAAACAGTTTTAAATCAAGTTATTAAATCAATATTGTTTTATTAATATTTAATCAAGTAAATAATTCAGTTAAAATTAAATAATGTATTTAGATATCTGAGGCCATTATAAGCCCCTAATTTTGATTCCCTTTTTTAATCAAATAAGTTATTCCCTATAATTTGATAAAATTTAATAAGTTTTTAAATATCCCTAATAGATTTATTTATAAATTTTATAATGGCCTCAGATATCTAAATATGTTAAAAAGGAGGTAGTAATAGTAGGTAAAAAAACAGAAATAATTATAAAAAACTTAGTATGTAAATATCTACAAAATAATAATTACATAATAATAGAAAGAAAATTTGAATATAAAAAAGAAAAAGTTGATTTAATTGCTTATGACAAATTAACAAAAGAATTAGTATTTATTGAGTTAAATACATATTTTAATCCAAAAGAGCAAAATGGAAATATAAGTAACGAAAGAAAAGAATTTTTAAAAGCATCTGCTAAATATTATAATTACGAATATGGTCTATATGATATACCTTTTAGATTTGATATAATTAAACTATTATTAAACAATAGCATTTATAAAATTAAACATATAAAAAGGGCTTTCACATAAAAAAAGTTGATTTGTACTGTTTTTATTCAATCAACTTTTTTTTTTGAACTCTATATGTTACTTTACTTACTAGATTTGCTGGAAATATTTTTGCTCCTACTTTTGCTATTTTTACATCTAAACCAGGTACTATATAAAATTTACCTTTTTCCATTTTTTTAATCGTATATTTTGCAACATCAAAGCTATTTGCTTCTCTTAATTTAAATTTTACATTTGCTACATTATTGAAATTTGTTGCAACTGGTCCTGGGCATAAAACACTTATTTTTACATTTGATTTATCTTTTTTTAATTCTTCTCTTATTGCTTCTGATAATCTTACTACATAAGCTTTAGTAGCATAATATGTAGCCATTAATGGACCTGGCATAAATCCAGCAATTGATGCTACATTTAATATTTTACCGCTATTTTTTTCTTTCATCTGTTTTAAATATTCTTTTGTTAGTATGTGATATGCTATTATATTTGTTTGTATCATTTTTATTTCTTTGTTTAAATCTGTTTTAGAAAAAAATCCACAATCTCCAAACCCTGCATTATTTATTAAGATATCTACATCTTTTACTTGCTCACATAATCTTTTACAATTTTCTTCAACAGATAAATCCATTGATATTGTTTCTATCTTATTTCCTTTGTTTTCTTTTTCTAAATCATTTTTTACAGAATTTAATTTTTCTTTATCTCTTGCAACTAATATTAAATTATATCCCTTCTCATTTAATATTTTTGCCATATCTTTTCCAATTCCAGAAGATGCTCCTGTTAATAATACTTTCATTACTTCACCACCTATTATTATGATAACTAATTTTATAATTTTTATTAGTCTTTTTAAGTTTTTATTTTAATTATTTATACTCGTTATTTTCTATTTATTGAATATATTTTTTTATTATTAAATTAATTTAAACCCTTGAAATGTGGTATTTTCAAATATCTTAAATATCTAAATAATATATTTTATAATGTTTACCAAGAGGTAAGAGATATGGTGCATTTTAATATTGAAAAATTATTAAAAAAGAAAAACAAATCTAAATATTGGCTATGTCAAAACATGAATATTACATCTAGGAATTTAAATCGCGTTATTCATGGTGAAACTTCTTCTATTTCTTTTAAATATATAGAAGATCTTTGTAAATACCTAGACTGTACTATAGATGAATTGATTGATATTGAAAAAGATGCTTAAGTCAAATTTTATACTTTTGTTAATTAAGGGTTTTCTAAAATAGAGTTCCCTTTTTATTTTTAGTTTTATAGTAAATTTCGTGAAGTAAAACATGAAGTTTTAATATTATTATATATGTTTTTTTATTTCATTATATATTTCTTCATGTATATCTTCTATTGTTCTTATTTCATTATTTTTTACACAAGTAACTTCGTACCAATTATATTTTTTAGCTACATAGCAAGCTGCATTATAAGCATCTACTAAGTGGTTTTTATCTCTTTCATGTATATCTTTTTTCTCTCCATGTGTAAATTTGTTTTCTCTATCTTTCATTAATTCTAAAGATTTCTCAACAGGCATATTTAAGAAAAATACTTCTGTTGGTACTGGTAATCCATATAGATTAAACTCAAAGTCCCATAACCAATTTAAAAATTTTTCTCTTTCTTCTTTATCTCCTATTTTTCCTGCTTGGTGTACCATATTAGCTGTTGTATATCTATCTGCTAAAATTATTCCACCATTTTCATAATATTCTTTGTATCCGATTTTAAATGTTGCATATCTATCTGCTGCATAAAATGTAGATGCAATATAAGGACTTACATCTTTTGCATTTTCTCCAAATTCTCCAGATAAATACATCTTAACTAAACCTGAACTTGGGCTATCATAATTAGGAAAACTAACTACTTTAAAATCCACTCCGTCTTTTATTAATCTTTCCTGTAATTTACCAAATTGTGTTTGTTTTCCACTTCCATCTGTTCCATCTATTACAAATAATTTTCCCATTTTCATTACCTCTTATTTTATTTTTTTCTTTCTCTTTCATATTTTTTCAAGCATTTTATTAATAGAATTTAATATATTATCTGAATTTTCATCAAAATTATTATACTATTTATAAATTTTTAGTCAATAGAATTTAGACATTTTGTAGTAGACTTTTTTAATATTTTGTTATAAACTAATTACAGAAAAATTAATAAAATACGGAGGTAAGTATGAAAAATTCATTTAAAAATTATGCCATGAATGAAAATAACCCTAAATGGAGTAATGTTATATCAAGACAAAAACCATTAGAAACAAGAAAAAATGATGTAAGAACTGAATTTGAAAGAGATTATACAAGAATAATTCATTCAAATGCATATAGGAGATTAAAACATAAAACACAAGTATTTTTCTCTCCAGAAAATGACCATATTTGTACTAGAATAGAACATGTGACACATGTAGAATCTATTAGCTATACAATTGCAAGTGTCTTAGGATTAAACACAGAACTTACAAAAGCAATTGCAGTAGCACATGATTTAGGACATAGTCCTTTTGGACATTCAGGTGAAAGAATACTTTCTCAGATATCTGTAAGAGACTTAGGAACTAAATTTTGGCATGAAAGAAATGGTCTTGATTTCGTTGATTTTATAGAATTATTAGAAGGTCATGATGGATATAAACAAAACTTAGATCTAACATATGGCGTTCGTGATGGTATTATTTCACATTGTGGGGAAATAGATGAAAATTCTTTAAAGCCAAGAAATGAATTTATAGATTTACAAAAAGAATATACACATCCTAACCAATATGCACCATATACATGGGAAGGCTGTGTTGTTAAAATATCAGATAAAATATCATATATAGGTCGTGATATAGAAGATGCAATAACACTAGGAATATTAGATAACCATTTAGAAGAGTTATATGATTTATTAAACAAAGATACTTCTGAAACTATAAATAATACTAATATAATAAATTATCTTGTTTGTGATTTATGTGAAAATTCTTCACCTGAAAAAGGTTTGTGCTTTTCGCCAAAAGCCCTTGATTTAATGAACAAAATTAAAGAATTTAATTATAAACACATTTATTTTAGTAAAAGAATTACTACATCTATTAAATATTTTGAACTTATGATTAATGAGATTTATGATATATTAAAAGAATGTTATGATAAAGAAAATACTTTATTAAATATAACTAATTTAAAAAAGTTTTATCCAAAATTATCAGAAGGATTTTATCATTTTTTAAAAAATTATTGTGATTTTAGTAACCGTGAGGAATTAAAATTAAAAAATAAAATCATATTTGATATTTCAAACGAAAGAGATTTTTCAAAAGCCATAATATCATATATTTCAGGTATGACTGATAATTTCGCCATGGAAATATACAATGAAATAATTAGATTTTAAATTAAGCAAATGTTAAAAAAATTACTGGATATATTCTAGATAAAAATAATAAAATGATAAAATGATAAAAC
>CAZQTH010000065.1:0-7033 GCA_964596175.1 uncultured Clostridium sp. | reverse complement strand
CAACCAGATACAGGTGAACAAGCACTAGAAATTACAGAAAGTTTAATAAGAAGTGGAGCTTTAGATGTAGTAGTTGTAGATTCTGTTGCAGCATTAGTTCCTAAGGCAGAAATTGATGGGGATATGGGAGATTCTCATATGGGACTTCAAGCAAGACTTATGTCACAAGCATTAAGAAAACTTGCAGGAGCAATTAATAAGTCTAAAACAGTATTAATCTTCATTAATCAATTAAGAGAAAAAATTGGAGTTATGTTTGGAAATCCAGAAACAACAACAGGTGGACGTGCTTTAAAATTTTATGCCTCTGTTAGAATGGATATAAGAAGAATAGAAAATATAAAACAAGATGGAGAAATCAAAGGAAATAGAGTTCGTGTTAAAGTAGTTAAAAACAAAGTTGCTCCACCATTTAGAGAAGCAGAATTTGATGTAGTTTATGGACAAGGTATTTCAAAAGAAGGAAATATTTTGGATATGGCAGTTAACTTAGATATTGTTGAAAAAGCAGGTTCATGGTTTAGCTATAATGGTGAAAGAATTGGTCAAGGTAGAGAAAATGTTAAAAAATATCTAAAAGAGAATCCAGATGTTATGGATGAAATTGAAGAAAAAGTAAGAGATAATTTTGAAAAAGCATTTGAGCAAAGTTTAGGAGAAGAAATGTCAGAAGAAGATGCAGAAGAGTAGAAAAATAATTTTCAATAGTATAATAATAAAAATATCTATTAAATAAAGAGAGTAACTAATTTTAAAGATAAATACAGTTACTAATTTGAGTGGTATCATGGAAACAATCTATTTCGTCCTAAAATAGGAGAGGTGGATTGTTTTTTATTAGATGCAAAGATTTTTGTAAAAAGCACGGTTACAATTAAGAAAATAAAAGGAGGGTTAAAAATGAGAGTTTCAATAGGACAAGATAGTCACAAAATTAATTATGATAATCCAAATAAAGATTTAATGCTAGGAGGAATTAAATTTGAAGAAAATTTCTCAATGGTAGCAAATAGTGATGGAGATGTAGTACTTCATGCAATTACAAATGCAGTTTCAGGAATTACTTGTAAAAATATTTTAGGGAAAATTTCAGACGATATGTGTAAAAATGGAATAGTTGACAGTGAGGAATATTTAAAAGAGGCTTTAAAATACTTAAAAGAAAAGATTGTACATGTATCAATATCAATAGAATGTAAAGTGCCAAAAATAACTCCTAGAATAGAAAAAATGAGAAAAAATATTGCTAGAATTTTAAATATAAATGAAAATAGTGTTGGAATTACAGCAACATCTGGAGAAGGGTTAACAGAATTTGGAAAGGGCAACGGAATTAGCGTATTTGTTTGTATGACAACAGAATAAATTTATTTAATATGTTATGGATAAAATTAAAGTAAAAGTAAAAGATTGTTTTGCTAAAGCTTTTGAGCAAAGTTTAGGAGAAGACTTGCAAAGCAAATAAGACGATGAATAAAAAATATTAAAATAAAATCAACTAAAAAATACACTTATTAAGATGAAATATAAGTGTATTTTTCTTTATATATTTTCTTCATTAACAGTTTGTGTAGCTGTTACTTTTTGAGAATGGTTTTGCATTAATCTAAGAACAAATCTGCTAATAGGTCCTGCAACTAAAATGTTTAGGAAAAATGCAGCACAGAAGTTTCTAGGCCATCTAATAAAGAATTCTGTAAGAATTGTACGTAAAGTATCTCCACCAAGAAGTCCACCAATTATTGTCATAACTAAAGACATCATTGTAACTATAAAGAAACAATTAAATAATATATATGCATTTTTACCGTCAGTTTCTTTAACAAATTTTCCAAGTAAAATGTGATTAATTTTTCCTACAACAAATGTTTCTAAAAGATATGCAATAATTAATGTTACTGGAAAAGCAATAAATGTTGTTTTAATAGAGTTTAAATTAAAACTTCCTAAATGGATACAAATATTTAGAAGCCCCATAAAAAATACCATAATTGCACACATGCAGATTCCAAATACAATATTTTCCTTTTTATTTGTTGGCATAAAAATCCCTCCTTCACTTTTTTATAAAATTATAGCTTATTAAAACGCCAATATTTATTATAACATGTTTTCTAATTGCATGTAATAGTTTTTTTAAAAAATTAATTTTATTTTTTCTATTCTTGATATTTTAAATTACTTATAGTAAAATATTAAAAAATATTTATAGAATATTGAAAGAAGGAAAAAATGTACACAATAGAAGAATTTGATAGGGAAAAAACAAAAGTATTAAAATATGTATTATATAAAAAAAGAACAGAACAAGAAATAAGAACCAAGTTCCAAAAAATAATAGAAGATAATATGTTAGATGATATTATAGAATATTTAAAGGAAGCAGGTTATATAGATGATAAAGAATATATAAGAAAAACTGTAAACAATTTTATTGCTCTTAAAAATTTATCAATAAGAGAAATAAAATATAAGTTGCTAGCTAAAGGTTTAAATAAAGACGATATAGAAGACTATATTTATGAAAACAAAGAAGAGCTAGAAGAATATGAAGTAAAATCAGCGGAAAATTTGATTTATAAAAAGTCTACATCAATGGAAAAAGATGAAATTAAACAATTTTTATTAAAAAAAGGTTATAAACAGGAAAATATAAATAAAGCAATGGAGGAAGAATAATGGCAATATTAACACTAGAAACTAAGAAATATGCAATTAAAATAGATAATTTTGAAGGACCACTTGATTTATTATGTCACTTAATAGATAAAAATAAAATGAACATTTATGATATAAATTTAAGTGAAATAACAGATCAATATATAAGTTTCTTAAAAGAGCAGGAAAAAATGAATTTAGAAATAGCAAGTGAATTTCTAGTTATGGCATCTACATTGTTATATTTAAAATCTAAAAATTTACTTCCGAAACAAGAAGAAGAGGAAGAAGAGATAACGGAAGAAGAATTAATTAGAAGAATTATAGAATATAAAAAGTTTAAAGAAATAAGTAAAGTACTCAAACAAAACTATCTAGAATATTCAAATAGATATTATAAAATACCAGAAGAAATAGAACTTCCAAAACAAAAAATAGAAAAAGATTATGATAAAAATGTAATACCAGATATTTATAAAAGTGTAATGGAAAAAAATAAAGAAAAAATAAATCAAAATGCAAAAAATATCGAAAAAATAGCTATAACTGACAATTACACAGTTGCAAGTAAAGTAAGACAAATGTTTAAAGTTTTAGTAAAACAGAAATCTTTTATATTTAATAAATTATTTTCAGTAAAAAAACACAACAAACAAGAAGTTGTAACAGCTTTTTCTGGCTTGCTAGAATTATCAAGAAGAAGTAAAGTGGAAACAAATCAAGAAGAATTGTTTGGAGATATTCTGGTAAAGAAAACAAAAAAGAAAGTAGCAAGTGATAAATAAATTTTATAAAATATGTTTAAAAAAGAAATTTTTGGAAAAACTAATATAAATCCTCTAAAAAGGAGGGAGAATATATTGGTTTTTCTTTTTTTAGTAATTATAATAATTTTGTTGTTAATATTTTCAAAAATAAGAATTGAAGTAGAAAACTTTAAATTTATGTCTTATTTACCAAAACATGTAAACAAAGATTATATAATAATTTTTAAATTATGTATTTTTAAAAAGATTCCAATAATAAAGATAAAAATACTAGATGAAAAAATAAGAAAATTGAAACTTAAAGAAAAATTACAAAAATTAGATATTAGAAAAATAGAAAAAGATATAAGTGTTAAAAAAATAAAAAAAGTTTTAAAAGAAAATAAATTTATAATAAAAAAATTAAATTTAAAACTCGAAATAGGAACAGAAAATGCATATAGTACAGCATTTATTATTCCTATACTTAGTACTTTAATTGCATTTATATTAAAAAGTAGGGCTAATGATTTTAAAAATCAAAAATTTAATATAAAACCATTATTTTTAAATAAAAATATGGTTAATCTTCAATTTTCAGGTATATTTGAAATAAAAATGATACATATTATAAATATAATATATATCTTAAATAAAAAAGAGAGAAAAGGAGAGGATAAAAATGAACGAACATCCAATAGAAGGTCTTATGCTTACAGCTATGAATAGTATTCAAGATATGATTGACGTAAATACAATTATAGGAGAACCTATTGAGACATCAAATAATATTGTGATAATTCCTATATCAAAGGTTTCATTTGGATTTGCAGCAGGAGGAAGTGAATTTAGTGGAGAAACTATAAATGAATATAGTAAAAAAGAAAAAGAGGAAGAGATACAATACAGGTTGCCATTTGGCGGAGGTAGTGGAGCAGGAGTTACTATTAATCCAATAGCTTTTTTAGTAATACAACCTAATAATGTAAGACTTATGCCAGTAACGCACAGTTCTTCGTTAGATAAGTTATTAGATTATGTACCAGACTTAATAGAGAAAACCAATAATATTATGAATAGATGTATCCAAAATAAAAAAGAACAAACAAACCAAATTTTAAAAGAAATGCAAAAAAAACATGATAAAAATATGAAGAAACAACAAGATGATAAAAAGGAAATAGAAAGAAAAATCGATGAAAGTACAAAGAAAATAACAGAAGATAAACAAGAAAAAAACAAATTAGAAAATGACACTGATTATGAATTTGAATATGATGAAACATTAGAAGATGAATAAAATTTAAGGGCACTTTATTTTATATTATTTTATAGACTTATAAATTTTATATAGAAAAAGTGTGCCCTCAATTATTTAAAAATTTAAATCCTTAATAAATCAACCCATGAGTAATAAACCTTTTTAATTATAGGAAATAGACCGATTTTTTCTATATCTTCTTTTGCAACAATGTCAACAGTAGATAAAACTTCTCCATTAAGAGTAAAAGAGATTTCACCGAGTTTTTGACCTTTAGTTACAGGTGCGGATATTGAATCTTCTAAAGTTAATGTTTGTTCTACATTTTTATCAGAACCCTTTTCAAGCAATATACCACAGTTCTCGTTTAAAACCGCTTCTACTTGATTTTTAGTTCCTTTGTTTACAGAAACAGTTTTTATTACATCATCTTTTTTACCAAATTCTTTATAAGAAAAAGTATTAAAGCCATAATCTAAAAGATTTGTTGCATTTTCAAACCTTATAGTGCTAGATGGTGCTTTCATAACAACGGCAATTAATGACAAGTTATCACGAGTTGCACTAGCTGATAAATTATATAAAGCAAGAGAAGTAGAACCTGTTTTTAAGCCAGTTGCACCTTTATAAGTCTTAATCAGTTTATTTGTATTAGAAAGTTGTGATTTTCCATCTCTTAAAGTGTCCATCCATATTGTTGTATAATTTGTGACATCAGGATAATTATTTAGAAGTTCTCTTGACATTAATGCAATATCATAGCTAGATGTTACATGTTCTTCTTCATCTAAACCATGACAATTCATAAAATTAGTATCATTCATACCAAGTTCTCTTGCTTTATCATTCATCATCTGAACAAAGGCTTCTTCGCTTCCTGCAATATATTCTGCCATTGCCACAACACAGTCATTTGCAGAATTTACGCATATTGCTTTTAACATTTCGTCTACTGTTAATGTTTCTCTAGGATCAAGCCATATTTGAGAGCCACCCATAGATGCAGCATTTTCACTACAAGGTACTTCATCTGTTAAACTAATTCTTCCACTATCTAGTGCTTCCATAATAAGTAATATACTCATAATTTTAGTAACAGAAGCAGGGTGCAATTGTTCATGAATATTGTATGCATATAAAATTTGCCCTGTAGTTTGTTCTATTAAAATAGCAGAGCCACAATCTAAGCCAAGAAAATTATCATCTTGAACTTCTGAATTTGTTTCTTCTACTTCAGTTTCATTATCATTAGATATAATATTATCAGAATTATCAGTAGTTTCGTCTGTAATATTTGCAGAAGTTTCAGTAGAATCTGACCAAATATAGCTAAATTCACTTGCGAAACAAGGAATTATAAAGTAACAAAAACAAAAAGTAAAAATAAGAAATAAACAAATACTTAATTTAAAAGTTCGCATAAAAATCCCTCCAATTGATATTAAAATATATGCAAATAATATTTTAAATATTCAAGAAGAGAGAAGATGTATTAGATGGCTTTTAATGAATTAATACTAATTGTAACACTTGTACCATCTGTTGAAGCTTTAATTTTTATATCATTTCCAGTATTATTTATAAATTTAAAATCATAGCTACCATAAGCAACAGCAGCATCTTTTCCATCAGCCACATAAGGAACATCATTACTATGTTCATGTCTTTCTGTTACTTTTAATGAAGAAACAGTAAGCACTGCATTATAAAGTGTACTGCTAACTTGACAATTACCTCCACCAAGACCTTTAGTTTTGTTTCCATCGTGGTCATACATATCAGCTTCTTGGTATCCTTTGTCAGAAGTTGCTTTTCCTACAATATTACAAAATGAAAAAGTTGCTCCATTTTCTACTATTGTATTATTTAATGTGTTACAAGTAATTTTTATATTATTTTGTCTTGCTGAATCATTGGAATATATCTTAGTTGAAAACGTCGAAATTTGTTCTTCTTGGTATTGGGGTTGTTGTTGAGTTTCCGTTTCTTCTTGTTTTTCTTCTTCAGAATTAGTTTGTTCTTGTGTATTATTATTTTCCTGGTTATTATCAGTACTAGAAGTTTTTTCCGCATCGTAGCTTGAAGTATTACCATTATTTGTATTAGTTTGAAAATAAAAATATACTCCAATACCAAATGAAATAACTAGTATAATTATTAATAAAATCCAAAATTTGTTTTTCTTCATTTTTATCACCATTTTTATTTTAACCAAAACATAATATATTATTAATCCAAAAAATTCATTTTAAATTTTTAATTTTAAAAAACTTTGTAAGAACAAAATTGATTATTGTATTTAAAATGCTATTAAAAAAAGTAGAAAATATAAAAATTTAGATATTAAGATGTTAGAATTTTTATTAAA
>CAZQTH010000064.1:0-7179 GCA_964596175.1 uncultured Clostridium sp. | reverse complement strand
GATGAAAAACTTTACAAAAATAAGAAATATAATAATATTATTAAAGGGGTGAAAATATAGATTTAATAAATAAAAGAATTACTGAAAAAAGAAAAGAATTAGAAGAATTAAACATAATGTTATTAAAAGAAAAAAATAAGTTATTATATATTGATGAAGAACACATAAGATTTTTTTTAGACCAATTAAAAAACGGTGATATTAATGATATGAAATATAGAAAAAAGCTAATAAATATATTTATAAATGAAATTCATGTAACAGAAAAAGAAATAATTATAACATTCAATGTTTCAAAGCAAAAAATATCCTTAGCAGTCCCAAATACTGCTAAGGAAAACATTGATATTACTAATTTTTTAAAGGGTTCGTATTATAATGTTTTGGTGAGCCAGGAGGGATTCGAACCCCCGACACCAGGCTTAGAAGGCCTGTGCTCTATCCACCTGAGCTACTGACCCATTTCCAAATGACAATTTATATAATAGCACAAAAAAACATTGATGTCAACAACTTTAAAACAAAAAAATTATGCTTTTTTCCAATAAATGTTGCTATTTGATATGTTTTTTAGGTTAATGTAGTTATTAATCCAATAGACCCAAAAATTAAAAATAATATATTAGATAAGATTTTTACAAATTTAGGATTAAATTTATTTCCCAAAAATTTTCCAAAGAAAAGAGCAAAAGAATTACTAAGTACCATACCCATAATAGACCCTAAGATTAAAGAAATTTTATAATCAGGGTAATTAATACCAAGACCAAGTGAAGCAAGAAATGTTTTATCACCAAGTTCTCCAATAATAATACTAATTGCAATTACAAAAATATAATTTAGCTTGATGTTAGTTATTTTTTGTAAAAAAGAAAATTTAGAGGTATTGCTTGTTTCTTTTTCTGGAATAAAGCCTAATATTCCAAACAAAATAAAAGACATGTATGTAAATATTTCTAAATAATATTTAAAATATTCGTTACTTAAAGAACTGAGTTTGCTACCAAAAAGGATAGCTATTCCATGACTAAAAAAAGTGCCAATAGCGACTCCGAAGTAAAATGTTTTTTGCTCTATCTTTTGTTGAAAAAGAAAGAACTAAAAGTTGGGTTTTATCTCCTAATTCAGATAAGAAAACAAGGAAAAAACTAACAAAAAAAGTATAGAAAAGATTCATTAAAAACACCTCTTAGTCATTAATATGCAATTTTTATTCATAATAGACGCCGAACTTTACGGATACTTAAGTTTAATAATGTGAAATCTTTGTGAACTACTTTACTTTGGAAAAATAAAATGATAATATTATAGTCGATTAATATGTAAAAAAGAAAAGGAGGAATTTTTTGTGATAGAAGTAAAAAATGTTACAAAAAAGTATGGAAAGCTTGTAGCCGTAGACAATATTAGCTTCACAATAGGTGAAGGCGAAATCGTAGGACTTCTTCGGACCAAATGGTGCTGGTAAAAGTACAACCATGAACATGCTAACAGGATTTATTGATCAGACAGATGGTGAGATTGTTATTGATGGTTACAATATACTAAAAAAACCTAAAAAAGCTAAACGAGAGATAGGTTATATGCCAGAAGGTGTACCTCTTTATACAGATTTAACAGTAAAAGAGTTTGTAACCTATATGGCAGAAATAAAAAAAGTTGACAGGAAAAGTAGAAAAGAAAAAGTCCAAAAAATAATTGAACAAACAGGATTAAAAGATGTTCAAAAAAAATTAATAAAAAACTTGTCAAGAGGTTATAAACAAAGAGTAGGAATGGCTGGAGCATTAGTTGGAGAACCTAAGATTTTAATATTAGATGAACCAACAGTTGGGTTAGATCCGAAACAAATAACAGAGATAAGAAACTTAATTAAAGAATTAGGAAAAACACATACAGTTATCTTAAGTTCTCATATATTGTCAGAGATAAGTCAGGTATGTAATAAAGTAATTATAATAAATAAAGGAAAATTAGTTGCTATAGATACACCTGAAAACTTAGAAAAGAAAGTATTAGATAATAATGCTGTATATATTACAGTAGAAGATTTAGATAATAAAATGGATGAAATGCAAAATAAAATAAATGGAATTAAAAGTATAAAATTAGTAAAAGAAAATGAAGATGGAACTAAAGAGTATGTAATAGAAGCACAAGGAAAAATAGATTTAAGAAAGTCTATTTTCTCAGAGTTTGCAAAAGAAAACATAACAATATTTGAAATGAAAAAAGCAGATACAACATTAGAAGATGCTTTTATGAAAATAATAGAAGGAGGAGATAAATAATGCTAGCAGTTTTAAAAAAAGAATTAAAAAGTTATTTCTTTTCACCAATAGGATATGTTATAATAGGAATCTTTTTACTTTGTTTTAGTGTTTTTTTCTATTTAACAGTATTATATTATGGTAGCGTAGATTTAAGTGTATTATATTATTATACAGCATTATATGGACTAATCATAATAGTGCCAATATTGACAATGAGAACATTTGCAGAGGAAAGAAAAAGTGGAACGGAGCAATTATTACTAACTTCTCCAACGGGTATGTTTAAAGTAGTTATGGGAAAATTATTAGCAGCACTATCAGTTATAATAATAACTTTATTAATATCATTTATGTTTTTCTTTATTGTAATGTTTTTTGGAACACCAAACTTATTAACGACTTTAGTTGCAATGTTTGGATTTGTATTAATTAGTATAGCTGCATTATCTTTTGGAATATTTGCTTCAAGCTTAACAGAAAACCAAGTAATATCAGGAGTTATTACAGTAGCATTTTTAATTATTTCGCTATTTATGCCAGATATAAGTAGCAAATTTTCAGGGTTCGCATTAATGAATTATTATACAAGTTTTGCACAAGGAGTAATATCCCTTGAAAACATAATAAGCTTATTATTATTCACAGTAGTATTTATTAGCCTAACAATTATAGTTATGCAAAGAAGAAAACTAGTTAAGTAAGGAGATGAGAATATTGAAAAAAAATAAAGAGGACATTGAAGCAAACGAGAAAGATGCAGACAATAAGAAATTATCAAAAAAGGAAAAGAAAGAGAAAAAAGTAAAAGAAAAGAAAGAAAAAAAGGAAAAGAAAAATAAAGAAAAGAAAAATAAGGATAAAGAACCAGGAAGAATAAGAAGATTTTTCAGAAAAATAGGAGAAATATTAAGAAAAAAATGGTTAATTGATGGCACAAAAACAATTATATTAGTAGCTATAATAGTTTTAGTGTATATTGGTGTAAATGTATTATTAGAAAATGTTGTATTACCAGAACTAGATTGTACAGAAGATAAGATATATTCTTTATCTGATGAAAGTAAGGATAAACTTGGAAATTTAGATAAAGAAGTAACAATTACTTTAATAAATTACGGTGATAGTACAACTTTAATAAACTTTATGGAAAAATATGAGTCTTTAAATGATAATATAACAGTAGAAAGAATAGATGATTTATCAACAAGAACTGATTTAATGACTGAATATTCTTTAGATACAGATGACAGTTTGATATTAATCACTTGTGGGGATAAAGAAAAAGAAGTTACAGAATATGATATGTATACTTTTGATTATACAACATATCAAACAATTGACACAACAGAGGAAGCTATTACAAATGCTATATTAGATGTAACAACAGATGATAAGCCTAAAATCTATTTCATGTCTAATCATTTGGCTTATAATGTTAATTATTTCTATACAATAATGCAAACAATGGAAGATGAAGCAAATGAAGTAGATACAATAGATCTTTTTGCTAATGGAGGTATCCCTGAAGATTGTGACTGTTTAGTAATTTCAACACTAGGAGAGGATATAACAGAACAAGAAAGAGATGATTTAATAGAGTATATTAATAATGGTGGAAAATTGTTATTAATGTGTGGACCTAATTTAACAGGTGTAGATTTAACAAACTTCCAAACAGTATTAGACCAATATGGAGTAAGTGTTTCAGATGGAGTTGTATTTGAAGGAGACAGTTCAAATATGATAGCAGGATATCCTGATTTTATAGTAGAAACTACAGAATATACAAGTTTAACTGAAAATCTAAACATGTCTATGAATTTATGCTTTATTGATGCAGGAAATATTACTTTTGATGAAGATAGTTTAGAAGAATTAGGTGTAGAATATGAAATATTAGTACAAACTTCTGATACATCATTTGTAAGAACAGATATAACGCAAAGTAGTGCATCAAGAACGAGTAGTGATAGTGAAGAGCAAGCATGCACAATAGCAGCAATAGTAACTAAAGAAATAGATGATGATACTACTTCTAAGTTAATAATATTCTCTAATGAGTTATTTGCAATGGATATGCCAGTACAAATTAATGGTTATACAATGTACACAGTATCTTTATATAATAATGAAGATATGCTTTTAAATTCAGTTTCATATTTGAATGAAAGAGAAGATACTATTACAATAAGAAAAACAAGTGAAGAAGTTACTTATACAGTAACAGAGCAACAAAACAACATTATAATGGCAATTATATTTACTTCACCATTTGTAATAATTGTACTTGGAATTGTTGTATGGCAAATAAGAAGAAGAAAGAAATAATTATAAATAATCAAAAAAAATACCTTTTAAGATTAATCTTAAGAGGTGTTTTTTTTATTATGTAAAATTTAAGATAAAAGAATACAATTGTAAATTAAATGTAATTAAAATGTAAAAAAAAGATAAAAATGTCGTAAAAGCTGAAAAGCCGTAAAAATAAACAAGAAATATTTGTAGCAAATTGAAAAAACTTCCATTTACAGGTATTTGTAAATACCTTATTATTATATTATAAAGTTATATATAAAGAGAAGGAAGGTATTTGCAATGAAGCAAAAAAAGAATATTGAAAGCCATGATATTTCAAAAAGAGAGCTACACTTTGGTAAAAGAAAAGGCAAGGAAAAACAAGCAAAAACAGTAGGAGAAAAAAGCCATAAGAGAATAAGAGCAAGAGTAATGCTAGTATTTTTAATATTAGCAGTATTTTGCGTGGCAATAGTTTTTGCAAATCCTAACACAAGACAAACAATTTTGAATTCAATAAGTGGAAATATAGAGAATGCAAATGAGTCAAATGTAGTAGTTAGTTCAGCAGATATTATAAGCACAAAGACAGGAGTAGGGCCATTTGATGATGATGATGAACCTGGAAATGATAGTTCAGAAGATAATAATATAGTTCGTTCATTTGACCAAGTAACATGGACAGTGGATTTAACAATGAATTCTAAAGATAACAATGCAATAGGAGGTTCTACAATAGAGGTCGAAGCAACACTTCCAGAAGATTTAGCAGACCTAGTAGAGTGGGATTTAGATTCAATGAGTTGGGTAGAAGATGGAGAGGTATCAGATAATGGAAGAACACTAACAGGAAGTTATACAATAGCAGAGACAGAGAGTTCAACATCAGCAAAACAAAGTTTAGTATTTGTACTTCAAATATATGGAGCAGCAAATGAAACAGAGATAGTACCAACCTTTAACTTTAATATGGCAGGAAATGAAGAAGAGGAAAAAATAACTACAACAGGATTAACAACAGAAGGGGAAACAATAATAGTTAGTGCAGCAGGTAGGTATAATATAAAATTAGTAAAAAATGATTTAGCGACTAAAATAACAGCAGACATGGATAATGATGGAGAAGAAGAAACAACAGGAAGAGTATATGGATATGGAGTTATATTGCAATTATATAATGAAGATGAAGATAAAGGATTAAAAGGGATAGAAATTCCAAAAGGAAATATAACATTTGATATAGAAACTCAATTAGAAAAAACAAGTATTTATGATTCAAGCAATACAGAAGATATAACATCAGAATGTACACCTCTTTTATATGATTATAAAATAAATAGTAATCTTAGTACAACAGGAGTTTTAGGCAGAAATATGCAAATAAGTAATAATCAAAGTAATTATCTAGGAAGTTATGCTCCTTTAGGAATATTAACAAGCAATAGACAACAAAGTGTATATAATTCTGGAAACATAGAAATGGAACAATCAGGAAATACATTAAAAGTTACAATCAGTGATTATGATTTTGATTGGATATTTCCTATATACAATATAAATTCAAATTTACTTACTTATACAGATAATATAGGGTGTTTTAGTGTTGGATACTTTCAACTATTAGTTCCTGATAATGAATATAGTACAGACGAAGATTATAATTATTATTTAAGAGTAAAAGATAATAACTTCAGTGCAACAACTATATCTGGAGAAGAAATAATTACTCAAATGTTAAATACAGATGACAGTAGTGTGATACAACATGTGATATATAAAACTGGTTCATATTCCCAGGCTGTTAGATTAGACAAAAGTGTAAGTGATTATGGTGGGACAAATTTAAATATTCCAGCAAGTCATCATACATTGGGAGATGGTGCTACAACTTTGGGTGATTATTTTAATGTATGGGTTGATACCCGTGCTGGTAATTCTAATGATGTGGAAAATACCATATACAGTATCAATAAATTAGTAAAATTTGATGGAGAATGTTTTGAACCAGTATCAGTAAGTGGAGTATATTATAAGACTACCACCGCAGAACTATGGGGAGAAGAATTCACATACAAGATGTGGTTTGTAACAAAGAAAGATGGTAGCAATTGGAATGATGCAAATGAAATGAATAATGCTGATATAGAAGATTTGGTAATGTATGAAAATTATGAGGATATACCAGATGGATATATTTGTGTAGGGGAATATTATGAATCTCAAACGGGATATCTAATAAATGGTTATCAAATTATTATGCCATATTTAAGAATTAAAGAAACAGCAACGATAGGAAAAACCTATGCTATTGTTCATGATACTAAAGGTTGGACACAACGATTAGATAGAAATACATATACAGCGGCAAATGAAAATGTAAATTGGCCAGATACGACTTTTGATTTTAAATATGATTATGTAAAAACAGAATATGATGAAAGTGGACAACAGATAACAGACACACATAATAGTTATTATTGGGGAAATACAGTATTAGTATTAGGAGCAAATCTTACTGGAGATATAAAAGCGATAGATGAAGAAGGAAATACAAAGGTAAACTATGACTTAAGTAAAAATGAAAACACAGTAACATATAGTGTAGAGCCAC
>CAZQTH010000063.1:0-7269 GCA_964596175.1 uncultured Clostridium sp. | reverse complement strand
TATGAGATTAAAAACACTATCAGGTTTACAACGTGAAAAAATAGAAGAAGAATATAAACAATTAATGGAATTAATAGAACATTTAAGAGCAATACTTTCAAGCGAAAAACTACTATTTGATGTAATGAAAGAAGAATTAATAGAAATAAGAGATAAATTCGGAGATGAAAGAAAAACAAAAATAGTAGCATCAGAAGGAGAAATAGAAGTAGAGGACTTAATAAAAGAAGAAGAGTGTGTAGTAGCTCTAACACATTATGGATATATAAAAAGAATGCCAATAGATACATATAAAAGTCAAAGAAGAGGCGGAAAAGGTATAACTGGTATGGCAACAAAAGAGAATGATTTTGTGAAAGAAATCTTTATAGCATCAACACATGACACAATTTTATTCTTCTCAAATAAAGGTAAACTATATAAATTAAAAGGATATGAAGTACCAGAAGCAGGAAGAACAGCAAAAGGAACAGCAATAGTTAATCTATTAAGTTTAGATCCAGGAGAAAAAATATCAGCTGTAATACCACTTCAAAATTTTGCAGAAGGAAAATATCTACTTATGGCAACAAAAAATGGTTTAATCAAAAAAACAGCCTTAAAAGAGTATGATACAACAAGAAGAACAGGTCTACAAGGAATAACTCTAAAAGATGATGATGAATTAATAGGAGTTAGATTAACAGATGGAGAGGATAATGTTGTATTAGTTACAAGAAAAGGACTATGCATAACATTTGATGAAAAAGAAGTAAGGCCAATCGGAAGAGTATCACAAGGTGTTATTGGAATAAGATTAGATGATGATGACGAAGTAATCGGAATGGAATCTGTAATAAATGGAGGAAAAGCAACATTACTTGCAATTACTGAAAATGGTTTTGGAAAAAGAACAGAGCTTGACGAATATAGAGTACAAAAAAGAGGAGGAAGAGGAGTAATTACATATAAGATTACACCAAAAACAGGAGAACTAATAGGAGTAAGAATTGCAACAGAAGATGATGATGTAATGCTTGTTACAGATACAGGAACAATAATAAGATTAAAAGTAAAAGAGATAAGCATATTAGGAAGATCAACACAAGGTGTTACTTTAATGAGAACAAGTGATGGTGGAAAAGTAGTAGGAATGGAAATACTAACACCAGAAAAAGAAGAAATAGGAAAAATGTTATAATGTCGTATAGGGGATGTTTCCCTTGCGACATTTTTAATTAAAAAGATATTTTATTAAAATAAATAAGATAAAAAGTACCCATTAATGTTTATGTTTTTTTACATTAATGGGTTTTACTTATTTTCTAAATCTTAAATCGTCACCAAAGAAACAATAAATATCATAATAACCTGCAATTCTAGAGCCAATTCTTTCTTCATAATTATCAAAAATTTCGTTAATATTTAAATTAGTAGAAATAATAGTTTTAGTTATTTTATTATTTAGATTTAAAATTCTAGTATTTAAAATAGTAAATAACTCACTAAGTTTCATACTATTTAAACTTTCTGTTCCTAAATCATCAATAATTAAAAGATCAGTATATAAAACTGATTTATAAATATTATCATTATTATTAAAATTATTATAGTTTTTGTTTTTATTAAATTTATAATCTATTACGCTCTCAAGCAATACAGGAGCTGTTTGATAAAGAACAGTTTTTCCTTTTTTTAACAATTCAGAAGCTATACAATTCGACATAAATGTCTTACCGTAAACCAGTATTGCCTATAAAAAGCAAATTTTTATAATTTGGATTATCAAAATTTTCTATAAATTCTACACATTTATCTCTTATATTTAAAATATTTTTTCTAGGAGAAATATTAAATTTATATTTTGCAACGTCAACCTCATCAGAAAAAATGTTAGAATTAAAAGTAGAAAAATTTTCTTTGTCTAAATTAGACATATTAGATTTATTAAAAGAATAATCAAGTAATCTTTGTTTTAAGCAACTACACATAGTCGTCTTGTAATTACTGTCTGTAACATATCCTGTGTCATTACAAATATTACATTCATAATGAGGCTTTAAATAATTAGAAGGTATGTTTAATTCTTTTAGAATTTTTTCTTTTTCTTGCCTTAAAAAAGAGATTTTATTTTCTAATTCTTTTTGTTCAACAGAAGAATTTATGTTTTTTAAAATATTTTTTGCTGTTTTAATTGCAAAATTATTTAAATCATCCTCAATTTCTTTTAATTTAGGTATTTTTTCGTATAAAGAATCTTTTCTATTTTCTGCTTCTTGCTCTGCATGTAATTTTTTATTTTCATATTCTTTTAATAATGAATTTAAAATTTCATTTGCCATCTATTCCTCCTTGTTATCACTAACATTACTGTTTGCATAAAGAAAATCTAAATTTGAATATTTACGTTGTTCGTAATTTGCCTTATTCACATTAGATTTTAATTCTTTTGTACTTTTTTCCTGTTTTTTCCTTTGTTCTATAAACGCATTAACTTGTTCAGGAGTTTTTAAATTTTTTTCGTGCCAATCTGTAATAATATTATTTACATATTCAAAAGTAGGGTTTTGTTTAAAAGTAGTTCTTTTTAAAGCAATTTCTATAATATTCATATCATATCCAAAATTAGATACCCAATTCTCTATATAAGCTTCTTCATATTGAGTTAAATTATATTTACCAAGTTTTTTAGCAATAGATTTTTTCATCTTATTTAATCTTTCTTGCTTTTGATAATAAATATCTAAGTCATTCCAAGTTTTAACATTATTAGAAGCCCAAGCCTCAGCTACAGTTTGAACATAGTTTCTATGTAATGCACTACGTTTATAACAATAATCAAATAAAGCAATCATAACCTGTTCATCAAAATTATATTTTCTAAACCACAAATCAATGTCATTATACCATGAAGGTCCCATAATTCCTTGGAAATACATATTATTAATATGTTCAATTGCTTTTGCCCTAGATTTATTTTTAGTATTTTGCTCAATTTTCTCTTTAGAAAGACTAAGATTAGGAGTATATAAATTGTGAAGAGTTACTTCTTGTAAATCTACTATAATATAACCAGTAGTTTTTTTAACAAGAAGACCATGATTTTCTAAAAATTTAGTTCCATCATTAATCTCTTTTAAAGGAATATTTAATTTTTTAGATAAATCATTCAATTTAACATCTTTTCCATATTTAGATAAAAATATTAAATATAGATATATTTTTAAATAATTACCAGGAATTTCAGATAAATGTTCTGAAAAAAATATATCTGGAATTGCTGTTTCTGAAAATAAAAGTGGTTTGTCGTTTTGTTCTAATTTCATCAAAATCTCCCCTAATCTATTTTTTAGTTTGTACATCAAATTATAACTTTTTTAGACAAAAAATTCAAGTTTAATTTTCAGATATTTAGATATTTTATAAAATTATATTTTTCTTCCCTTTTTACTGTAAAAATATAATTTTTGTCTAAAAATAAATTTAAACAAATAACGAATAACAACAACAATATTTTCACCATGAAAACCTGAAAAACTAAGTAATAATAAAGGAAAACAAAAAGAAATGAAAACAAAAATTTTAATATCTATAGAATTAAAAATTAAATTAACCAAAATGAGAACAATAACATACCAAACTATATTAACAAAAGCAGTTGTATAATCAATAATACCAAAAATTTTATTCTTAAAATGATAGTTTTGTGGAAAAATAAATTTCAAAATAAAACCTCCTTAAGTTTTAATATTTGAAAGAGATTTCACAGATTGTGAAACATTTGTGGAAATCCCTCCAATAAATTCCCTTACAAAAGTATTTGATCTAATTAAAGCATAAATGCCTCCAACATATACAAACTTATTAAATAAATTTGTTGCAGAATAATCTAAAGAAAATAGAATTAACAAAACCAAAGATACAATTATTTGTATAAATAATAAAGAGAATAAATTTTTAAGCCATGATTTAAAAAACCAACTAGTATTATCTAAACTAAGAGAGATGAAAGCGAAAGGAGCAAGTAAAACAAAGACTTTGATCATAATGTATCTTAAAGAATAAGAAAAAACTAGGTTAAGAAGTGAAATACTAATAGTACTTTTAATTAAACCATCTACTGAAAAAATATTTAGAGAATTAGTATCAACGGCAACATTTGTATTAATTGTATTAATTAATTCAGAAAAACTAATTTCCTTATCAAATAGACTTTCTCCAAGACTTCTAATTGCCAAAGAAATATTGGAATTTAAATCTATTATAATTTCAACAATAAAAAATGAAAAATTCATACAAATACCAAATAAAATAATTTTTATTATAAAACTAAAAGGATGGTCAACTTGATGAAATGTGAGATGAGACATTAAATATTTAAATCCATAATATAAAATAAAACCTAAAAGAAGTGAATTTGCAATTAATAATATACCATTAGAAGCTGATGTACCAAATAACCTTTCGAAATTTTGATCATTTAAAATTTCTGAGTTAACAAAAGTTATTTGATCTAAAACAGAATATAAATTATTATCAATAGATGCAAATAATGTCTCAAAAATACTATTAATTGTATCTATAATTGTTTGAGTAATATTACTAGAGTCCAAAACATACCTCCTTAACTTACTAATGATTGAATAGCTGAAAGAATTAAATCAATTGCAAGTATAAATGCATATGAAAAAAGAGTTCCTTTTATAATTTTCTTGCCTGTTTTAATTTTTTCTTCATCACCAAAACTAAATTTTTTCATAAAAATACCACTACCAACAGCAACAGCAGCAGCAGGAGTTGCAATTTTTAAAATCCAACCTTCTATACTCTCAAAAGCAGAATTAATTTTATTTATAATTTCTGGATCTCCCCAAGCAGCAAAACTAAAATTTCCTACGGATAATAATAAAATGAATGATAATACAAATATAAAAACAATATAAAAAAACGTTTTTTTCAAATAAATCAGTCCTTTAAATATATTTAGGTTTTTAAAGGAAAACCTATAAACCTTCTTCTTTAAAATGAGGAAACATTTTTAACTTTTTTGGTGTATAAATAATGTTTCCATCAGATAAAAATGTAAGAGCAGTGAAAGTTTCTAAGTTTTGTGTAAAAAATTTAGATTCAAAAATATAATCATTTTGTATATATGTACTATAACTTTCTGAAATATTAGAATTTTGAGAATTTAAAGTATTAGTAATATAATTAAAACTAGTTTCTTTAGCACTTTCTGAAATACTTTTTGAAATCTTTTCTTTATCCTCTTTACCAAGTTGTTTTTGAGCTTCTTCAATCGTAAAAATATCATCAGTTCTAAACCAAATTTTATTAATTAAATTCTGAACAATAACTTTAACAGAAGCTTCATCTTTTAGAGTTGTTTTTAAAGAAGAATAACTTTGAGTGCTTAGAATATTTACACATTTAGCTTCTCTACTTAAAGAGAAAAATTCACCATCTGTTTTACTTGCAAATTTATCATATTCATCACAAATAAATGCTGATGTTCTTGAAATGTTTTTTGCTAAATGAGTCATAACTTCAGTTTGAAAATCTAGTTTTAAATATGTTGCAATAATTTTAGAAAGAGTATCATATTCAAAGATATTCATGTTTAAAACTACGATTTTTCCTTTTGATAAAACTTCATCAAAACCTGTAAAAGTTAGTTTGTTTTTAGGAGAACAAAATGTAGTTTTTACATCATAATCTGAAATAAAAGTACCAGTAATTCTGGTTATTTCTGAAATTAAAATTCCTTTCGTCCTACTATCCAAATTTTGAAATTCTTTTTCAAAAAAATCCAAACTTGCATTTAATTCATAAACTTGTCGATTATTAAATTTAGAAGAAATAAATAAATTTCTTAGAATTGAAAGCTTTTCTTTATAATAATTAGGAATAGTAACTAATTTATGAAGTTCAGAAAATGTTACATACCCATTATTATAAAGTCTACAAAGTTTAATGCATTCTGTTAAAACCTCTTCTGATTTATCTAACCAATAACTTTCAGTATTGTTTTCCGAAAAAAGGAGTAAAATAGTTTTCAATCTACTCGCTAATACTTGTGCCTTTAGATTTGGTTTATGTAGAGGATTATAAAAAACATTAGAGCCTAATTCAAGAACAATTAAATCATTATCAAGGTTATATTTTTTAGTGTATTCTTTAATTTGCTTGTAATAATTACCTTTTACATCTAATATTAACATTCCAATCTTATTATTAGGATTTAATGAATTATATTCTAATAGTTGTTTTGTAAAAGGATACATAGCACTTGAAGTTTTTCCAGAACCGATTGTTCCTGTAATTAAAAAATTTTGGTATAATCCACTTTCTGGTATAAATATAGTTTCATTTTTTTCATCTTTTCCTATCTTTAAATATAAATTTTTAGAATTAATTTTTGTATTTTGACTAATAACATTAGATTTATCATTTTCACTTTTAGGTTTAGATTTTAAATTTTTAATCTCTTGAATTATTTTTAAAAGTATTCTTGTATATATAAAATGACCTATTAGAAGAAAAGTTATAGATGAAGTAAAAATATATGTTATTTTTATGATTTCCCAAAGTTCTGGATTTTTAGAACAAATATCAAAAGGATGAATTCCATAAGGAATAATAATTTCAGTTGCTGTATAAATAGGAAGAAAAATTTTATAACTAATAAAACCAAATATAAGAAAAAAGGCTAAAGAAAATAATATACTTTTTTTAGAAATTAAAATAAAAAAACCTCCTTTTTAAAAATATTTCTTTTTAATCTTTAATTTTGAACCTTGTTTGTTATGAAATAAAAAGATATCAAATAATGTATAAAGTGAATATAAAGTAATAAAAAGATAAATAATAAATGTAATGAAATAAAAATTAATTAGATTAGAAATAATATCACCGCCTTACAATTTTTACCATAATACAACATTTTTTGAAATTTGTCTATACTTTTTTGAAAATTTATGGTAAAATTATTATTAGGTTATAAAATAGGAGGTTTAATATGAAATTTAATAAAGATACAAAAATTGGTGACTTATTGGAACAAGCACCAGAAAAAGCAGAAATACTATTAAATATGGGAATGCATTGTTTAGGATGCCCAGCATCTCAAATGGAAACATTAGAGGAAGCATGTATGGTACATGGAATTGATGTTGAAGAAGTAGTTGAAAAAATAAATGAAGAATAGTTTTCAAAAAATTCAAATAAATTACAAATTTTTTTATAAATGGTAAAATTAAGTGACGCACTTTGAAATAAAAATAGACACAT
>CAZQTH010000062.1:0-7342 GCA_964596175.1 uncultured Clostridium sp. | reverse complement strand
GAGAAGCAGTCCTACAGTGAACCCTGACGCAGCCAGAAAAGACAATTCTTCCGGCGATAGTTCCATCACTCCAGTGATCCACTCCCCTTCCACCGTAAGTCCGCACGCTTCCAAAACACCAACCAACTCCGGCAAGGCCTCCATAGAGGCCTTACCCCCTGGCGGCGTAGCAACACTGAGTTGCACACCTTTCGCCAAACGCAAGCACTCGGTTAATCGCTCCAGTAGCGCCCTATCATATTTCTTCCCCCGTTGCGGCAATTCCAGCTGAATCGGTACGCTTCTCCCCATGGATCGCTCCCCTATTCTTGTCCTCAAACTTTTGCTTGGTAAGTATAGCCACACGGCTCATAAGTCTGATATTTGGAGGCATGCTCACCTGCCATATCCAGCTGGCCGTTGCCCGTGACCCGCTCTCCGCGGCCATCCCGGGTAGGATCTACATATTTGGCGAACCAGGCCTCCATTTTCTGCTTCAAAACATGAATCCGCTCATGTCGGCATGAATCTGCAATCAGATTGTGTTCTTCTTCCGGATCCGCCGCCAGATCGTAGTACTCATCCGGCCCATACGGATAGCGGCAAACGTATTTATCCTCCGGCGTACGGATCATGCGCACCGGCCCGTACTCATCAAACACAACCACCATACCGGTCTCGCTTTCCTCCTGCGGAATACCTTGGAAGATGCCCGCAAAGCTCCTGCCCGGCAGGCTGGGATCTTTCTCCTGCGGAATTTCCAGATGTTCCAACAGCGTGGGCGCAAAGTCGTAGGCACTGTACATATCGCTGACCACCGTGTGTTTGGGGATACGCTCCGGATGCCAGAGAATCAACGGAACCCGAATGGAAGTATCATACATATTCATAGGGAACGTACCGTTTCCCTTGCCCCAAATACCGTGATGGCCGCAGTTGTATCCGTTATCAGAAGTGAAAATCACCAAAGTGTTCTCCGCCACACCCAACTCTTCCAGTTTTTCCATGATACGACCGACGCCGCGATCCACGCCCGTCACAGCTGCGTAATAGCCCTGCAGGCTTTCCCTAGGATGCAGGACATTTTCCCGCGTAAGTGCATCGGGAGCCGTTGAAAACACCGACCAGGGGTGCGGCTCAAGAACGGGACAAGACTGAAACGGACAATCCTTGTACAGATCCAACAGTTCCTGCGGGTGGTTGCCGTTTGTCCACGGGCTGTGCGGCGCGGTGTAGTGCACAGAGAGGTAGAACGGCGCTTCTTCGCGGTTCATTTCCTCCAGATAGACTAGTGCTTGCTCCGTAATAGCATCGGTCACATAGCCGGGCTCCTCAATCAGCTTTCCATCGCGGATCATGGGGGCACCAAAATAATTTCCGCCGCCGCGCTGATGGACGTACCAGCGGGTGAATCCTTTCTGGGGATGCTCGCTGTCTCCCAGATGCCATTTGCCACTGATTGCGCATTGATACCCCTGTTCCGCCAGTTGTTCCGTATAACCTCTGATTCCCTTGAGATACTCAATGGCATCAGAGCCGGTATTCCCTTCCCGGATCCAGTCATGCACGCCGTGCTGCGAAGGAATGCGGCCGGTCAGCAGTGACGCTCGAGCCGGAGAGCAAACCGGCGACGCACAATAAAAGTTCTCAAATCGTGCGCCCTCTTCCGCCAAGCGATCGATGTTTGGCGTGATGATGTCCGGGTTGCCGTTGCACCCCAACGCCCAATATCCCTGGTCATCTGTCAGTACGAAAACCACATTCGGATGCCGCTTGTCATTGTTCGCCATACTGTCCTCCCTTTATTTCGTAAAACAGCAGTCCCTCTCTCCAGAGGTTTACCACCATTTAATCTGCTCCGTAATGTGTTTTCGAAGTTCTACAAATTCATTGGATGTGATATCTCTAGGCCGCGACAGTTCAATACGTACGTCCTCTTTGATCTTGGCCGGTTTGTTGGTCAAAATCAGCACACGTTCCGCCAGATATACGGCTTCTTCAATATTATGCGTGATGAAAATAACGGTGCTTCCAAACTCTTTCCACAGTCGCAGCACTTCATCTTCCAGATAGAACCGCATCTTAATATCCATCTGCCCGTAGGGTTCATCCATCAGTAGCAAATCCGGGTACGTGCTGAACGCACGTCCGATGATGACGCGCTGTTCTTCGCTGACGGACAGTTGATTTGGATACGCATTGCGGAGATGCTCCATGCCGAGGAGTTTCAAAATCCGATCTACCCGCTTTTTCATCTCAGACTTGGGTACTTTTTTTACTTTCATGCCATATTGCAGATTCTTTTCCACCGTCAGCCATGGCATTGCAGACGGCTCCTGAAAAGCAAAGGAAATGTTGTGCTTCTTCGGATCAGCGGGCTCACCGTCGATGTACAGTTCGCCCTGTGTGGGACTGTAAATCCGTGTAAGCAGATTTAGAAAAGTCGTCTTACCACAGCCAGTGGGGCCAACAACACAGACAAATTCACCTTTTTTGACCTTAAAACTCACATCATCCAAAACCAGCAAATCACCAAAACGCTTGGTCAGATGATCCACCTGAATTTTCACGTCTCCCGCCATGTGCAACTCCTTTCCGGCAGCCTACAGGGGCAAATCAGTATTATCTGAAATTTCTTTGCGGATTGCCAGAAAATTGTGATCCATGGTATCTCTGGGCTTGGGAATGTCTATCTCATAGATCTTTTTAATCCGCGCAGGATAGTTGGTAAAGAGTATGATACGGTCTCCCAGCAGCAGGGCTTCCTCGATGTTGTTGGTAACGAAAATAATGGTACGCCTATCCTTGGCCGCAATGGCCTGCACTTCCTGCTGCATACTGTACCGGGTTTGAGCATCCAGCGCGCCAAAAGGCTCGTCCATAATCAATATTTTCGGCTCGTTAGTATAGGCCCGCGCAATGCCGGCCCGCTGCTTCATACCGCCGGAAAGCTGATAGGGATAGTGCTTTTCAAAACCGTGCAGCCCCACCAGATCAATGTACTTCTGCGCACGCGCCATATACTCCCGCTTATTTTCTCCCCGCCGCTTGGGCCCGAATACCACATTGTCCATAACTGTCAGCCAAGGAAGCAGCCCCGTCTTCTGGAACACCATTCCCATCTGTGGATTAGGCTCCGTCACCGGCACGCCATCCAGACTGACACTGCCTTCACTGGCCTCCTGCAGACCGGCGACGATATTCAGAAGGACACTTTTGCCGCACCTCCCCGGACCCAGCAGCACGAGAAATTCGCCATCATACACGTCGAATGATACGTCGTCAATGGCCAGTTCCATCTGTCCGCCGCGGCGTGTCTCAAAGGATTTGGAGACATGCTCCAGTTTCAGTCGGACGTCAGGCTTATGTTCCATGGGCACAGCTTCCTTTCCAAAAAGTTGGTCAAAACTGCCAGCAAGGCGCCGGTCACACCGATAGCCACCATGCCGGACATCACCAAAGAAACGTCGAATACTTCCATACCGCGGTTGATCAAAAAACCCAGCCCGGCACGAGCCGCCAGCATCTCCGCCGCCAACACCACCATCAAGGCCATGCCGGTAGCATTACGAATCCCTGCAAAAATGGTGGGAAGTGCCGCCGGCAGCACGACCGCCGACAGCAGCTGACGCTCCGTGTTGGCATTGAACATTTTACCCACATCCAAATACAGCGGGCTGACCATCTTGATACCCGTGTAGGCATTGACAACAATGGGCATCAGCGCTGCCAGAAAAATCATGATTATCTTGGATTTTTCACCGATACCGAACCACATGACCATCAGCGGAATCCACGCCAGCATGGGAATGGGGCGAATACACTCTATCAGTGCACCAATGGTCGCCCGCACGCTGGGCTTCCAGCCAATCAGCACACCCAGTGGCACGCCGATGACAATTGCCAGCGCCAAGCCCACCGCCACACGCAACAGACTGACTCCCATATGACCCAGCAAAGTATATCCGCTCAACTCGTTCAGACATAGATCCACCATACGCTCAATAACGATTAGCGGTGTAGGAAATATCTTTGGATTCGCAGAAGAACCCAAAAACCAGACCGTTACCAGTAACGCAAGACTCAAAAATGGCAGCATAAAGTAGAGCCAGTGATACGCCACGGCTTTCTTAGGGGTATCGCGTCCGCTTTCCACCTGATTTTCCACTTTCATACGATACCTCCCCTGACAACCTTTTTCTCAATCCATGAGAAAATCACCGTAAACAGATACCCGATCGCCCCAATCACAATCATACCCAAAACCACCACATCGGCACGTCCAAAGCTTCTTGCCATGCTAATCATATAGCCTAGCCCTGAAGAAGCAGCCAGCATTTCCGCCGCCACCAAACAACTCCAGGAACTGGCCAGCCCCACACGCATACCGGCAAAAATCAACGGTACCGCCGAAGGTACGCCCACATGTAGAAATGTGTAAAAATTGGAAGCGCCGTATACTTTGGAAACGTTAATCAGAGTCCTGCTGGTCTGCCTAATGCCCGTATAGGAATTGAGAACACAAGGAATGAAGGCTGTCAGGAAAATAATCGTCGCCTTAGCCTCAATACCCACGCCAATCCAAACGATCATCAATGGTATCCATGAAACGGCAGGAATAGGACGGACAATTTCAAAAACCGGTCGGACAAACCGATCCAGCAGTCGATACCACCCCATCAGCAATCCCAGCGGTACGCCGATGATAACCGCTAGGAAGAAACCGCTCATGGAAATCTGCAAGCTGGTGAGAATGTTTCTCCACAGGTAATTACCATCGGGACCCACATTATTCATCTTGAATACAAACGCTTGAAGAACCTCGGTGGGTGAGGGAGTATATTCCCCCACCACCAGATCGTTCATCGCTAGAATCTGCCACAGTGCCAGGAAAATCACGAAAGTGGCTGCGGTCATAATATGATATTTTGCTCGATTGCCCGATCGCAGCCTTCTCTGCTTTTGCATCATATTACCTCATTCTTTTACACAGATTCCGCGGTTACTGCTTCAGTTTACCGAATTGACGTAGTCCAGACCCTCGACTGTAAAAAGCTCATCCTGATGTTCAATCATGTAGGTGCGGTCAGATTCTTGATAGTTGCCTTGTTCCACGTAGAAGTCCATAATACCCATAAGCATGTCCAGAGACGTATACATGGTGCCGTACTCGTTCTCAACTTTCTCGGTAAAAAAGTCATAATTTTCTTCCAGAGTGTAATAATGCGTCTCTCGGAGATATTCCAGATTTTCTTCGTAGGGCACGGCCGTGCCTTCCGCTTCGCCCCATGCCGTCAGAACCTCCGCCGCCATCTGCATATTCTCATCGGATGCCATCATCCACTCCAGCGTGGCATAGTGTAATTCCAGAATTTTCTCGATACCGGAGCGAATCGCCGGATCCGACCACGCCTTTTCACTGGTTCCATAGGCCGTTACCAGACGAATACCGGCATCATAGCCTTCAATCACCGGCACGAACCCCTGCTCGACAAGGTCGGCATCATAACACTGGAAGTTCCAAACGCCCCAGGTTTCTCCCTGTCCGGCAAACATGGCAGCATTGACATTGGCTGCTTCCATATAGACAGGCGTAATATCCTGCAGAGAAAGTCCGATATTGTTCAAGGCATGCCCCATCAGATACTGCAGTGTACTGCCGGACTGCATATATACTTCCCGGCCCCGCCAGTCATCTGCGGTTCCCTTGAAACCCGCGTCGTTATACTCCGCCTCCGCTAGAGGGTCATCCTCGGCCACATAGAATTTCTGCACCACCGAGTCATCATTGATGTAAGTCAGTATCTTGGCTGTGCCCTGTGCACAGCCAATGGCGATGCCTCCGATGCCACTGCCGAACATGTCAATCTCATCTGCCGCGAGGGCTTCAATACGCAGCGGACCGGTGGATGAGGGATACCACTCCAAATTAACGCCGGCTTCTTCCAAGGCACCGGACTGCCAAGCAATGTAAATCGGCACCGAAAGCTGATATCCAACGCCATCACCATACCGAACGGTCACTTCCTCTTCCAACGGCTCAATTCCTTCATAGGAAGTTTTAACCGCTTCGTAAATCGTTGCAAGTTCATCGTTGTCGGCTGTCTGCTGACCATCATCCGCCTCACTTGTCGACGATGTATCATTGGATGTACATCCGCAGAGCATTCCAAAAATCAATACAAGCGCGAGTAAGCTGGCAAGAATCTTTTTCTTTTTCATATTGTCTTTCTCCTTTTCATAATCATCCCTTGTCAACTTGTGTGCAAATTGCCAAAAACTTTGTTTCTCCTTCCGTTTTTTTTGGCAAATTCAGTATATCACTTGACCTTATTATTGTAAAATATTATTATTAAATCGCATCCATAAACAATTCTTTATATTACGAGTTATCTCCTCTGAAATTTGTGCGAAAAGGATACAGTGTATGAATATTCGACATTTGAACATTTTTGTGACGGTCTGTGAATCTGGTTCCATGACTGCTGCCGCGCAGAAGTTGTTTATTTCTCAACCGGCCGTCAGTATTGCCGTCCGGGAATTTGAAGACGAATATGGCGTGCAGCTCTTCAGCCGTTCGTCCAAAAAGCTCTGTTTGACCGAATTCGGTGAAGAAGTATATTCCTATGCCAAGCGGATTCTCTCTCTAGTAGACGACATGAATCTCATCATCACAGAGCGCAAAACCCACTCCACCCTGCGGATCGGCTCTGGAATCGCATTCGGCAAACTGTATCTGCCATATATACTCAAAAAATACAAGCAGCAGCAAAACTGCAGCATCTGTATTACCGTGGACTCCTCAGAAGTTCTGGAGCCGCTTCTGGCCAATGGTGAACTGGACTTGTGCATTATGGAAGGAACCTCCCACTCTCCCGAGCTGCAGCACGAAGAGTTGTCCCGCTCCCCCATTGTGGCAATCTGTCACCACAGCCATCGTTTTGCCCGTGAGCCCTTCGTAACCGCCGAAATGCTGGCCTCTGAAAATCTCCTCCTGCGGGAGCGAAGAAGCCCCACCCGGGAAATGGTGGACGCTTTCTTCTCCAATCACAACCTCACGGTGCGTCCGATTTTTGAGAGCATCAGCGCTCTGGCACTGTTGACGGCAGCCCGCGAAAGGCTCGGCATTGCCATACTCCCCCTGGACCACCATCAGCTCCTGCGTCTGCCGGAATTAACCGTGCTCCACGTCCCCGACCTGAATTGCATCCGATTTATGGACTTTGCCTATCGAAAAAACATCACACTTTCTCCTCTGGTACGGGATTTTATCAACTTTACCATTGCCGAGACGAAGCAGCTTCTTACAGAAAACATCCCTCGTATTATGTAGTAGTAGTGTTTATAGACCCTCTCCAAGGTC
>CAZQTH010000061.1:0-7479 GCA_964596175.1 uncultured Clostridium sp. | reverse complement strand
GGCAGATGAGGTTATTTTGTCTAATGATGAGAATGGGGTTGCGGAATTTTTGATGGGGATTTTGGAAGATGATTGATTTGTTTTATATCAAATTTTTTTCCATTATATACATTCCTTCATCATTAATTTCTTCTTTTCCATTTTTATATCTATAACCAAGTTTATAATAAAATTTATGAGCAGTTATAGATGCTGGAATTACCAATTTCTTAATAGGTAAAGTCACAGCATATTCTTCAATTTTTTCAATTAATTTTCTCCCAATATTTTGCCCATGATTTTCAGGCTTCACAAAAACAGTCAAAATCCAATACTCATCATCACAATACCAAGATTTCTCAATCCCGGCAGTGCCGACGACTTCATCATCTAGTAAAGCTACAAATACTTTTTCTCTTTTTTTAAATGTTTCTTTTAATTTTTCAGGTGTGAAATTTTCAGCCATTTTTTGGGCTTTTTCTTTTCCGTAGTCTTTTATGTTTATTGTTAGTAGGTTTTGGGTTATTAGGTTTGAGATTTGATTTATATATTTTTCATTATATTCTGTGATTTTTAGCATTTTTGGGGCTCCTTTTTAGATTTTATTATTGGTATTATATAGGATTGGGGGAGGTTTGTAAATTGTTTTGAAATGAAAAAACTTTAGTCAATTTAGAAATTGTTCCAGTACGTTCTAAATGAAATATAACAAAAAAAGATTGACAAAAAATTAAATATATGCTATAAATTTCCTAGAAGAAAAAGGAGATTTATATGAAGTTAGAAGATGTTGCTAATGTACATATTGGAGTAGTTCTTAAAAGAAAAGAAACAGTATATAAAGGAATAAAAATAAATAAATATAAAGTTTTTAATATAAGATGCTACGAAGAAAATATAGAATATGATGATTTTTATAGTATGGAAGATTTAAGTGAATATGTTACACAAAAAGGAGATTTAATTTTTAGACTATCTTTACCTAGTAAAATCATATTAGTAGATGAAAAAACAGAGGGATTATTGATTAATAATTTGTATTGTATTATAAGATATAATAAGAAAAAAATAAATAATGAATTTTTAAAATGGTTTTTAGAAAGCAAAGAATGTGTTAGGCAATTAGAAACAATTATTATAGGAACTGTTGTTAAATCGATTCCAGTTGTAAAATTAAGATTGATAGAAATACCAGATGTATCATTTAAGGAACAAGAAAAAATATCAAAACTGATTTCCAATTGGAATAAGCAAAAAAAATTATATAATCAAATTATAAATGAGAAAGATAATTATTATAATTCAATAGTAAATAAAGTATTAAATGGAGGTAAGAAATAAAATGAACGAAAAACAATTACAGGATAAAATAAACGGAACAATTTGGTCAGCTTGTGATACTTTAAGAAGTAGCATACCAGGAGGAAATTATAAGGATTATGCATTAGTAATGTTATTTGTTAAATATTTGAGTGATACATATAAAGAAGAAAAAGAAAAAGCAAATGAAATGTATAAAGGTAATAAACAAATGATAGAAAGATATCTTTCTAGAAGTAAATTTATATTAAAGGAAGAATGTACATTTGATTATTTATATAATAAAAGAAATGAAGATAATATAGGTGAAATTATAAATAAAGCATTAGAAACAATAACAACTTTAAATGGAGTAAAATTATTAAATTTATTTGCAGGTGTTGATTTTAATAGTGAAATTGTATTTGGGAAAAAGAAAGAAAAAAACGCAATATTAAAAACTTTATTATCTGATTTTAATAATAAAGATATTGATTTAAGACCATCTAAAATAGGAAATTTAGATGTAATAGGAAATGCTTATGAATATTTAATTGCAAGATTTGCTGGAGATTCAGGTAAAAAGGGTGGAGAGTTTTATACACCAGCTGAAGTTTCAACTTTGCTTGCAAAATTAGTAGAACCTAAAGAAAACGATAGAATATATGATCCAGCATGTGGCTCTGGTTCATTGTTATTAAAAGCAGCTAAAGAAGTAAAAAATAAAAAAGTTAGTGTATATGGACAAGAAAGTAATAGTTCAACTTATAATTTATGCAGAATGAATATGTTTTTACATGGTGTTAATGATGCTCATATTGAATGGGGAGACACTTTATCTAATCCATTGCACTTAGAAAATGATGAATTAATGGAATTTGATGTAATAGTATCTAATCCACCATTTTCATTAGATAAATGGGCAAAAGGATTTGAAATTGGAAATTCAGAAACAATTAGTGATGGAAAAAAGAAAAATACATTTAAAATGGAAAAATCAATGGATCCATATAATAGATTTGTTTATGGAGTGCCTCCAAAAAGCATAGGAGATTATGCATTTGTACAACATATGATAAAAAGTTTAGCAGATGGTGGAAGAATGGCAGTAGTATTACCACATGGTGCTTTATTTAGAGGAGCTGCTGAAGGAAAAATAAGAAAAGGAATATTAGAAGACAATTTAATTGATGCTGTTATAGGTTTACCAGAAAACTTGTTTTATGGAGTTTCAATACCAGCAACAATAGTTGTATTTAAAAAGAATAGACCTAGAAATGACGTATTATTTATTGAAGCAAGTCGTGAATATGAAAAAGGTAAAAATCAAAATACGCTAACGAAAGAAAATATCAAAAAAATATTGGATACATACAAAAATTATAAAGAAGTTGAAAAATATTCTCATATTGCAACTATGGAGGAGATTGAAGAAAATGAATATAACTTAAATATTAAAAGATATGTAGATACTTTTGAAGAGGAGGAAGAAATTGATATAGAAGAAACAAAGAAAAACATAGCTAAAATAAATAAAGAACTTCAAATATTAGAAAAAGAATTACAAGAATCATTAAAAGAATTTGGGTTATAAAAGGAGAAAAATATGACGATTGAAAATGGGAAAAAAATAGAAATACATTTAAAAGGTGGTTTTTCTGAAAGAAAAGGAATTAAACATTTTTCAGATATAGTTCAGATTAACGATTTGAATGAAAGAACAAGAAATAAAATTTATACAGTAATATCTGAATGTTTTAATGGATTGAGAGAAGAGTATAAATTCAGTTTAAAAGACAAATTTATAGAATACTTATATACGGAACTTTTTTCAAAAACGGAAAGAGATATTCCAATGTTAGGAAATGATTACTATTATCGAAAAGTTTTTGATACTATATATGAAATTATTATACAATATGATTATACCGATATTTTTACTTTTATTGAAGGTATTATTAAATTCTTAAATATAGCAGATAAGATGACATATCATAGTTATAATTATAAAAATGAATATATTGAAAATATTTCAAATGTATTTAAGAATGAAAATGTGAATTATAGAATTCTAGGTGATAGAATCACAGATATAGTCGATGAACAACAAATAAGCAGTATAGAAGAGACGTTAAATAATCCGTATAAAGAAGTTTCAAGGCACTATTCTAAGGCAATAGAACAATTATATAGTGTAAAAGATTATGATAACTCAATTAAGGAATCTATATCATCTGTGGAAGCAATATGTCAAATTCTTACTAAAAACAATAAAGCTACATTAGGGGATGCCCTTAAATTGCTAAAAGATAAAATACATCCAGCGATGAAAAGTGCTTTCGAAAAATTGTATGGCTATACAAGTGATGCAAATGGAATAAGACATGCAAATGGATTAGGAGAAGGTAATTCAACATTCGAAGAAGCAAAATACATGTTAATTAGTTGTTCTGCATTTATAAACTATTTAAAAGAAAATTTTGAAGAGGGAAAATAAATATGAGTGAATGGAAAAAAGTAAAATTAAAAGATTGTGTAAAAGAAGTAAATGAAAGAACTACTGAAAATAATCAATATGGAGTATTAACATCATCTAAAAGTGGAATATATTCTCAGGAAGATTATTTTGATAAACAAGTAGCTAGTAAAGATAACACCGGATATAAAATAATAAAAAAAGGTCAATTCACATATAGAAGTATGAGTGATAATGCTACTTTTACTATAAATAGATTAGAAAATAAGTATATTGGAATAGTAAGTCCAGCGTATCCTGTATTTGAGGCTACTGATATAAATGCAGAGTACTTAAAGTATTTTTTTCAGTCTGAAGAATTTAGAAAAGAAATATATAATTTATCACAAGGAAGCACAAGAACAGCTTTAAAATATAAAGATTTATCTAATATAGAAATATTTATACCACCAATAGAAGAACAAGAAGCAATAGTTAAAATATTAAAAAGTATAGATTCTATAATTGAAAAATATAGAAATATATTAGAAGAAAAAGATAATTTAATTAAATCTCAGTTTGTTGAGATGTTTGGTAATAATATTATTAATGATAAAAAATGGAAACAAATTAATTTAGAAGATATTTCTGAAATTAAAAGTGGTGGGACTCCAACAAGAGAAAATCCTGAATTTTTTAAAGGCACTATTCCATGGATAACGACAGTTTCTTTAGGAAAGAATGTAATAAATGAGAATGATGCTGTTGAGTTTATTACAGAAGAAGCTATAAATAAGAGTGCAACAAAGCTAATAGAAAAGAATTCTTTGCTTTTTGGTATACGAGTGGGTGTTGGTAAAATCTCAATGAACGAAGTCCCTATGTGTACAAATCAAGACATTGTAGCAATAACAAAGATAGATTCAAGGTTTAGAAAATTATTTTTAAAAAAAGTAATAGAAGAATATTCAGATTATTTTAATAGTCAGAAAAGAGGAACTACTATACAGGGAATTACAACTAAAATATTAAAAAAAATAAAAATACCAGTGGTTGAATTAGAGTTGCAGGACTTATTTATAAATTTCTTAAAACAAATAGATAAACAGAAATCTTTATTAGAACAACAAAAGAAAAATTATGAAAATTTAAAAAAAGGATTAATGCAAAAATTATTAACTGGAAAATTTAGAGTAAAAATATAAATTTGATTTATGGGGGCTAATTAAATGGAAGAAAAAATACCAATAGCTAATGAAATGTCTACAAGTCAAAGACCGGCTATAGAAGTATTACAAAAATTAGGATATAAATACATATCTGAAGAAGAAAATAAAAGTTTAAGAAACAATATTCTAACAGATGTAATATTTAAAGACATATTAGCTAAAAAATTAAATGAAATAAATAGTTATGAATATAAAGGGGAAAAATATAAGTTTTCAGCAAGTACTATAGGACAAGCCATAGCAGATTTAAATGAAGATTTAGTAACTGGTCTTGTTAGTACAAATGAAAAAATATACGATTTATTAACATTGGGAAAATCATATCAAGAGAATATGATAGATGGTACAAAAAGATCTTTTGATATAAAGTATATAGATTTTGAAAATCCTGAAAATAACGATTTTTATGTTACAGAAGAATTTTCGGTTTTAAGAATGAACGGCAAAGACTATGCTAAACCAGATATTGTATTATTTATAAATGGAATACCACTCGCAGTAATAGAGTGTAAAGATGTATCAGTACCAATAATTCAAGCTATTTCTCAGAATATAAGGAATCAGAAACCAGATTATATCCCTCAATTATTTAAATTTATACAAATAGTTATGGCTGCTAATAAGAATGAAACAAAATATGCTACTTGTGGTACTCCAGATAAATTTTGGTCAACATGGAATGAACAATATGTGGAAAAACAAAATGAATTATTAAATAAAATTGTAATAGATAGACAAATAACAAAACAAGATAGAGATATAGTTTCACTATTTGAAAAAGAAAGATTTTTAGAAATAATAAAAGACTTTATAATCTTTGAGGCAGGAACTAAGAAAATATGCAGATATCAACAATATTTTGCTGTAAAAGCAATGTTAGAGAGAATAAAACATAATAAAAAAGGTGGTGTTGTTTGGCATACACAGGGCTCTGGAAAATCAATAACAATGGTATATATAACTAAAAAATTAATGGAAGATAAAGAAATACAAAATCCACAAGTGGTTATAGTAACAGATAGAGTAGATTTGGATAAACAAATTCATAAAACATTTAATAGAATTGGTGTAGAAGCAGCAAGAGCAACCACAGGCAATAATTTAATAGAATTAATAAAAAATGAAAAAATAAGAGTTATAACAACTGTTGTAAATAAATTTGAAACAGTGGTAAAATCAGGAGTTTCAGTGGATGCACCAAATACATTTATATTGGTTGATGAAGGACATAGAACTCAATATGGTGAGATAAATAGAAGAATGCAAGAAGTGTTTAAAGGAGCAATTTATGTTTCATTTACAGGAACTCCTATTATGAAAAAAGATAAAAATATATTTGACAAATTTGGAGGACTAATACATAAATATTCTTTAGATGATGCTTTAAAAGATAAAGCCATAGTACCATTAATTTATGAAGGAAAAATGGTTGATCAACAAGTTTCAAAAGAGGCGATTGATATGAGACTAGATATGCTAACGAGAAATTTGACTCCAGAACAAAAAACAGAAGTAATGAAAAAATGGAGTAGATTTGAAAAAGTTGCTTCATCTGAACAGAGATTGGAATTAATTGCATGGGATATAGCAAGTAATTATAATCAAACACTAAAAGGAACAGGATTTAACGCAATGCTTGCATGTAACAAAAAGATAGAAGCAGTAAAATATTATAACATTTTTAAAGATGAATTTCCTGAATTAGAAGTTGCAGTTGTAATATCTCCACCTGATATGAGAGAAGGAGAAGGAAGTATTGATGAAGATACTAACGATATTGTAAAAAAATTCTACATTAATGCTATTTCAAATTATAAAAATGGAGAAGAGTATGAAGAAACTATAAAATCTAAATTTATAAATGGAGATATAGATATACTTATTGTCGTGGATAAATTACTTACAGGATTTGATGCACCAAGAGCTTCAACATTATATTTAGACAAACAAATAAAAGAACACAATTTACTACAAGCCATAGCAAGAATAAATAGACTTTGTGATGGAAAAGACTATGGATATATAGTTGATTATAGAGGACTTTTAGGAGAATTGGATAAAGCATTAACTATGTATCAAGAAGCAGGACTAGAAGAATTTAATGAAGAAGATATCAAATCATCTGTTTATTATATTGATACAGAAATAAAAAATATGTTTGAATCATACAAAAAGCTTAAAGAGATATTTAATGATATAAAAAATAAAGAAGATTTTGAAGAATATGAAATACTTTTAGAAGATGAAAAGATAAGAAAAGATTTTTATGATAAGCTATGTAAATTTGGAAGTACGCTAGGAATAATTTTGCCAAGTGACCAAGCTTATTACAAAGTTGGAAAAGAAAAAATAAGTGAATTAAGAAGAGCGTTAGCATTTTACCAAAAATTAAGAGCAACAGTAAAATTAAGATACTCTGAAACTATAGATCATAAAGAATATGAAGCTAAAATGCAAAAATTGTTAGATAATTATGTAGTTGCAAAAGAAATGATGAGAATAACAGAACCAGTAGAT
>CAZQTH010000060.1:0-7843 GCA_964596175.1 uncultured Clostridium sp. | reverse complement strand
AGAGTTGCCAGGAGAAGTTATTATACAAACATACAATCCTGATAATTTTAGTATACAATGTTCCAAAAAACAAGATTATAAAATGTTTTATGATACTGAAATCCTAATACGTAAACAGTTGAAATATCCTCCATTTTGCGATATAATAGTAATTGGATTTAACAGTTTAAATGAAAAAGAATTAATGGATGTTAGTAAAAAAACTTATGATTATTTAAAAGAAAATTTAAATGACAAATATAAAAGCGAATATGAACAACCATTTAAAATATTCAAACCAATGCCAGCACCTATAGATAAAATACAAAATAGATATAGATATAGAATAATAATAAAAGGAGTTATGAATAAAAAAGCAAATGAAACTTTAAATAACTATTTAAAAGAACTTTATCAAAAGGATTTAAAAGATATTAGAATATCTATAGATGTAAATCCAAATAATATGGCTTAGCTGTTTTTGTGGCGAACAGAAAAATAGCTTAGTGGAAAAGAAAGGAGTATAAATAGGAATGGCTATAAGACAATTAAGATATGAAGGAGACGAAATATTAAAAAAGAAATCAAGAGAAATACCACAAGAAGATATTTTGAGTGAAAAAGTCCAGGTATTGATAGATGATATGATAGAGACAATGCATAAATATAATGGTGTAGGATTAGCAGCTGTACAAGTTGGTGTATTAAAAAGATTGATTGTAATTGATTTATATGATGATAATGGACCAATAGTTTTGATAAATCCAGTTATAATAAAAACAAAAGGTGAACAAGAAGTAGAAGAAGGATGTTTAAGTTTCCCAAATCAATTTGCAAAAGTTATAAGACCTGCAGAGGTTGTAGCTGAATATACAGATAGAGAGGGAAAAAGAATGAGAGTAAAAGCAAAAGAATTATTAGCACAGGCAATAGCTCATGAAGTAGATCATCTAAATGGAGAACTTTTTGTAGATAAGATAATACCTGGAACATTAGAATATGTGAAACCAGAAGAACAATGATAAAATATAGATTATCTTAATAAGGAAGGAAAGAGTTTATGAAAATAGTTTTTATGGGAACTCCTGATTTTGCAAAAGAGAGTTTAGAAGCGGTTTATAATGAAGGTTATGATATTTTAACAGTTGTAACAAACCCTGATAGACCAAGTGGTAGAGGTATGAAATTAAAACCATCACCTGTTAAAGAATTTGCTTTAGAAAAAGGTTTAAGTGTTAAGCAACCAGAAAAAGTAAAGAAAAATGAGGAGTTTATTCAAGAAATAAAAGAATTAAAGCCTGATGTTATATGTGTTGTAGCATATGGAAAAATATTACCAAAAGAAATATTAGAAATTCCAAAACTAGGATGTATTAATGTTCATGGTTCATTACTTCCTAAATATAGAGGAGCTGCACCAGTACAATGGGCAGTATTAAATGGAGATAAAGAGACAGGAATTACTACTATGTATATGGATGAAGGAATGGACACAGGGGATATGATACTAAAAGAAAAAGTTACAATAGGAGAAGATGAAACAACAGGTGAATTATGGGATAGATTAGCTAAAATTGGTGGAAAACTTTTAGTAAAAACTTTAAAAGAAATAGAAAAAGGAACAGCTCTAAGAGAAAAACAAGGTGAAGATTTTACACTAGCACCAATGCTTGATAAAAATATAGCAAAAATAGATTGGGAAAATAAAACGGCTAAAGAAATTAAGAATCTAGTTAGAGGGTTAAATCCTATTATGGGAGCATATACATTTTTAAATGGAAAAAAAATAAAGTTTTGGAAAGTAGATATAGCAAATAGTAATGAGATAATGTTTGGTAATGATTGTCCTTTGAGAAATGGAACAGTTTTGGTTTCAGACCAAAGAGATGGTTTGTTTATTAAAGCTAAAGAAGGAGTAATAAAAGTATTAGAAATACAAGGAGAAAATGCTAAAAGAATGAAAATAAATGATTTCTTAAGAGGGAATAAAATAGAAGAATTTGAAGTCTTTGAGTAATAAATAAAAAATAAATAAACAATTGACAAAAGCTAAGTATTTGTATAAGATTGTACTAATAAGAAAAACTAAAGAGAGGTAGTAATATGAAGAAAGCAGGACGTAAAAGTCTTAGGGATGTAGAAACATATGGCTTATTAGTAAAGAGAAAAAAAGAAAATAATAAAGAAAAGCTAAAAAGTGAGAGAGGCTCAATAACAGTATTTGTACTTTCAACAATGTTGATAGTTTTGGGAGTTATTTTTGTAGCATATTTTTCAATGATGAATAAATCAAGTTCACAAGCTAAACAACTAGAAAAGATACAAGAAGAATATAATGTATCAAGTGATATGATGAGCCAAGAATATGAAGAAAGTATGGAAAATAGCAATCCAAGTCTAGTAATGAAATGGGTAAGTAAAATAGATGGAAATGGAGAAGAGGAATTTCTAGATGTAGTGAAAACATCAGATGGAGGATATATTGCAGTAGGATATACAACATCGACTGATATAAGTGGTTTAACAAATAATGGTGGAGAAGATGCTATTATTGTAAAATATGATGAATATGGAAATGAGCAATGGAAGAAGTCTGTCGGTGGAAGTAAAGATGATAGATATAGTGGAGTAATAGAATTAACAGATGGAATATATATAGCAGTGGGAACAATTTATTCGACAGATGTATTAGATGAAAATGGAAATAACATAGGACATGGATATGATTGGTCTATTAATGAAGGAAATATAGTTGGTAGCATTGATGCATCAGAAGGAATAATAGGAAAATATGATTCAATGGGTAACGAAATTTCATTAACTGTAACAGGTTTAGCAACGGATGATTTTTATGAAGATGAATATGCTGATTTTGATATAGGGACATCAGCAGCTAATATAGAGATTTCAGGAATAGACAAAGTTTCAGATGGTGGATATATATTAACAGGTTCTAGAATAGTTGGAATCCCATCAACTTTTTTAGGTGGAAAAGCAATAGATAATTGTCAATTAGCAATAAAATATAATGCAAATGGAGAGGAAATAGCTCAACTAATAAATGGAAAGAATTCTTATGGAGAAGAAAGTACAAGTACGATTTTTAATGGATTAAAAGGTGTAATAGAAACTAATGATAATGATTATATATTATTTGGTGAGATAGATAATGATATACATTATGATATTAATATACTTAAAACCAATAGTAATTTGGAAAATGTAGAAACATTAGGAGACGGAGCTACTAGGGGAGTGAAAAATCTATTTTTGGATAGCCAAGATAATTTTATTGTTCTAGAAATTAGTTTGGATGATAATAGTTTTTATAGAATTTATAAACAAAACGATTGGGAAAATACAGATATAGCTTTAAAATCAATAAGTAAATCAAGTTCTACTGAATTTGTAGGAATAAGTGAAGATAATAGATTTTTAAAATATAATATTGAAGATGGAAGTATATTAGAAGAATATAATGTTCCAACATATGAAAGTGTATATGCAATAGAAGGAGAAGAAGAATTTATATTATTAGGTTCGCCAACAGATGAAGAAGGAATAACAATAGAAGGAACATCAGGAGCAGTAATAGCAAAATATGCAATAGAGTAAAAGGGTGCTTTAAGCACTCTTAATTTTAAACAAAAGTCTAGTAACCTCTAGACTTTTGTTTGATTTTTATGTATAATAATGAAGAAAAAGTGAAATTCGGAGGTTTTCAAAATGTATGAAAGAAGTGCAATTGTTTTAGAGAATTACTTTGAAAAAGTATTAGGATTAAATAAAGAAAATAACTTAAGAAACAATTATGAAAACTACAACAAAATAGTTGAAGAAATAAAAGAATACCAAAGAATGGTTGAAGAAGAAGAAAAAGTAATAAATAAATTTGACGAATCAGCCTCTGAGATAGAATCTATACAAGAAAAACAAAGTAAAATACACGAGGAAAATGTGAAGTTAGAAGAAGAAAGAGACATATTATTTAATGACTTAGGTGAAAATACAAGTGTATTAGATCAAAAACTTCAAAAAATAGAAGATACTTTTGATAAAAATAATGAAATATTAAAAGATTTGAGAGAAAAATATGTAAAAGCACTAGTAATATTTACAGAAAGACAAAAAGAAAGAAATAAATATGCACGCATACACAGAAAAGAAGAAGCTAATTATTTAGAAATTTTAAAAAATACAAACGAGAAATTTGAAATATTTAATTATAAACAAATACAAGATATAAAAAAATATATGGAAAACGAAGAAGAGAATAATGAAGAAATAATAGAAAGAATGTTAAAAAATGGTAAAAGTGAAAGAGTACCATTTGATGAACAAGTAATAAGAAAAGCAGTAGAGGAAAGAAGTAAAATTGCTAGAGAAGAAACAGACTTATATATTAGTATATATGAAAGAATGAAAAAGTTACTTTTAGAGATAAGAAATGGAGCTGTAAGATTAGCTAAATCTGAAAAACTATTAAGAGATGTAAGCGTAAAATTAGAATTCTTGCGTGGAAAAAAAGAATATATAATTGGCTTTTTAGATAATGAAAGAATGACAGCAATGAATGGACGAAAAGTGCATGGGAGATTAATGGAAGAAGCTTGTAAAAACTTTGACTTAGATATAAAACAAATAGATAATTTATATGAACTGATAAAAAAAGAAACTGCAGGAAAAGCAACTAAAAAGTCATATAAGGAGTTATACAATAAAACATATTTGAAAGAAATAGACGAAAAAGAAAGAAATTTTGAAGAAGAAGCCATAAATATAAAAATAAATATGGGAACTCTTATTAATTTTAATTACTGGAGAATTGAAGGTATAAAGAATATATATAACATATTCCAAGAGCAAATAAGCGAAAAATTCAACAAAGATTTATCAGAATATAGTATAACAGAAGTAGTAGAAGAGAAAAAGATAGACAAAGTAGATAGAATTGAAGATATAAAAGTAACAAAATTAGTGGAAATAACAGATGATGCAGACGATTCAGATGATGCAGATGATTACGAAGATGAAGAGTATAATCAAGATTATGATGATGAAGATGATTATGAATATGTAGAAGATGAAGATTATGAAGATGAAGATTATGAAGATTATGAAGAGTATGAAAATGAAGATTATGAAGATGTAGTATTTGATGATGAAGAAGAAGCTGGAATTAATGGTAATGAAGAATATGATGAAGAGGAATATTATGATGACGAGTACGATGAAGATGAAATAGATGAAGAAGAATTTGATGATGACATCGAGCCATATAAATATAATTATTATGATGATGAAGATGAAGAAGATTATTTTATAGAACAAGATGATGATGAAATTACTGAAGAAAAAATAGATCAACTAATAAAAAATAGTAGAAAAAGAAAAAAAGATTATAAACAAGAAAAAGGGTTATTTGGAAAATTGTTCAAAAAATAGGAGGATCCGAAAATGATAGAAATTAAAAATATATCAAAATCATATATAAAAGGAAAAAAATCAATTGACAGTTTGGATTTAGAAATAAGAGATGGAGAGATATTTGGTTTTCTAGGACCAAATGGTGCAGGAAAGACAACTACAATAAAAATGATTACAGGAATATTAAATCCAGATGAAGGTGATATTTTAATAGAAGGAAAAAGTATAATAAAAGATTCTCTAGCTGCTAAAATGGAGTTTGGTTTTGTTCCTGATAATCCGGATATGTTCTTAAAATTAAAAGGTATTGAATATTTAAACTTTTTATCAGATATATATGAAATACCAAATAAAAAAAGAAAAGAAAGAATAGAAGAATTAACAAAAAAATTTGAAATATATGATAACTTAAATAGTGAAATACAAAGTTATTCTCATGGTATGAGACAAAAGATAGTTATTTGTGGTGCATTATTAAATAACCCTAAAAATTGGATATTAGATGAACCAATGACAGGGTTAGATCCAAAATCATCACATGATTTAAAAGAAATGATGAGAGAGCATAGCAATAATGGGAACACAGTTTTTTTCTCAACACATATATTAGAAGTAGCAGAAAAACTTTGTGATAGAGTAGGTATCATAAATAAAGGAAAATTGGTGTTTGTAGGAACTCTTGAAGAAATGAAAAATAAATTTGAAGAAAATAAATCTTTGGAAGATTTATTCTTGGAGATAACAGAAAATGAAGAGTAAAGTAATATCATTAACAAAAGTGATTTTAAAAAATTCTTTTCAAAATGTTAAACCTGATAAAACTACAAATAAAAAATCAATAGGTATGATTACTTTATATGCTTTTGTGTTCTTATATTTAGCAGGAATAATTGGAGTATTTAGTAATGGTTTAATAAAAGAATTAATGGGAATAAATCAAGAGCAAATGTTTTTGGGGTTAATCTTACTTGTTGTAGCAGGTTTTGTATTAATACAAAGTGTTTTTTCTGCAATAAATGTTCTTTATTATTCTAAAGATAATGAATATATTTTACCATTACCAATAAAACCCAGGCAAATTGTAGCTAGTAAAACGAATGTATTATTAATAACAGAGTATTTTATAGTAGTAATAATAGGAATACTACCTTTAACAATATATGGGATATTGACTTCTGCAAATATTCTATACTATATTTCAATGTTAATAGTATTAGTAATTTTTCCAATAATACCAGTATTAATATCAAGTTTACTTACATTAATTATTATGAGCTTTTCTAAATTTACTAAAAACAAAAATAGATTTCAATTATTTGCAACATTATTTTTAATAGTTATAATATTTTTTGTTTCCTTTTCTACGAGTAATACAGAAACTACTCCAGAACAAATGGTACAAGTGATTATTAAAGCAAATGGAATGGTTGATACGATAAGAAATGCTTTTCCTACTTTAGGTATGGCAATAGATAGCTTGACAAATACAAGTTTAGAAAATCAAATTATAAATATTATTTTACTAATTGCAATAACTGCTATTATATATGTTATTTATATAGCAGTTGGGCAAAGACTTTATTTAAAAGGTGCAGTTGGTAATCTTGCTAGTGGTAAGAAAACTAAAAAGAAATTAAATGAGAAAAAAGCATTTAAGAAAAGGTTAATTTCTAAAACTTATATAGGAAAAGAGTTTAAAATTTTATTTAGAAATCCAATATATTTTATGCAATGTATACTTCCTGCAATTATTTTTCCAATATTGATAATTGGAATAACTTTTTTGGGAATAAAAGGAGAAGAAAATGGAGTAGAAGTGGACATTGTATATATGATAACTAATAAAAGTTCTATTTATTTAGGTGTGGGAATATTGTGTATTATACAGTTTTTCCTAATGTTTGTATTTATTGCAGTAACTGCTATATCTAGAGATGGACAGAATGCAATGTTTATGAAATATATACCAGTATCATTAATGAAGCAAATAGATTATAAAGTTTTTCCAAATATAGTTATGACTACTTTTATGAGTCTTATTACAATTGGTATAGTTGAATATTTACTTAGGTTACCTATTATATATTTGTTATTAATAACTATTGCAGCAATTATTATGGGAATATTACAAAGTTATGTTTCTATTATTGTTGATTTAAAAAAGCCAAAGTTAAAGTGGAGTTCTGAATTTGCTGTTGTTAAACAAAATATGAATTTATTTTGGACACTGTTATTTGAACTATTAAATATTACAGTATTATTAGTTCTTACAGTAGTAGTACTTAAAGGTGTTATTGATAGTTATATTTTTATAGCAATTATAACAATTGTATATGTAATTTTAACTATATTTACTAGAAATTATATAAAAAACAATATAAATAAATTATTCCAAAAAATTTATTAAATAAGAAAAAAAGAAAGATAAAAAGAAAAA
>CAZQTH010000059.1:0-8158 GCA_964596175.1 uncultured Clostridium sp. | reverse complement strand
TTATATCAGAAATATTAAATAAGTTAGGGGTAAATAGACCAAATTTATTAGATAAGGTATTTTGTTTTTCTAAAATGTTATCATCAGATGTTGACGCAGGATTTGATCCATTATATGCATCTGTATCAGATAAAACAAATGCAGGTTTTATTGGTAAAGGAATTAGCCTAAATAAATATACAGGGGCTAGAGGAAAGTCAGGTGCATCTGATGCAAATGCTGAATATGTTGCTTGGGTAAGAAATATATTAGAAAAACACAATATTAGATATCAAGTAGCAGAACTTGGAAAAGTAGATGTAGGAGGAGGCGGAACAATCGCATATATTATTGCAAATAAAGGTGCTGATGTAATAGATTGTGGTGTTCCAGTACTTTCAATGCATGCACCATATGAAGTTACAAGTAAATTTGATATTTATTCAGCATATAAGACATATAAAGCTTTTTGGCAAGCATAGAAGTAAAATGTAAATAAAATATAACGCATGGAATATTTCCATGCGTTATAAAATGAAAAAAATTATTTAAAGTTTTTTAACAAATCAATAATAGAAGAAATAAATTCTCTTTCTTCATCAGATAATTCTGTGATTTTTTCATATAATACCATATCTTTTTTGATATTTGGGTGTGTCATAAATTTTCCATACAAAGTATCTGGTGAAACACCTAAAATATTCATATATTGTATTAAGTTTTGAGTTTTAACACCATTATTACCATTTTCAATTCTAGAAATATATTTTAAAGAAATACCTAATTTCTCAGCTAAATCTTCTTGAGTAATTTTAGCTTTTTTACGGTAATTTCTTAAAATTTTACCAAAATGTTTATCAATATCAGATTTTGTTATAGAATTCATTTTAATCACTCCAATCCTATAAACATTAATAATAGTATAGCAAGTAGCGTTTAAATATTGAACACATTAATACTTGGAATAAAATTATATGAAGAATCTCAATAAAAACGCATAAAAACACTTGAAATTATGTATCTTATATGATACTATATTTATACAGAAGGTACACTATTAGTTATACCCAAAAAACAAAAGAAATATGAGTTGAAACATAAAAAAGAAAAGAAGGTAGTGAGAAATGGTAAGAGATGAAGATTATATTGACTTTTTAAAACTAATAGTTTCATGCATTAGTTATGGTGATTATTATTCAGTAAAAGAATTATCTAATCTAGAGTTAGAAAAAATGAAACACAAAACAAAAAATGATGAAAAGAAATAAAAAATAGTTATAAAAACATAGTTATTAATAAGTATGTTTTTATTTTTAATAAAATATTATTGAAAAACAATAAAAAAATATTGACAAATAATAAAATATAATTTATACTTATTGCAATTAAGGAGGGGATGTTATGGGATTAATTATAGGAATAAGTGCCTTTTTAGCCATATTACAATCAATATTATTTTGGAATAAAGAACCAGGAATATCAGTATTTATATTTGTACTTGCTTGTATGTTATATTTAATTTATCTACTTGGAAAAAATAAAAAAATAGTAGATAAAAAAGCTTTAATATTAGTATTACCAATTATACTACTGAGTTGTACATATTTTATTTTCAATAACACATTATTTAAAATATTAAATATTTTTGTAATTATAGCTTTAGGTATTATAATGTGTGTATATCTCTGTAAACCAAAACTTAAATGTTCAGCTTTTTTAAAAAAAGTAGGATATGTACTTGGAGGAATGCTAGAATCTATAAGTGATGTAATAGACTTTTTTAAAATACCAGAAAATAAAAAAGAGAGAAAATCATTTAATTATTTTAAGAAAATAGGAAAAGCATTATTAATTACAATACCAATTATATTAATTGTATTAGTACTTTTAATGTCAGCAGATCAAGTATTTGAAGGTTTGTTTGATAATGTATTATTAAAGCTAAAAAATAGTATATCTATAACTGAAATTATAATGTTTTTATCAAGATTAAGTATAATTTTAATTGCTTTTTTACTTTGTGGAGGTTTTATTGTAAATTTACTAAAAGATAATACAATGTTCACAAAAGAAGATGAAGATGTAAATATATCAATTAAATTTGAAAATCTAACAATAAATATGATTATTACAATATTAAATATTATCTATTTAATATTTAGTTTTATACAAATAACAAATTTATTTATGAATATAAGTAGTAATCCAAACTTTAATTATTCAAATTATGCAAGACAGGGATTTTTCCAATTAATGATAGTTTCATTTATAAACTTTATAATACTAATTGTTGCAAATACAAATAAAACAGAAAAAACAAAAAAACAAAAAGTATATAATAAAATAATGAGCTTATTAATTGTAATTTTCACAATTATAATTATAATATCAGCATTTTATAGAATGAATTTATATCAAGAAGAATATGGATATACTTATCTAAGAGTATTTGTTGATTTTATATTAATAACAGAATTACTAATTACAATACCGATTATAATAAAATTATTAGGAGCAAAAATAGACTTATTAAAAACAAGTATAATAATTATAAGTTTTATGTATGTCATATTAAACTTCATGAATATTGATAATTTCATTGCCCAAAAGAATATAGATAGATATTTTAATAATCCAGAAAATAGTAAATTTGATATATATTATTTAATATCATTAGGTACAGATGCAACAAAAGAGATGACAAGATTATTAGATTCTGAAGATGAGTATATAGTAAAAAAGACAGAAGATTATTTATTAAATCAGGAACAAATTTTAGACTTAGAAGAAATGTCTTGGCAAGAATATAATATTTCTAAAGAAAAAGCAAAAGAAATATTAAAAGAACAAAATATAGAAATAAATTTTTAAGGAGATCAACTATGAAAATATTAGGAAAAAAAAGTTTATCAACAGTAATAAAAATGTTTTTATGGATATTATTAACTATTTGTTTAGTTGTAATAATTTTAGGAGCAATTATATTGATAAGTAATTTTATTTTTTTTAGTACTACAAATACTTTAAAAAGTCTAATTATATTATATTTATCAAGTATACCCGCAGCTGTTTTAATAAAACAATTTATCGGAATATTTAAAAGTCTAGAAAATAATGAAATATTTGATAAAAATAATCTAAAAAGACTAAGAGTAAGTTATACTTCATCAATAATAATGGGAATAATGTATTTAATAAATAGTATAATATTATTTTTTAGTTCAGAAGCTGAAAACTGGGAAATCATATATTCGTTACTTACTTATGTAATAACATTAGTATTTTTAATATTTGGAGTAGGATTAATTGTATTGTCAGAGATTTATAAAAGAGCAATAAAATATAAAGAAGAAAATGATTTAACTATATAAGGAGGGAAACTATGGCTATTATTGTTAACTTGGATGTTATGCTAGCAAAAAGAAAAATGAGTTCACAAGAACTATCTGAAAAAATTGGAATAACACCTGCTAATTTATCTATATTAAAAACAAATAAAGGAAAAGCTATTAGATTTTCTACCTTAGATGCAATATGTAAAGAACTAGACTGTACACCAGGGGATATATTAGAATATAGAAAGAATTAGAGGTTAAATATGGAAGAGAAAAGATTTTATAAATTTTGTTTCAAAGAAGAAGAATTAAAGAACTATAAATTTAAAGATGTAAATGAAAACAATCTTGAAGTAGAAGATTTAGATATTAGCAAATGTAGTTTTAAAAACTGTATAATCACAGATTCTGATTTTGAAAATACGATTTTTAGTGATGTGGAATTTGAAAATTGTGATTTATCAAATAGTAAATTTGTAGGAGCAAGTTTTGTAAGAACAAAATTTAAAAATTGTAAATTAATTGGATGTGATTTTACAGAAAGTTCGTTATATGATATAGAAATAAAAGAAAGTAATTTGAAATATATAAATTTAAACTTAGCAAATTTAAAAAATATAATAATAAATAATACTGATATGCAAAATAGTAGTATAAGTGAAGCAAAATTTAAAAATGTAAAATTTAAAGAGAATAATTTTGAAAATTGCCAGTTGTTTAGAACCAATCTAAAAAATGTAGATTTTAGAACTTGTAATATAGATGGGATTATAGTAGGAATAGATGATATAAAAGGAATGGTTGTAAACGAAACCCAAGCAATTGGATTATCAAAATTACTAGAAATAGTTATAAAATAGAAGGAGTAATAAACATATGATAAGAAAATTTAGAGAAGAAGATACAGTAAAAGTTATGACAATATGGACTAAAGGAAATTTTGAAGCTCATAGTTTTATAGACAAAGATTATTGGTTATTAAATTTTAATAAAGTAAAAGAAGAGTATTTGAAAAAAGCAGAAACATATGTGTATGTTGAAGATAAAAAAATAAAAGGTTTTATTAGTATATTAAATGAAGAATTTATAGGTGCTCTTTTTGTTAGAAAAGAGTATAGAAATCGTGGTATAGGAAGAAAGTTAATCAATTTTGTAAAAGATAAATATAATAAATTAGAACTAAAAGTTTATGAAAAAAATATAGATGCAGTATTATTTTATGTATCTTTAGGTTTTGTAAATAAGAAAATACAAATAGATGAAGGAACAAATGAAAAAGAATATGTAATGGAATGGAAAAAATAGATGTTTGAGGATGGGGCAAAAATTAATATGCCTCATCCTAAAAATATCTTTAAATTGAATCAGCTTCTTCTTGAGATATATATCCGTATTCTACCATTTTATCTAGAACATGTTCTTGTCTTCTTTTTGCTAAATCTGGATTAACTGTTGGAGCATAAACAGAAGGAGCATTAGGAATTCCTGCAAGCATTGATGCTTCATCTAAATTTAAATCTTTTGGTTCTTTCCCATAATATCCCATACTTGCCTCATATATACCATAATAACCTTCTCCAAAGTAACAAGTATTTACATATAAAGTTAAAATTTCATCTTTAGAATAATTTTTTTCTATATCAAAAGCTGCGAGAATTTCACCAAGTTTTCTTGATAATGTTTCTTCTTGAGAAAATACAACATTTTTTGCTAGTTGTTGAGTAATTGTACTTCCACCTTCTTTTAATTCAAAGTTAGTTAGATTAACCCATAGAGCTCTTCCTATTGCTATAAAATCAATAGGTCCATGTTCATAAAATCTATGATCTTCTACTGCAACAACGGCATTCAAGTAATTTTCAGGAAGTTCACTAAAAGTAACATAGTTATCACTTTCTTTTATCTCATTTATACGAGTAATTAAAGGTTTTTCATCTAAAGCTTTTGAATATACACTATATCCAATTATAAAACAAATTGTGCCAGTTATTAAAATTAAAACAAGTAAAATTATTAACATTTTTCTAAAAAACTTCATAATTTTCACCTTCTTACAGGTATTATATAATAAAAAGATGAGTATTTAAATATTATTAATGAAAAATTAATAATATTTAAAAAGTTTATTAATAAATCACAAGTTTAAGATTTTATGAATAATATAGTAGAAAAAGGAGGAGCGTTATGAGCAAAATATTATTCACCAAAATGCATGGACTTGGAAATGACTATATTTTTATAGATAGGATAAAAAATAGATATCCTTTTTTACTAGAAGAAAAAATACCTGAAATAGCAAGATATTTTACTAAAGAACATTTTGGAATTGGTGGAGATGGGCTTATTTTAATAGATAATAGTAACAAAGCAGATTTTAAAATGAGGATTTTTAATAAAGATGGTGGAGAAGCGGAGATGTGTGGAAATGGTATAAGATGCTTTGCAAAATACATATATGATAATAAAATGACTATAAAAGATAAGATAAAAATAGAAACATTATCAGGGATAAAAGAAATAGAAATTGTAAAGAATAAAAATAATATTGTAGAAGAATATAAAGTAAATATGGGTGTTGCTAAAATAGAAGGAACAATCAAATTAAATATAGTAAACCAGATTTTTATTATAAATAAAGTTTCAATGGGAAATCCTCATGCGGTTATTTTTGTGAAAAATGTAGATATAGTAGATGTTCCAAAATATGGAGCTTTGATTGAAAATAATCACAATTTCCCTAATAGGACAAATGTTGAGTTTGTGCAAGTATTAGATAGAAATTTAATAAAAATGAGAGTATGGGAAAGAGGAGCAAAAGAAACATATGCCTGTGGCACTGGAGCTTGTGCAGCTGTTGTTGCAAGTTATAGTAAAAACTTAGTAGATAAAAAAGTAAAAGTATTATTAAATGGTGGAGAATTATATATTAATTTGAATGAGAAAAATAAAAAAGTATATATGCAGGGGATAGCGACTAAAGTATTTGACGGGATAATAGAAATATAGAAAATGCTGTTTTTTGAGTTTTTCCCAAAAAGCAGCATTTAATTTTAAGTAATTTATTTTTCTTTTATCATTTCTTCTATTGTGTCTGCAATTACAATACGTTCATTATAAGGATATTTTACTCCCATATATTCAATATATAAATCATTTCCAAGACCTGGCAATACTAAAATATCATCTTTATTCATCATATGAATTGCATATCTTATTGCTTCTGTTCTATTTATTATAATCTTGTATTTTCCCCCAGTTTTTTTCAAGCCAACTTCTATTTCAGATGCTATTTTTCTAGGATCTTCTGTTCTTGCTTGATCACAAGTAAGAATAGTGAAATCAGCAAGTCTTCCTGAGATTTCTCCCATAATAGGACGTTTTTTTGCATCTCTATCACCACCGACTCCCCAAGTACAAATAACACGACCTTTGGTATATGGTTTTACAGTTTGTAATATAGATTCCAAGCTTGCAGGTGTATGTGCATAATCTATCATTATCTTATATCCTAATTTATTTGGAACCATTTCGCTTCTTCCAAAAACACTGATTTTGCTCAATGCTTCTTTTATATTTTCGTAAGAGACATTAAAATATCTACTTACTGCAATTGCACCTAATGCGTTGTATCCCATGTATTTTCCAGGAATTGAGACTTCCACTTCTTTTTCAAATTCATTTGTTACCAAAGTAAATTCTACAGAAGAGTTTGTATATTTAAAGTTTTTTCCCATAACATCTGCTTTGTTATCTACTCCGAAAGTTATAATATTTTTATTTTCTAATAATTCTGGTACTTTTTTTGTATATTCATTATCTAGGTTTATAACACAAGTAGGTGACATTTTTAGTAATGAAAGTTTTGCTTGAAAATAATCCTCCATTGTTGGATGTTCTTTTGGGCTTATATGGTCTTCGCTTAAATTTGTAAATAATGTTATATCAAAATCACAGCCAACTACTCTATCTAGTTTCATTGCCTGAGAAGAAACTTCTAAAACGACTATATCTACATTTTCTTTTACCATTAAAGCTAACATTTTTTGTATTTCATAGCTTTCACCAGTTGTTCTGTCATTTATTTTTATTTGTTTGTTCCCAATGTATGTTGCAATACTTCCTATTAAACCTACTTTATAACCATGTTGTTCTAAGATTGCTTTTATCATGTAAGTTGAAGTTGTTTTTCCTTTTGTTCCTGTAACTCCTATTAATTTTAATTTTCTTGAGGGATTATCATATAAATTACAACTACATATTGCTAAGTTTTTTCTAAGATTATTTAATTTTATAAAAGTAACATTTGGATAGTAAAAAGAATTTAAATCTACATCTGGCTCTACTACAATAGCACTAGCACCATTTTTTATAGCTCCTTCTATAAAATCAGTTCCTTTTAATACATAGCCTGTAATTGCAAAAAACAATCCATTTTTTTCTATTAACCTAGAGTCAGATGATATATTTGTTATATCTATGTCTAAATCTCCTTTTGACTCTAATATTTTACTATTTTTTAAAATGTTTTTTAACTTCATGTGTAAACCTCCTAATAAAAAAGAAGATATATAAAACATATTTAATGTATGCCTTTATAGGCATACAATATAAAATACATTTTTTATAAAGACATAATACTCTATAAGTTAGATTTTGTCAAATAAGCATAAGAATAAGAAGAAAGAATAAATTAATGAGAATATTCCAACAATTAATATATAATTCTATAGCAATAATAATTACTTTAGACTCGAAAAAAGTCAAAAAATAAAAAGTTTTTCGACTTTAGGATGAAAAACTTTACAAAAATAAGAAATATAATAATATTATTAAAGGGGTGAAAA
>CAZQTH010000058.1:0-8563 GCA_964596175.1 uncultured Clostridium sp. | reverse complement strand
AAACAATAAATAAATTAAAAAAAATATTGACAAGCGAAGGAAAATTATGGTAAACTAAAAATGTATTAGGAGTGTACCTAAAGAGAATAACTTGAGCGGTACAGAGTAACAATAGTTACTTACACTAGAAAAGTAAGAAAGCCTTACTTGAGGAGTCTTAAACAAGATTTTTCAAGTGAGGCTTTTTAGATTTTAAAGGGGATGAAAGTTATGGAGAATGTAAAAGAAATACCAGAAGAGGTATTTTCAGCAAACTATGTGAATGAATTTGAAAAAATAATGGAAAAATTTCCCGTAAAAAATATTTGCGAAGTAGCGACAGATGGACTGTCCGATAGTTTATCAGATTATATAAATAATTTATCTGAAGAAGAATATAGAGTGTGGCTTGATTACCATTTTAAAAGCTGTGAAAGAAAAGATTTAATTGGATATAGTAGTCATATATTGCATATATGTGAAAAAAATTAGGAGATGATAAAAATGGCAAAATTAGTATTATTAACAGGACCACAAGCAGTGGGAAAAATGACAGTAGGGCAAGAACTTGCAAAAATAACAGATTTAAAATTATTCCATAATCATATGACAATAGATTTAGTGTCAAACTTTTTTAGTTACAGTACAGAAGAAGGAGAAAATTTAGTAAAAGACATCAGAATGCTAATATTAGAAGCTGTTGCTAAAAGTAATTTAGAAGGAATAATATTTACATTTGTTATGGCATATGAATGTCAAGAAGATTGGGAACAAACTAAAGAGATAAAAGATATGTTTGAGAAAAATGGAGGAGAAATATATTATATAGAATTACAAGCACCATTAGAAGTAAGGTTAGAAAGAAATAAAACTGAAAATAGAAAAAAACATAAAGTATCAAAAAGAAATGAGGCTTTTAGTGAAGAATTACTATTAAGAGCAGAAGGAAAACATAGAATGGAATCTATGGAAGGAGAAGTAAAAGAAGAAAATTACTTAAAAATAAATAATGCAGATATTCCAGCTGAAGAAGTTGCTAAAATGATAAAAGAAAAATTCAATTTATAGGAGAGGGGGATTTTTTATGATTAGGTGGTATGAAAGAAAAGATATAGAACAGATTGCAAAAATAATTACTAATGATTGGAAAATAGCATATAGAGGAATAATAGATGATGATTATTTAGATGGATTAAATTATAAAGAAAGAGAAAGAAAAATAATGCTAAAGTATAGTAAAGAAAAAGCAATAGTATATGAAGAAGAAGGAATTGTAAAAGGTTATTCTAGATTTGGAATAAATAAAGATGAAGAGAAAAATTTAGGAGAATTATATGCGTTATATATAAAACCAGATGAAAGAGGAAAAGGAATAGGTGGAAAGTTGTTAAAAGAAACAGCTAGAATATTAAAAAAAGAATATGAAGAAATGTTAATTTGGTGTTTAGAAGAAAATAAAAAAGGAAGAAATTTTTATGAGAAAATGGGAGGAAAACTATACAAAACAAGAAAAATAGAAATAGGAAATAAAGAATATGGAGAAGTTTGCTATAGGTATGACTTAAAGGAAGTGATTAAGTAAATATTAAAAATGTAATAAAATAAGACAAAAATGATATAGTAAAAATATTTGATTGTGGTAAAGTAGAATTAAGTTGTTATAGCTTTGATAAAGATTCAATTAAATTATATGAAACACAAGTAATGGTTGTGCGAAAATTAAATATGGAAATAAATATATAAGGAGGAATTAAGATGTATTTTAAAAAGTTAGTAGGAGAACATATATATTTATCACCAGTAAGTACAGAAGATGTGGAAAAGTACACCAAATGGATGAATGATTTTGAAACAACAGATTATACAGGAAAAAGTAGTAAAATTTATACAATAGAAAATGAAAGAAAATGGCAAGAAAAAAGGATTCAAAATAAAGAAAATAGAGTATTTGGAATAGTAGACTTAAGAAATGATAATTTAATTGGAAGTTGTGGGCTTCATAAAATTAACCAAGTAAACAAAACAGCGGCACTTGGAATATTCATAGGAAAAAGAGAAGAAAGGAGTAAAGGTTATGGGGGAGAAACAATTAAATTATTGCTAGATTATGGTTTTAATTATTTAAATTTACATGAAATAGAATTAGAAGTAATGGATTTTAACAAAAGAGCAATAAAATGCTATGAAAAAGTAGGTTTTAAGGAATATGGAAGGAGAAGAGAATGTGAATATATAAATGGAAAATATCATGATGTGATAAGTATGGACATTTTAAAATCTGAATTTAAAGAAAATTGTATAGAGAATAAAAATATATAAAGGAGGAATTAAGATGTATTTTAAAAAGTTAGTAGGAGAACATATATATTTATCACCAGTAAGTACAGAAGATGTGGAAAAGTACACCAAATGGATGAATGATTTTGAAACAACAGATTATATTGGACAAAGTACAAAAATCTATACATTAGAAAAAGAAAGAAGATTTTTAGAAAATTGTGTTGAAAAAGAAGAAGGTGTAACATTAGGAATTGTAAAGATAGAAGATGATAAACTAATTGGAAATTGTGGATTAAAAAGTATAAATACAGTAGGAAGAAATGCAACACTTGGAATATTTATAGGAGAAAATGAAGAAAGAAGTAAAGGATATGGTGCAGAGGCAATAAGACTATTATTAGATTATGGTTTTAATTATTTAAATTTGCATGAGATTAATTTACATGTTTATTCATTTAATAAAAGAGCAATAAAGTGTTATGAAAAAATAGGCTTTAAAGAATATGGAAGAAGAAGAGAAAGTGTATATATAAATGGTAAATATTATGATGTGATAAGTATGGATATTTTAAGTAGTGAATTTAAAGAGAGTTATATAAAAAATAAAAATATATAAGGAAGTTTTTACTTCCTTATATTGACAATAGCAAACAAATATTCTATAATAAAACTGGTGATAATATGAAAAAACAAATATTACACGTCGATGTTAATAATGCTTTTTTAAGTTGGACTGCTGTGGAAATGATAGAAAATGGAAGTAATATAGATATAAGAGAAATTCCTGCAATTATTGGAGGAGATGAGACAAAAAGATCAGGGATAGTTTTAGCAAAAAGTATGAAAGCAAAAGAATGCAGTATAAAAACAGCAGACACAATATATCAAGCTAAATTGAAATGTCCAGGGATTAAAATATATCCATCCAATTTTAAAATATATAAAAAATATTCTGACAATTTATTTAAGCTATTATCTCAATATACAGATAAAATAGAAAGATTTAGTATAGATGAATGTTTTTTAGATATGACAGAATATTTAATGAAAGACACCTTATTAAATAAGGCTTATGAAATAAATAAAAGAGTAAAAGAGGAGTTAGGGTTTACGGTAAATGTAGGGGTTGCACATAATAAACTTTTAGCTAAAATGGCATCAGATTTTACTAAGCCAGATAGGGTACATACATTATTTGAAAATGAAATAGAAACCAAGATGTGGCCACTTTCTATATCAGAATTATTTATGTTAGGTAAAAAAACAGTACCTAAACTTTTAAATATGCAAATAAGAACAATAGGAGATTTAGCAAAGGCAGATAAGCAGTTATTACATAAAAAATTTGGAAAACATGGAATCTTGATGTGGGAATATGCAAACGGAATTGATAATTCAGAAGTACATTATGAAAAAGATAAACCAAAAGGAATAGGAAATTCTATTACACTTCCAAAAAACATAACAGAAATAGAAAAATTAGAAGAAATAATACTTGCTCTTGCAGAACAAGTGTCATTTAGACTAAGAAAATATGATATGCTTGCAAAAACGGTGAGTGTACAATTAAGAACAAAAGACTTTGAAGATACTTCACATCAAAAAAAATTACCAGAAGCTACATCTTCTACAAAAGAAATATCAAAAATAGCAAAAGAATTACTAAATGAAATGTTTAAAAAACCAATGGCAATTAGATTAGTAGGAGTAAGGGTTGAGAATTTAGTGGAAAAAGAAGAGATGCAGTTGTCCCTATTTGATAGTAAGAAAAATGAAAAACAAGAAAAATTAGATAAAGTAGTGGACGACTTGAAAAATAAATATGGATATAATAAAATAACAAGAGCTGGAAAAATGAATGCGGGAGATTATTTAAATTTAAAGGATATTAAAAAATAAGAGGAAAATTTATGGTTAAAATACAATATGAAGGGAAAGAAATACCTTATACTTTTAAAAGGTCAAAAATAAAAAATTTGTATATTTATATAAAAGATGGAGAAGTAATTGTTAAAGCACCATTAAAGCTTTCAGATAATAAGATAGAGGAATTTTTGAATAAAAAATCAAAATGGATTTATGAAAATTTAGAAAAAAATAAAGATAAAATAAAAAAAGAAAAAGAAGAAAAAATAGAACAGGCTGATATAGAAAGGTTAAAAAATTTAGTTCAAGAAAATATTTATAAATATTCTGAAATACTTAACGTAAGTCCTAAAAAAGTAAGAATAAGAGATTTAAAATATGCCTGGGGTAGCTGTTCTAATAATCAAAATATTTCAATAAATTTGAAGCTTGCAACCAAAGATGAAAAAGCAATAGAATATGTGGTACTACATGAAATGTGTCATTTAATATATATGAATCATTCTAAGAGCTTTTGGAATTTAATAGAGAAAAATATGCCAAAATATAAAGAATATAAAAAATTACTTGCCTAAGATTTTTGGCTAGTTTATAATAAAATAAAATTAAGTTTAGGAGAATTGTAATGTGGAAAAGAAAAGAACTAAAAAATAAGGCAAAAAAAGTAGTGAAAAATAATTATTGGACAGCAATAGTTGTGTGTTTTTTAATTGCCTTGCTTACTGGTGAATTTGGAACTTCTATTATAGGGATATGGCAATGGGAAGATTCTGTTGATCCTAATTACATATTAAGTCAAGAAAGTATAATTCTTAATGAAGAAACAGTAAAAGAAGAAATTGAAGAAATGGAAGAAGAAAAATCCTCACTTAGTGATACACAACTTATGTTGCTAAAAATAGTAGAAGCAAATATAAACAATTTAATAAAATCAGAAAAATATATATTTAGAATATGGGATGCGATAGAATTATTTGGAATAAAACAGACGAGTTTAGGAGTAGGGCTTATTTTAATTGCAATAATTGCAATAGTATATATTATTTTACTTGCAGAACCTTTAACGGTAGCGTGTAAAAGATATTTTATAGAAGCAAGAGAAAATAATAATACTAAAATAGGAGTTATGAAAGAAACATTTAAAAAAGGAAATTGGAAAAACATTGTTAAAATAATGTTAATAAAAAACTTATATAATATATTGTGGTGTTTTACAATTATTGGAGGGGTTATTAAATTTTATGAATATAAAATGATACCATATATTTTAGCAGATAATCCTAACATAGATAAAAAAGAAGTTTTTAAACTTTCAAAAGAAATGATGAGACATAATAAATGGAAAACTTTCATTTTAGATTTATCATTTATATTATGGGGAATACTATCATTATTTACATTTGGATTTTTAAATATTTTATATGTAAATCCTTATAGAGCAGCAACTATAACAGAATTATATATAACTCTAAAAAATAAAGCAATAGAAGATGAATTTGAATATAGTAGTAAACTAATAAAAGAAGAATAAAAAGAAAGTAGTAGTAATATAGAAATTACTACTATTTTTGACTATAATAAATTTTGTGGAATAACCAAAATATTAAAGAATATAATATAACTAATTATATTGTACTACATAAAGTTTGCAAAAACCATCGAAACTTGTAGAAAGTTGCGACGAAAAGTTCTTGCAAAAAAGTTTTTTTAATAGTATGATTAAAAAGTGTGATACAAAAGAGGAGGGATAATTTTGAATATTTTTTTTCGGAGGTACTTTTATAAAAAAGGAAGAATTACAAGAAGCCGGTATAGCTTATCCTATAAAATTAGAATATTACAAAATAATTAATGAAGATGAATTTATAAAAAAGAGAGAGGCAAAATATGGAATAAAAGTAGTCAAGACAGAATATCAAGAAGAAAATATAAAAACAGAAGATGAAACAATAAGATATTTATCTAATAATGAACAAAAAGTAGAAGAAATATTAGACACATTAAAACAAAACGAAGTAACGCCAATTTGTGTTCAAGATGTCATTTTAGATTTATCAAAAAGTACATTTTCTTTATAACAAAACAAAAATTCTAAAAAAAACTTGCAAAATGCTAAAAATTAAGCTAGAATAACAAAAGAACAATTTTTATATTATAAAAAAGTGTTAATAAGGAGGCATATATGGCTGATAAATTAATAATAGTAGAATCACCAGCTAAAGCCAATACTATAAAAAAATTTCTCGGAGGTAGCACAAAAGTAGTTGCATCTATGGGACATGTAAGAGATTTACCAAAATCAAAATTAGGTGTTAATATTGAAAATGATTTTGAGCCAGAGTATATAAATATTAGAGGAAAAGGAGATTTAATAAAATCTTTAAAAAAAGAGGCAAGGAAGGCAAAGAAAATTTACCTTGCAACTGACCCTGATCGTGAAGGAGAGGCAATAGCTTGGCATTTAGCAACAATATTAAAAGATAATGAAAATAAAATAGTAAGAGTAACTTTTAATGAGATAACTAAAGGAGCAGTAAAAAGAGCAATTAAAGAACCAAGAAGTATAGATATAAATCTAGTAGATGCACAGCAGGCAAGACGTGTACTTGATAGAATAGTTGGTTATAAAATAAGTCCACTTCTATGGAAAAAAGTAAAAAGAGGATTATCAGCAGGACGTGTACAATCAGTAGCTGTTAAATTAATAGTAGATAGAGAAGAAGAAATAGAAAAATTTATACCAGAAGAATACTGGAATATATTTGTAGATTTGCAAGATAAAGAATCTAAAAAGCAACTTGAAGCTAAATTTTATGGAAAAGATGGTAAAAAACAAGAAATACATAATAAAGAAGAAGCGGATGAAATATTAAAAAATATAGAAGATGCAAAATATATAGTACAAGAAGTAAAAAAAGGTGAGAAGAAAAGGAATGCAGCTCCACCTTTTACAACAAGTACTATGCAACAAGAAGCATCAAGAAAACTAGGATTTACTTTAAAAAAGACTATGTCAATTGCACAAATGTTATATGAGGGAATAAAAATAGAAGGTAGAGGAGCAGTAGGTTTAATAACTTATATGAGAACTGATTCAACGAGAATATCAGAAGAAGCAAGAAAAGCAGCTAGAGAACATATAGTATCAACTTATGGAGAAGAATATTATGAGAATAGATATTATAAAACAAGTAGGGATTCTCAAGATGCACATGAAGCAATTAGACCAACATATACAGATTTAGAACCAGACAGTATAAAAAGTTCACTTACAAATGACCAATATAAATTATATAGATTAATTTATAATAGATTTATGGCAAGTCAAATGTCATCTGCTATATATAATACCATGTCAATTACAATAGATGCAAATAGTTATACTTTTAAAGCAAATGGACAAAGCTTAAAATTTAAAGGTTTTATGACTTTATATGTGGAAGGTGAAGATTCTAAGGAAGAAGAAGAAAGAATGCTTCCTGATTTAAAAGAAAAACAAGAAGTAAAGAAAGTTAAAATTAATCCAAAACAAAGCTTTACAGAGCCACCACCAAGATATACAGAAGCAAGTTTGGTAAAGGCATTAGAAGAAAAAGGGATAGGAAGACCAAGTACATATTCGCCAACAATAACAACTATTTTAGAAAGACATTATATAGAAAAAGAACAAAGACAACTTGTGCCTACAGAATTAGGAAAAATAGTAAATAAATTATTAATTGAAAATTTTAATGATATAATTAATGCAGAATTTACCGCTAAAATAGAAAATGAGTTTGATGAGATTGCAGAAGGTAAAGAACAATGGAAAAAAATGATAAGAGATTTTTATGGACCATTTAAAAAAGAATTAGAAAAGATGGAAAGATATTTAGAACATGTTAAAGTAGAAGAAGAGGTATCAGATATTCCTTGTGAGAAATGTGGAAGAATGATGGTATATAAATATGGAAGATATGGAAAGTTTTTAGCATGTCCTGGATATCCAGAATGTAAAAATACAAAGCCTATAATAGAATATATTGATGTTCCTTGTCCTAAATGTGGAGGAAAAGTTCAAGTAAGAAAAACTAAAAAAAGAAGAGCATATTATATTTGTGAAAATAATCCTAAATCTTGTGATTATATTTCTTGGAATAAACCTAAATTAGGAGAAAAATGGAAGGCTGAAGATACTGAAAAAATAGAAGAAGAAACTAAAAATACACCATAATACTTGACAATATGGTGTATTTTTGGTATTATTTAAAAAGTCTTTGCATAAATATATAAAGACTAGAAAAATTGCAGGTATAGTTTAATGGTAAAATAAAACCTTGCCAAGGTTTAGTTGCGGGTTCAATTCCCACTACCTGCTCCAATATGGCGAGTTAGCCAAGCGGTAAGGCACGAGTCTGCAAAACTCTGATGATCGGTTCGACTCCGATACTCGCCTCCA
>CAZQTH010000057.1:0-8650 GCA_964596175.1 uncultured Clostridium sp. | reverse complement strand
ATGTAGGTAAACCACAAGTTGCTTACAAAGAAACAATTAGAGATAAAGTAAGAGTTCAAGGTAAATTTATTCGTCAATCTGGTGGTAAAGGACAATATGGTGACGTTTGGTTTGAAATGGAACCATTAGAACCAGGTAAAGGAATAGAATTCGAAAGCAAAATCGTTGGAGGAGCTGTTCCAAAAGAATATATTAAACCAATTGAACAAGGTATGAGAGAAGCCGCAGAAACTGGTATCCTTGCAGGGTATCCAGTAACAGACTTTAAAGTAAGTCTAGTTGATGGTTCATACCACGAAGTTGACTCTTCAGAAATGGCATTCAAAATTGCCGCAGCTATGGCTTTTAAAGAAGGTATGAAACAAGCACATTCAGTAATCTTAGAACCAATTATGAAAGTTGAAATAACAGTTCCAGAAGAATATATGGGAGACGTTATAGGAGATGTAAACTCTAGACGTGGTAGACTAGAAGGTATGGATGGTAATGATGGAATGCAAGAAATACATGCATTTATTCCATTATCAGAAATGTTTGGTTATGCAACAGAATTACGTTCTAGAACACAAGGAAGAGGAACATATTCTATGGAACCATCTCATTATGAAGAAGTTCCAAAATCAGTTTCTGAAGCAATCGTATCTTCAAGAGCTAAAAAAGAATAAAAAAGCTTGCATTTTTAGTAGAAATGTTATAAAATGCTTATGCAAAATATAATTTTGTTATTTAATTTTTAAAATATAATAAATTTAAGGAGGAATTTAAAATGGCAAAGGAAAAATTTGAAAGAACAAAGCCACACGTTAATATCGGTACAATTGGTCACGTTGACCACGGTAAAACAACAACAACAGCAGCAATTACTAAATATTTATCATTATTAGGTAAAGCTAAATATGAAGCATATGATCAAATTGATGGTGCTCCAGAAGAAAAAGCAAGAGGAATCACAATCAATACAGCTCACGTAGAATATGAAACAGATAAAAGACACTATGCACACGTTGACTGTCCAGGACATGCTGACTATGTTAAAAACATGATCACAGGTGCTGCTCAAATGGATGGTGCTATCTTAGTTGTTTCAGCAGCTGATGGACCAATGCCTCAAACAAGAGAGCATATCTTACTTGCTAGACAAGTTGGTGTTAAATATATCGTTGTTTATTTAAATAAATGTGATATGGTTGACGATGACGAATTATTAGAATTAGTTGAAATGGAAGTTAGAGACTTATTAACAGAATATGGTTTCCCAGGAGACGAAGTTCCAATTATAAAAGGATCTTCATTACAAGTTCTAGAATCAAATGCAACAGATCCTAATGATTCAGTATATCAACCAATTAAAGAATTATTAGATGCAGTTGATGAATATATCCCAACACCAGAAAGACCAGTTGATCAACCATTCTTAATGCCAGTTGAAGACGTATTCACAATCACAGGACGTGGAACAGTTGCAACAGGTAGAGTAGAAAGAGGAGAAGTTAAACTTCAAGACGAAGTTGAAATCATCGGTCTTACAACAGAAAGAAAGAAAACTGTTGTTACAGGTGTAGAAATGTTCAGAAAACTATTAGACCAAGCAGAAGCTGGTGATAACATCGGTGTTCTATTAAGAGGTATTGATAGAAAAGAAATTGAAAGAGGACAAGTTCTTTGTAAACCAGGAACAATAAATCCACATACAAAATTTACTTCTGAGGTTTATGTATTAACTAAAGAAGAAGGTGGACGTCATACACCATTCTTTAATGGATATAGACCACAATTCTATTTCAGAACAACAGATGTTACAGGAGTTATTGAATTACCTGCAGGAACAGAAATGGTTATGCCAGGTGATAATGTATCAATGACAATTGAATTAATCACACCTATTGCTATAGAGAAAGGATTAAGATTCGCTATTCGTGAAGGTGGTAGAACAGTAGGTTCAGGAGTTGTTTCTGATATATTAGCATAAAATTATAATATAAATTGAGAGAGTACTTTTTAGGAAGTACTCTTATTTTAAAGTACTTAAACATATAAATATGATAAATTTAAGAAAAATTAATCAAAGAACTTCTTAAAAAACTATTAGAATAGCTAAATAGAATTATATATTAGATATGTTTATAAAAAACATATCTAGTATTATTTTTGGGAAATAATGAATATAAATAAAGAAAGTACTTGCTTTTTTTATAAAATAATAATAAAATGAATATGTTATAAATAAAATTAAGAAAGACAAAACGGAGGAACAAGTATGAAAATATTACTAGATGTAATGGGAGGAGATAATGCACCAGATGCTAATATAAAAGGAGCAATTAACAGTATAAATAAAGTAAAAGCAGAAGTTATATTAATAGGAAAAGAGGATGTAATTAGAAGTAAGATAAAAGAGTTTTATGGAAAAGAATTAGAAGAAATATCAGATAGATTAAAAATAAAAAATACAACAGAAACAATAGAAATGGAAGATCAGCCAACAGTTGCAATACGACATAAAAAAGATTCTTCAATGGTAGTAGGTTTTAGAATGTTAAAAGAAGGAGAAGGAGATGTATTTATATCTGCTGGAAATTCTGGAGCATTGCTTACAGGAGCAACATTAATAGTAGGAAGAATAAAAGGGATAGATAGACCAGCATTAGCAGGAATATTACCTGCATATAAAAGTCAATTATTATTAATTGACGCAGGTTCAAATACAAATTGTAAACCAATTAACTTACTTCAATTTGCTCAAATGTCTAGTATATATTTAAAAAATACATATGGAATAAAAGAACCAGCAATAGGATTATTAAATATAGGAACAGAAGAAACAAAAGGAAATGATTTAGTAAAAGAAAGTTATAAACTATTAAAAGAAAATTCAGAGAGATTAGGAATAAATTTTGTGGGAAATGTAGAAGGAAGAGATGCTTTTTCAGGAAAAATAGATGCAATAGTAACTGATGGATTTACAGGGAATGTATTTTTAAAAACAACAGAAGGATTAGGAAAGTTTGTAAAAAGAACTCTAACAGAAAATCTAAAACATAACTTGCTATCTAAAATTTCAGCAATTCCATCATTACCGGCAATTAAAAGATTTTCCAAAGCTATGGATTACAAATCATATGGTGGAGCACTATTTTTAGGAGTAAAGAAGCCAGTTGTAAAAGCACATGGAAGTAGTGATGAGTTATTATTTGAATATACTATAATACAAGCGGAAAAATTTGTAGAAAATAAAGCAGTAGATAAAATGATAGAAGAATTTAACAAACAAAAAAATGCTGAATAATAGCTACTTACTGACTTAGTAGTATAAATTCATAAAAAAAGATAATTTCTACTTGACAAAACCACAAACATATAATATAAATGAATTATCTTTAAAAAGAAAAATCAAATGTATAAATCATTTGCAAACTTGAGAGGAGGTGAACTCTAGACCGATGAGTTCAGAAGAAGTATTAGAAAAAGTAAAAGGAATAATTGTTGAACAATTAGGAGTTGCTGATTCAGCAGTTACAATGGAAGCATCTTTTATAGATGATTTAGGAGCTGATTCTTTAGATATAGTTGAATTAGTAATGGCATTAGAAGAAGAATTTGATATAGAAATCCCAGACGCTGATGCAGAAAAAGTTGTAACAGTAGGAGATGTAGTTGACTACATAAAAGAAAATGTAAAATAAAAAATAAACCTATGAACGTAAATTCATAGGTGTTTTTCTTTTTTTATAGTAAATTAAATAATATTGGAAGGTACATAATTTAAAATATTAGAATAATTTTTAAATAAATCTTTCAAATAATAAAAAATATCTTTTTTACTAATATCTTGAGAAGATGTTATACTACCTTCTAAAATAGTTTCTGAAGAAGTATATATTCTAAATTTTCCTATAGCTGTATCTTTATAAACAGGAGCAGATAAATTTTCATCAATATTGAAATCTACTTTTAAAGAATCTTTTTCATCTTTTTTTATTGGAACAATAGGTGTGTCTATATTTGAAATGGAAATTTTTAAATCTTGTGAACAACCTTTTTCTATATTAAAATAATTCTGATTTTCTTCTTGCCATTTATTAAATTCTTCATTTATAATATTTTCTATATTTACATATTCAAAGTTATCAAAAGCATAATTAATTAGTTTAGTACTGTCAGAAGATCTAAAGTCCTTAGTGTCACAACCAAGTACAACACAGATAATATCCATATCATCTCTTTTACAAGCTGTTACTAAACAACGATTAGCACCGTTTGTAAAACCGGTTTTTACTCCATATACACCACTCAAGCTACCTAATAGCTCATTTGTATTTGTAAGATTTTTTGAATATCCGTTTATTGTAATAGTATAATTTTTTGTTCCAACAATATTTAAAAAAGTAGAATTATTTAAAGCATAATCAGCAAGTAGAGCAAGTTCATATGCGGTAGTATAATGGTTGTCGGAATCCAAGCCATGAGGACTTTCAAAATGTGTATTAGTTAAACCTAATTCTTCAGCTTTTTCATTCATTAAATTACAAAATTCTGTAACAGTACCAGAACAATTTTCTGCTAAGCTAACTGCTGCATCGTTTCCTGAAACCAAAAGGAGACCATATAATAAATCTCTTATGGTAATCTTGTCACCAGTTTTAAGACCTAATCTAGATCCACCAGTAGAAGCAGCTTTTTGGGAAACAGTAATAGTTTGATTTAAATCACAATTTTCAATGATAATTGTTGCAGTCATAATCTTTGTAGTAGATGCCATTTTTACTTTGTTATATTCATTTTCACCATATAATATTTTTTTACTAGTTCTATCTAAAATAATACAAGAACGAGCATTTAAATCAAGATCAGTATTTTCGCTTGCCAAAGTTATATTAAAGCTTAATATATATATTAAAATTAAAAGTAAATATAAAGTTTTTTTCATTAGATGTTTCATACACATATTACCACCATTAAAAATATATGATATAAATCATATAAATATGAAAATCAAAAAATAACCGATTATTTTCTAAAAACCTACGGACATTCAAATTTGCTGTTAAATCCATATAAAATCTTGATTTTAAAATGAAAATGTAATATAATTGTAATGTAGGTATTATTTTTGTAACAAAGTTCTAAAACCCACTTCCGTAAGGTATTAGAAGGTAGTAAAAATAGAATAAAAATTTACAAAAATATCCTATTGACACTAGCAATAAAAAACGTGTAAAATAATATACAGTAGAACATATTTAAGTATAAAAAGGAGAGAATACTATGAATCGAAAAAAATTTTTATTAACGGGAATAGTACTAATAATGATAACTTTAATTGGATTAGTACCAACCAATGTTAATGCTGCTCAAGCCAATACACCATTGTACTTGGGGATAACAGAATTAAGATACAATGATAGTCCAAATCTTGGGTATGGAATAGGTGATCCAAATGCAAATAGTTTAACAGGGAATGGAGTGAAAATTTGGAATATCCAAGAATATGAAGGTTCAGAAGAGGGTTCTCCTGTTAAGCAAGATGGATATAAAAATATATACTGTGTTAAAGCAGGAGTAGGATTTAGCGATACACAAAAAACTGCAACATATAATCTTTATTACAATATGAAAACAGAAAGAGACTTAATTTCAAATGTATTAGATTATGTGGATGAAACTATCACAGTAGATGGGGTAGAAGTTAATAGATATGATGCATTATTAGCATTAGCAGATAGATTATATTTAATTGATGATGATGATAATGAAGAAGAAAAAGTGGCTTATTTAACAGAAAATGGTATTCTACCAGAAGGATATGATTGGACTGAAGTATATGATGTACTTTTATCAAGAGATGAAATTGCAGCGGTGCAACAAGCAGCTATGTGGTATTTTACAAATTATGAAGAAGGAGAAAAATATAATAAAACAGATTCAGTAGGTTGGTTTACTTATACAACAGGAACTTCATCATATACAGCAATATCATATTTAGAAATTGAAGGAATAAATAATGCAGGAGAACAGAAAAGAATACAAGCAGAAACTTTATATAATAACTTAATAAGTACAGCTATAGCAAATGCAGACAATTATTCTGATACTAGTTCAACAACTACAGAAGCACCAGCACATGTAAATACAACAAGTTTGCAATATACAGTATCAAATGGAAGATATATAATTGGCCCAATTAATATAACAGAAAGTTCAGATTTATCTTATACAATAGATTTTACTGTAAATAATGGAGATGAAGAAATTAGTGATTATACATTATTAGATAGTGATAAAAATTCTGTAGCTGAAGGAACAACTATAGAAAGTTTAGTAGGTGAAGACTTTTATATATCAGTAGATACAGATGATGTATCAACAATATCTATATCAATTAGAGTTAATTATAGTAGCAGAACACTAATATTATGGACAACAGAGACAAGTGAAGAGCAACCAGTAATGATACCAGAAGACAAGGATGAATATAAAGATACCACATTAGAAGTTACACCAGAAGAAAAAACATTTGACCTAGCATTAAGAAAATACATAACACAAGTTGGAGATACTGTATTGAGTGGAGAAAACTCAAGAGTACCAGTAGTAAATACAGATACTTTACAAACAGGAACAACAGCAACATATTATCACAAAAAAGATCCAGTTTTAATAGAAACAGGAGATATAGTTACATATAATATTACTATTTATAATGAAGGAGAAAAAGCAGGGCGTGCAACTGAAATAACTGATCAATTACCAACAGGATTAGAATTTGTTGATGTCGTAAGTGGTAATTTTGAAGTGACATCATATGATGCTGATGGAGATAATACATTAGTATTAAGAAGAGTAAGTGGAGATGAAGATAATTTACAACCGTATGAGGATGGTTCGGAATTAGATTCGGAAACAATTACAATTAGATGTAGGGTAACAGCAGAACCTGACGAAAGTAGTACGATTATTTTAACAAATGTTGCATGGATATCAGAAGAATATGATGCGGAAGATGATATAACAATTACAAATCAAGATGGAGCTGATATAGATTCAGAGCCAGCAAATTCACCAAATGTTGATAAAGACAGTATGGAAGATTATGAAGGAAATGATAACAAAGAAGATTTAAGTGATTCAAATTACTATTATAAAGGTGAACAAGATGATGATGATTTTGAAAAGTTAGTTTTAATGCCAGAATCATTTGATTTAAAATTAATTAAGAGAATTACAGCTGTAAATGATGTTACAGTAGAGCCAGATAGATTAGAAAGTGTAGATGTAAGTGATTTAAATACAATAGGAGAAGATGGAGAGCTAATAACAACAGCTGAGTATAACTTAAACAAAGAACCAGTAGCAGTTAAAAAAGGTGATATCGTAACATATACATTTAGAATATATAATGAAGGAACGATTGATGGTTATGCTTCAGAAATAACAGAAGATATACCAGAAGGATTAGAGTTCTTATGGTCAGAACTAGAAGGTGAAGACTTACAAAATTCTACAGATTTAACAGATGCTGAAAAAGAAGCTATAGAATTTAACCAAAATTATTATTGGACAATTTCACAAATGGATGGAGATAGAGTATCAGAAATAACAACAAATTATCTATCTAAAGAAGTATCAGAAGACAATCTAATTCCAGCATTTGGTACAAATGACGGAACAAAAACAGAAGATGATCTTTATTATGTAGAAGTATCTGTAAAACTAAAAGTTGTATCAGATGATGTATCTGGAGAAGTAATAAGAAATGAAGCTTGTATTTCTGAAGATACTGATGAAAATGGAGATCCAATAGATGATAGAGATTCAGATACGGAAGATTGGGTTAAATATGAAGATGATGAAGATTATGATAATATAATCTTACAATCATTTGACTTAGCTTTAAGAAAATTCATTATAGCAGTAAGTGATGATGAAGATATAGAAGATAGTGAATATTTAATAAATGAAGATGGTTCATATACAAGAGCACCAGTAGTTGATACATCATTATTAAATACAACAGATGAAGATGGTAATATGATAACAACAGCAATATATAATCATACTAAAGAACCAGTACTTGTACAAGTAGGTGATTATATTGTTTATATGATAAGAGTATATAATGAAGGTGACTTAGATGGATATGCATCAGAGATAAAAGACCATTTACCATCATACTTAGAATTTGTTGATAATGAATTTAATAGCGAATATGGATGGGAAGTATCAGAAGATGGAAGAACAGTAACAACAACTTATTTAAATAGTGACAATGAAGAAAATTTAATAAGTGCAGCAGAAAAAGATGAAAATGGAGAATATACATTATCATATGTAGAAGTACCAATAATGTGTAGAGTAGTAGATAATGTACCAACAAGTGAGAATATAACAAATATAGCAGATATAACGGTATATGAAGATGAAAACGGAGAAGAAATAACAGATAGAGATTCAGAAGAAGATAATGTAGAACTTCCAAGTGATGAAGATTTACCAAGCTATAAAGATGATGAAACAGGAGAATATATACCAGGACAACAAGATGATGATGACTTTGAAAAAGTAATAGTAAAAACATTTGATTTATCATTAAGAAAATGGGTAACACAAGCAATAGTAATAGATGAAGATGGAAATCAAACAATAACAGAAA
>CAZQTH010000056.1:0-8691 GCA_964596175.1 uncultured Clostridium sp. | reverse complement strand
AAAATTATTTGTAATTTTTTTGCAAAAAGTGCGACACTTATTATTGCAATTTATAGTTTATTTTTAAGAGAAAATAGAACTTGATTTTTTTTGTCTTTTATAATATAATATTTTGCCAAGTGGAGGAGAAAACAATGATTGTAAATCATGAGATATTAGAAGATTTATATAAAGATGCTGGAGAACAAAGGAAGCAAAGAGCAATAGAATATCAAAAGCAAGAAAGAATTAGGCTAAAAAACATAGACTACGAAGATAGTATGAATTTTTCTCTAAGTGCAAATGTCATAGGAAATAAAATTTATAAAACATATATAAGTATAACAAATGGAATGGTAGAAGATGTAACTTGTACATGTGAAGACTATTATAATCATTACGGAATTTGTAAACATACATTAGCTAGTGTATTAGAATTTATAAATAACCCACAATATATAGAGCAATATGAGAAAAAAGAATCTAAAAATAAAGAAAAATTAGATAATAATATACTTAATACAACTAAATTAGAGCCACAAACTTATAGAAACTTTAAACAAATAGTAAACAGTTTTTATCAAGAAGAAATAGAAGGAATAACAGATGAAGAAGATGAAATAAAACAAAAAGGAAGCATAAAAATAGAACCTACTATTTATTATGAAAAATTCTCAGGAGATATAAAAGTAGAATTTAAAATTGGAAATAAAAAAATGTATAAAATCAAAAACTTAGCGGATTTTTATACAAGGATGATAAATAAAGAAAACTATAAATATGGAGAAAAATTAGAGTTTATACATACAAGAGATGTATTTACAGAAGAAAGTAAACCGCTATTAGATTTTATATTAAAATATTCAGAAATAATAAAATATGCAAATTCAAATTCTAACAGCAATTTTAGATATTATGGGAAAGCATTAAATGAAACAAATATATTAGTAGGAAATACTGGAATAGATGATCTATTTGAAGTCTTAAGAGGAAAAGAAGTATTATTTAATAAAGACTATTCATCAGAAAAAATAGAATTTACAGAAGAGCAGCCGAAATTAGACTTTATATTAAAGAAAAATAAAAAAGGTGATTTTGTAATATATCCAGACAAGGAAATATATGAAATTACAATATTAATAGGAAAATCATATAAATACATAATAACAGATAAAAAACTATATAGATGTAGTAAAGAATTTGAAAAAACAACATTAAAACTGTTAGAATTATTTAGACAAAACTATGTAACAGAAATAGAATTTGGAAAAGAAGAATTAACAGAATTCTTCTCAGTTGTTATGCCAAAAGTAAAAGATGCAATAAAAATAGAAGGATTAACAGAAGAAGAAATAGAAAAATATAAGCCAAAAGAATTAGTAGTAAAAGTGTTTTTAGATTTTGACAAAAATGATTATCTAGTAGCAGATGTTAAATTTTGCTATGAAGAAAATGAATTTAACCCATTAAATGAAAATGAAAAAATAAACTTTCCAAGAAACATGATTAAAGAAACAAAAGCTCTAAATGTATTTAGAAAAACAGGATTTATGTTGGATGTAAAAAACACAAGATTTATATTACCAGATGATGATAAAATATATGAATTTATAGCAGAAGATATAAATTACTATATGCAAAAATTTGCAGTAATGGTAACAGAAAACTTTAAAAGAAAACAAATAAGAACACCCAAAATATCAGGGCTTGGAGTAAAAGTAGAAAATGATTTATTAACATTAGATTTAAGTAAAATAGATATAGATTCAAATGAATTACAAGATATAATGGAAAAATATTCTCTAAAAAAGAAATATTATAGACTAAAAGATGGAAGCTTTATAAATCTAGAAGACAATAAAGAAATAGAATTTTTGGATAAATTAAAAACTGGAATGGGAGTAGATTATAAAGAATTAGAAGATGGAGAATTGCGTTTACCAGTAAATAGAACATTATATTTAAATCAATTACTAAAAGGAATAAAAGGAACAGAAATATTAAAAAATGCAGAATATAAAAAAATAGTAAATGGCTTAAATAAAGAACAATTAGAAGAAATGGAAATTCCAATTAAGTTAAATAATATATTAAGATATTATCAAAAAACAGGATATAGATGGTTACAAACATTAGACAAATATCACTTCGGAGGAATCCTTGCAGATGATATGGGACTTGGAAAAACAATTCAAATATTATCAGTAATAGTAGAGTATACAAGAAAAGAAGATAAAAAAGCAAGTTTAGTTGTGTCACCAAGTTCATTAACATTAAACTGGCAAAATGAAGCAGCAAAATATACAAATGAATTAAAAACAGCAGTAATAAGAGGAACATTGTCAGAAAGAAAAAGATTAATCGAAGAAATTGACAATTATGATTTAGTAATTACATCTTATGATTTATTAAAAAGAGATATAGATTTATATAAAGAGAAGAATTATACGTTTAAATATGTAATAGCAGATGAAGCACAATATTTAAAAAACAGTAATACAAAAAATGCAAGAGCAATAAAACAAATAAAAGCAGAAACAAGATATGCCTTAACAGGAACACCAATAGAAAACTCTCTTGCAGAACTATGGTCAATATTTGACTTCATAATGCCAGGATATTTATTTACATATAGAAAATTTAAAAATATGTATGAAACGCCAATAGTGAAAGAACAAGATGAAAATGCAATGAAAAAACTAAAAATGTTAATAGAACCATTTGTTCTAAGAAGAAATAAAAAAGAAGTATTAACAGAATTACCAGAAAAAACAATAACAGTTTTGAATAATGAAATGAATGAAGAACAAAGAAATCTATATCTAACATATTTAGCACAAGCAAAACAAGAAATAGCAGACAAAATAGAAATAAGTGGATTTGAAAGCTCACAAATGCAAATATTAGCAGCACTAACAAGATTAAGACAAATATGTTGTCATCCAAGTTTGTTTATAGAAGGATATACAGCAGGAAGTAGTAAATTAGACCAGTGTATAGAAATAATAGAAGAAGCAATAAATGGAGGACATAAAATATTACTATTTTCAGGATATACATCAATGTTTGAAATAATAGAAAAAGAACTAAAAAAGCGTAATATAAATTATTTCAAATTAACAGGAGCAACAAAAGTGGATGATAGAATAAGGATGGTAGATGAGTTTAATGAAAACCCAAAAATAAAACTATTTTTAATATCACTAAAAGCAGGAGGAACAGGATTAAACTTAACAGGAGCAGATATGGTAATACATTATGATCCTTGGTGGAATATATCTACAGAAAATCAAGCAACAGATAGAGCATATAGGATAGGACAAAAGAATAATGTACAAGTATATAAATTAATAACAAAAAATTCAATAGAAGAAAAAATATATGAACTACAAGAAAAGAAAGCAAAACTAGCAGATAATATGCTAAATACAAAGACAACATTTATAAGCAAATTCTCAAGAGAAGAAATAATGAGGCTATTCGAATAATTTTGTGTTTGGGACACATATTCTAAAGGAGTAATTAGATGAATAATTATATTACAGTAATTGGTGGAGGGTTAGCAGGATGCGAAGCGGCATACCAAATAGCTAAAAGAAATATTAAAGTAAAATTATATGAAATGAAACCTATAAAATTTTCACCTGCACATTCTAATAAAGATTTAGCAGAGATAGTTTGTAGTAATTCTTTTAAGTCAAATTTATTAACAAATGCTTGTGGTTTGTTAAAAGAAGAATTAAGAAGATTAGACTCTTTATTAATAAAAACAGCAGATGAAACAAGTGTTGCAGCAGGGCAGGCTTTAGCCGTTGATAGAGAAATATTTTCTAAGAAAGTTACCGAAACTATTAAGAATAATCCTTTAATAGAAATTATCCATGAAGAAGTAACAGATATTTCTATGATGGCTAAAGATGGAGTTGTCATTGTAGCAACTGGACCTCTTACTTCTGATAGCTTAGCAAGGCAAATTGCTAATATGACAGGTGAAGATAAGTTATATTTCTATGATGCGGCAGCACCAATTATAAGTAAAGATAGTATTGATTTTAATATAGCCTTTTATGGAGATAGATATAGCCAGGAAAAGAAAAAAGATGAGACAGAAGAAGAATGGAGAAAAAGGATAAAGGAGCAAGAAGGAAAAGAGCAAAGTTATATAAATCTTCCTATGAATAAAGAAGAGTATGAAAAATTTTGGAATGAACTTGTAAATGCAGAGGTTGTTACATTACATGACTTTGAAAAAAGAGAAATATTTGAAGGCTGTATGCCAATAGAGATTATGGCTAAAAGAGGAATTGATACTTTAAGATTTGGACCTTTAAAACCAGTTGGATTTGATGACCCAAGAACTATAAAAAGACCATATGCTGTTGTTCAATTAAGACAAGATGATAAACAAGCAAGTATATATAATATGGTAGGTTTCCAAACAAACTTAAAATATGGAGAACAAAAAAGAGTATTGAGTCAGATACCAGGACTTCAAAATGCTGAATTTGTAAAATATGGTGTTATGCATAGAAATACATATATTAATTCTAGTAAATTATTAGATGAAACATATTGTTTAAAAACAAATCCAAATATATATTTTGCAGGACAGATAACTGGAGTTGAAGGATATGTTGAGTCAATTTCTTCTGGATTAGTTGCTGCTTTAAATGCAGTAGAGACATTTAATAATAAAAATAGTAAAGAAAATAAAATAACATTTCCAGAAACAACTGTAATAGGAGCTTTAGCTAAATATATATCGACTTCAAATGAAAAGTTCCAACCTATGAATGCTAATTTTGGGATATTACCTGAACTTGAAGGTGAAAAAATTAAAGATAAAAAGTTAAGATACCAAAAACTTGCAAGTAGAAGTTTAGATGATTTACAAAGACTTTAGTATTTAACTAAGGTCTTTTATGTTACAAATATTACTGAATTATTACATTTTTATTAAAAATGTAATAATTTTACATAAAATAGTTGATAATACTTCTAAAAAATGGTATAATTGTAAAAGAGGTTAAATTGTACGTTTAGTACAAAGGAGGTATTTGAATGAGAAATAAAAAGAGATGGGAAAAAAAGTATGAAAATTTTAAGAGTCCTAGTGAACAAGCTAGATTTGAAGAGTTAAAAGAAAAGGTTCAAAACAAAACTATTTCTAAAAAAGAATATGACGAGTATCAGAAGATGCAAAAAATAAAGGATAATTTACCAAAAGTAGATAATTTGAGAGTGTTTATAGATAAACTAGAAGAGGAATTAGAAGCTTGCAAAGAGGAGTATAATTCTAGAATAAATACACCAAACGCTATAAGTATAGAAGATCTTAATAAAGAAATGAATTTTAATATGGAGAAACAAGATGAGCTAATAGCAAAAAGAAAAGAAATCAATAAGAAAATAGAGGCTTCTACAGATGAAGTTGAAATAGCGAAGCTAAAGGAAGAAAAGGAAAGAATTAATCAAGATTTATCTACACTAAGATTTCAAGCTGATAAAAATAATAGAGAATTTGCTAGATTACAAAATGAAAAACCTCAAAAACAACAAACTAATAACAAATTTTCTAGATATTCTAATGAACAGTTAAGAGAAAGATGTTTTCAAATTTCAAGTATGATAAGTAAATGTGATATGGTGGCTACTAATTTGATGAAAGGTTTAAGTGTAGATAATATAAAAGTCAAAATGCAAAAATGGAAAAATAAAAAATTTACATCTAAAGACCCATTACCTTTAACTAGAAAAGAAAGAATGGGAAACCAGCAAGCAAATCCAGCACAACCAGCACAAAATCCACCACAACCAGCACAAAATCCAGAACAAAATCCAGCACAACCACCAAAAGTGGTAGATGAATTTGAAAAAGCATTTCCTAGATTAGCAAAAAGATTTCCAAACATGAAGGATAATTTCTTAGGAAAAGCATTATTAAAAATTAAAAACTTTATTAAAAAAGAAGAACTAGATCCTCAAGGTTCACAACCTACTACTCAATTACCAAACCAAGATAATCCTGATCAATTACCAAACCAAGATAATCCTGATGCTCAACAAAATAAGAAACAAAATGAACTATTTAGAGATTATTTAAAATATGATGTGTTAGAAGTTGCAGAAAAAGGAGTAGAACAAGTAAGAAAAGATAAAATAGAACAAAAAAAGGCACAAGTAGCTCAAAATAAAAGCGATGGTCAAACTAGATAACAAAAATGAAAATATTCAAGAAAAAACTTGGAAGAAATTCCAAGTTTTTCTTGACTTATTGGTAAGTGCATGATACAATATAATTCGTTATAGTAAATTGCATGTAATATGCATTTCCGTAACAGAAATAAATTTGTAATATAAAAAATAGGAGGTGAAATTTAAGTGCCAACAATTAATCAACTAGTAAGAAAAGGAAGAAAAACGAAAACAACTAAAGCAAAAGCCCCAGCATTGCGTTATGGTTATAACTCAAAAAATAAGAGATTAACAAACAATAGATCTCCACAAAAAAGAGGAGTTTGTACAGTTGTAAAGACAGTTACACCTAAGAAGCCAAACTCAGCATTAAGAAAAGTTGCCAGAGTTAGACTTTCTAATGGTTATGAAGTTATTTCTTATATCCCAGGTATAGGACATAACTTACAAGAGCACAGTGTTGTATTAATTAGAGGTGGTAGGGTAAAAGACCTTCCAGGTGTTAGATACCATATCATCAGAGGAACATTAGATACGGCAGGTGTTAAAGATAGAATGCAAGCACGTTCAAAATACGGTGCTAAGAAACCTAAAAAATAAACTTTGGGTTTAGCAATTGAATTAGTGCTTATAATTCTTACTAAACTTTAAGGTACTTAAATTTAGATATAGATTATATAGCACTATACGGAAAAGCTTATGCTTTTCAGAGTACCTAAATGCTTTCACATAAAGCATTAATTTTAATTTAAGGAGGGAAGAATAGTGCCAAGAAAAGGATATATAGCAAAAAGAGAAGTATTACCAGATCCAATATATAATAGCAAAGTTGTTACAAAATTAGTAAACAATATAATGCTAGATGGTAAAAAATCAGTTGCTCAAAAAATAGTATATGATGCATTTGACATTATTAAAGAAAAGGAAGGAAAAGATCCTTTAGAAGTTTTTGAAGCAGCTTTAGAAAATGTTATGCCAGTCTTAGAAGTAAAAGCAAGAAGAGTAGGTGGAGCTACATATCAAGTTCCATTAGAGATTAGACCAGAAAGAAGACAAACCTTAGGATTAAGATGGATTGTAACATATGCAAGAACAAGACATGAAAAAACAATGGCTGCAAAATTAGCCGGAGAAATAATGGATGCAGTAGCTGGAAACGGTGGAGCATTCAAGAAGAAAGAAGATACACATAGAATGGCAGAAGCTAATAAAGCATTTGCTCATTATAAATGGTAGAAGAGAGGAGGAAATATAAAAATGGCAGGAAGAGCATACCCACTAGAAAGAACAAGAAATATAGGAATAATGGCACATATAGATGCTGGAAAAACAACAACAACTGAAAGAATTCTATTTTACACAGGTAAAACTCATAAAATAGGAGAAGTTCATGAAGGTGAAGCTACAATGGACTGGATGGAGCAAGAGCAAGAAAGAGGAATAACAATTACATCTGCTGCTACAACATGTTTTTGGAAAAATAATAGAATTAATATTATTGACACACCAGGACACGTTGATTTTACAGTAGAAGTTCAAAGATCTCTAAGAGTTCTTGATGGTGCAGTCACAGTTTTAGCTGCTAAAGGTGGAGTACAACCACAAACAGAAACAGTTTGGAGACAAGCTGATAAATATCAAGTACCAAGAATGGTATATGTAAATAAAATGGACATCACAGGAGCAAACTTTATGCTATGTGTTGATCAATTAAAAAATAGATTACATGCAAATGCTGTTCCAGTACAATTACCAATTGGGGCAGAAGATCAATTTAAAGGTATAGTAGACTTAATTAATATGAAAGCTTATATTCATAAAGATGATTTAGGAAAAGAAATCGAAGAGACAGATATTCCTGAAGATATGGTTGATATGGCTAAACAATATAGAGATGCTATGATTGAAGCCGCAGCAGACCAAGATGAAGAATTAATGATGAAATACCTTGAAGGTGAAGAATTAACAGAGGAAGAAATTAAAAAAGGACTTCGTAAAGGAACAATAGCAAATACAGTAGTTCCAGTAACATGTGGTTCTTCATATAAAAATAAGGGTGTTCAAGAATTATTAAATGCAATTATTGATTACATGCCATCACCATTAGATATACCACATATTAAAGGTGTTGATTTAGCTGGAAATGAAATAGAAAGAAAAACTTCTGATAATGAACCATTTGCAGCATTAGCATTTAAAATTGCGACAGATCCATTTGTTGGAAAATTATGTTTCTTTAGAGTATATTCAGGAACATTAGAATCAGGTTCTACTGTATTAAATTCAAATAAAGACAAAAAAGAAAGAATTGGAAGAATTCTTCAAATGCATTCAAACCACAGAGAAGATATAGATAAAGTATATGCTGGAGATATTGCAGCAGCAGTAGGAATGAAAGATGTTACAACAGGTGATACATTATGCGATTCAGATAACCCAGTAATATTAGAATCTATGGAATTCCCTGATCCAGTTATAGATATAGCTATTGAACCTAAAGATAAAGTAGCACAAGAA
>CAZQTH010000055.1:0-8776 GCA_964596175.1 uncultured Clostridium sp. | reverse complement strand
TTTTATTTGTCCTTTTAGATTATACTTTTCTTTTAATTGATAAAATGCTTTTTCATAAGTAGTATTTACTTTTTTTAGTGAATAATTATTTATGCCGTTTTCTTTTTTAATATCTTTATTAGAATAATTAGTGTTTTTCCTTTCATTATGCCTGTATATTCCTGCTAGATTTTTCATTTTGTATTTTTTGTTTCGTATAATAGCATAACTCATTTTATTTATATTCCTTTTTTATAAGCTAGCCTTCGTAGGCTTATACTAAAAAATCGCCCCCTTGCTTTTACTTAAAATAACACTACTTTTAAAAGTGTTCTAACACACTACAACACTTTTTCAAAGTGTTCGTGTGATTAAGGGAAATTCTTTCCCCTAATAACCCCTTTTCAAAAAATAATAAAATGAGATTTTATTATTTTTTAGCACGATTAATTTTATATTTATTAATACATAAATGTAATTAATAAATACCATAAAATAATAAATTATTTTATTTAAAATTATAATCGTGCCTATAAAAATATTCGCATTTGCTCATATTTTTATAGTTAGATTTTGCATTTAGCAAAATCTAATATACAGCAATATTCTTTGTAGTATCTTCACTAGTATTAATTTTTAGTAATTTATTTTAATTTTATTTACTTAAACAGTTACCTAAACAAAATAGTGCTTTTCCTCTAAATATAGGCAACTGGTCTTTTTCCCGCAACCAATTAAAAATGCTTGTATCTTTTATAACAAGCATTTTTATTATTTTCATAAACTTTTTTTATATTTTCGCAAAATTCGACACTTTTTATCATTTTCATCATGTATAATGAATAGATACGAAAGAAAAAGGAGTGAGAATTTTGGAAAAATTAAGTTCAAATGTCAGAAAATGTGGTACTGTCACTGTTTCAGTTTATAAAGATGATTCTAATCATCCTTTTTTTAAGATAAGCTCTGACAATGATGAAGTTTTACCTGTTTCTTATGTTATTGAAGATACTTTATATCTTTATTAAAATTTTAGGCTGACTTATGTTGGTCTTTTTTTATCTTAAGAATCCATTTATAATTTCTTGTTCTGCCTCTTCTTCTGAAAGTCCTAAAGTCATTAATTTTGTTATTTGTTCACCTGCTATTTTTCCAATTGCCGCTTCATGTATTAAATTTGCATCAACATTATTTGCTATTACCTCTGGTGTTGCTGTAACAATACTATTGTCTTGAATTATTGCATCACACTCACTATGTGAAAAACATCTCGCATTTCCATATATTTTAGAAATAAAATATTGTTTTGAGTTATCTGCTGCAACAGATCTTGATGTAACATGTGCACTTGAATCATCACCATTTAATTCTACATCAAATATAGTTTTTGCAAACTGTTCTCCATGTGTCATTATTTTTTCTGTTACAACAAAATTTGTTCCTTCTTCTAGTACTCCTTTTGTTTCCCTAATTGTTGAATCCACACCTTTTATCTGAACACTCTCCATTTCTAGCGAACTATCTTTTTTTAGATATACTTCAGTTACTGGATTTAATATTCTCTTTCCTGTACCTTCTCCTTCACCATAATGTTTCTCAACATATTTTACTTTTGCTCCTTCTTCTAAGTAAAATCTATGAATTCCATCATGCTGTGAATCTTTATGATGGTCATTATGAATTCCACAACCTGCTACTATATAAACATTAGCATTTTTTCCAATATGGAAATCATTATATACTACATCTGTTAATCCACTTTGTGTTATTATTACAGGAATATGTACTATTTCAAATTTAGTATTTTCTTTAACATATATATCAATTCCCTGTACATCTTTTTTTGTTACTATATTTACGTTTTCTGTTACTTGTCTTTCTATCCCTTTTCCATTTTTCCTTATATTATAAGCCCCTTTTTTTATTTCCTCTAATTTTGTTATTTCTCCTAAAACACCTTCATCTACACTATTTAATAATTCGTCATTTAATTTTGTTTTTCCCATTACTTTTCACCTACTTTCTTTACCTTACAACAGTTAATTGTAGGTTTTATTGTCTTTTCTAATATTTCCTCACTATTTCCTATTTTCTCTATTTTTCCTCTTCTCATTAATATTACTTCATCAGCTATGTTTAAAATTCTTTCTTGATGTGAGATTATTAATGTAGTTCCTTTTACAAGTTCTCTCATATTTTCAAAAACTTCTATTAGATTATTAAAACTCCATAAATCTATTCCTGCTTCTGGTTCATCAAATATGGTAAGTTTTGAGTTTCTTAATGCTACAGTTGCAATTTCTATTCTTTTTAATTCTCCTCCAGATAAAGAGCTATTTACTTCTCTATCTACATATTCTTTAGCACAAAGTCCAACTTGTGATAAAACTTCACAAGCTTCTTTTTTGGTTATATATCTTTTAGAAGCTATTTTTAATAAATCATAAACTGTAATTCCCTTAAATTTTACTGGTTGTTGGAAAGCAAAACTGATTCCTAGTTTAGCTCTTTCATTTATTTCAAGATTTGTGATGTCTTTTCCATCAAATATAATTTGTCCTGAATCCGGCTTTTCTATCCCCATAATCATTTTTACTAAAGTTGATTTTCCAGATCCATTTGGTCCTGTTATTGCTATAAATTTATCTGTATCTACCTTTAGATTTATTTTATTTAATATTTTTTTATTGTCTCTTTCAAAACAAACATCTATTAATTCTAACATACATATCCTCCTTCTTTAATCTTTTTACCTTTTTTCACTCTATTTTTTGCTGTTACTCTAACACATCTTTTACATTTTTCACTGTTTTCATCATATCCACAGTCTAAATCTCCTAAATTTAGAATTTCTGTAATATATTTATCAAGCTTTATGGCTGTATTTTCAGACATTGCATGTTTCATTGTTTTAGCTTCCTCTATTGCTTGTTTTTTATCTATTTCTAAAACCTCTACTAAAAACATTTCTAGTATATCTTGTCTTTTTATAACTCCTACTGCCAATTCTTCTCCTTCTTCAGTTAAAGAAATACTTCCATATGTTTTATAGTTTACTAGCCCCATTTCTTTTAAGACATTAACTCCTTTATTTACACTAGGTTTAGTTATTTTTAGTTTGTCTGCAATATCTGTGACTCTTACTTTTTTATTATTTTTTTCTAAAAAATAAATTGTTTTTAAATATTCTTCTTGGGAATTAGTTAGTTTCATAGCTTTTCTCCTTTTTGTTAGTATACGCTAACATTTTACTACAATTGGTTATCTTTGTCAAGAAAATTTTATATTTATATATATTAAACTTCTATTAAATCTTTTATTTTCTCGAATTTACTATCTCCTATTCCGCTTACTTCTTTTATCTCTTCGATTGTTTTAAAATTCCCATTTTCTTTACGATAATTTATTATTTTATTTGCAGTTGCTTCTCCTATTCCTGGCAGTGTATCTAATTCTTCTACGCTTGCTGTGTTTATATTAATTTTACTATTTTTATTACTTTGGCTAATTATATTATTACTACTACTTGTATTGTCTTCTGACTGTTCAGTGCTACTAACATAACTATTGTTTTCTACTTCTTCTTTTGTTGGTATATATATTTTCATACCATCTTCTAAAAGTAAAGCTAAGTTAATATCTTTCATATAAGCATTTTCAGTAACACCCCCTACTGCTTCTATAGCATCTGCAACCCTTGCTTTTTCATCCAATTCAACAATTCCTTCCTGATTTACAGCTCCTGACACATGTACAATTATTTTATTTATTTCTTCTTTATTTTCAATTTCCTCTTCTACGCTATTTTCTTGTATTTCTAAATTTTGTTCTTGAATTTCAAATTCACTATTTCCTTCAATTACATATGTATAGTAACAAATTCCAATTATTATAATAGAAATTATTATAATTAGTACTACTTTTTGGTTTTTATTAATATATTTCATAATATCATCCTTTCATTTTTAGTTTATATTTTTAATATAATTTTTACTTTCTTTTGTTGAATTTTTTGTCGAATTATTGTATATTATTAAAATAGGAAATAAGGAGAAAGATAGATGAAAAAAAACAAACTGTTTGTCATAATAATTTTTATATTTTTAATTATTTTTTCAAGTTCATATGTATATGTTAGTAATGCTTCAGATGCTCCTACTATTGATACTGGAACAGTATATTTAATAGATACTAGAACAAACAAGGCTCTTTATGCGAAAGATGAAAATGTTAGAATGTATCCTGCAAGTACTACAAAAATTATGACTGCTATTCTTACACTTGAAAATTGTGATTTAGATGAAGTCGTTACTGCAAGTTATAATGCTGTCTCTACCATTCCAGATGGATATTCTACAGCTAATATTCAGGTTGGAGAACAACTTACAGTTGAACAATTATTAGAACTTCTATTGGTGCATTCAGCAAATGATGCCGCAAACGTTTTAGCAGAATATGTTGGAGGCTCTATAAATAGTTTTGTTAGTATGATGAATACCAAAGTTAATGAACTTGGTTTAACTGATACTAATTTTACTAATGCATATGGTCTACATGATGAAAATCATTATACAACAGCATATGATTTAGCTTTTATTATGAAATATTGCTTACAAAATGAGACTTTTAGAAAAATAAGTGGTCAAGCTTCTTGTGCTATCCCTGCAACAAATATGTCTGAGCCTAGAAAATATTCTTCAACAAATAGACTTTTGATTGCTGGAGATGAATATTACTACCAATATGCTTTTTGTGGTAAAACTGGTTATACATCTCAAGCAAAACATTGCTTAGTCACAGCTGCATATAATAATGATTTAGAATTAATTTGTGTTGTTTTAGGAAATGATGATAGATTTAATATTACAACAGAACTTTATGAATATGCATTTTCCAATTATGAATTAAAAAATATTATTAATGAAAATGATGTAGTAACAAATATAACCGTAGAAGGTGCATCAAGTGATACACAAAGTTTGGATTTATTAATTTCTGAAACAATACCTGCATTAGTAGAAGTAGATGATAATACAGAATTAATACCTATAATTGATTTAAATGATGATATTTCAGCACCAATATCACAAGGTGATGTTTTAGGAAAAGTAACTTATTCAATAAATGGGGTTGAATATACATCTGATTTAATTGCTTCTCATGACGTAGAAGAGTCTAAAGTTGTTACTTATTTAATATATGGTCTTATGATTTTAATATTTATTTTTATAGTTTTTAGAATTTTTAATCGTAAAAAGAAAAAATATATGTTTAGATATTAAATAATTGAAATAATTTTTTATAAAGATAAGTTATCTAAAATAAGATAACTTATCTTTATTTAGTTTTAATCACTATTATAATCTCTTCCTAAAATGATTGTTACATCAACTTTACTAGAGCTAGATTCACTATCTTGTACAGTTCCTACCTCTAATGTTTTTTCAATTCCTTCTAAGATAGCATCTCCTATATTCTTTTTGTTCATTATTATAGTTTTTGTAGTTGTATTAGTAGTTCCTGTTCTTGTTACATTATATCCTGCTTCTTCTAATGCATCTACTGCAAGTTGTAAATTTTTGCTTGTTCCTGTTCCATTTAATACTTCTATTTTTATTTCTGATTTACTTTTAGTTGATATTGTAGACGTACTTGATGTTGTATTAGTAGTATTTGTTGTATCTGTTTCATCTGTTGTTTCTTCTGTTGTTTCTTCTTCATCTCTATCATAAAATAGTTCTTGTATTAAAATTGCTGTTTCTTCTTCATCATAAATATATACCCATGTACCTGCATCATTTTCATTTGTACTTTCTCCAGGTAGTGTTGCTGTTAATAAGTTATCTGTATCAAATTCTATAGCATATGGTATGTAATCTATTATTGCACTAAAGTCAATATTTGTTATTAAATTTTCTTCTGCTACTTGCAATATTTCACTTATTTTAAATATATTTTCTATTTTTGCTGTTTGTTGTATTACAGCCATTATAAATTCTCTTTGAGTTCTCATTCTTCCTAAGTCATTGTCTCCATATTCTTCTGGATATGAAGTACCATCATTATTATGTCTAAAACGTACTAATTGTTCTGCCTTATCTCCATCTAGCAATTGTTCTCCAGCTTCTAGATGAATATGTAAGTCTTGAGAATCATCATCATAATCCATATCTATTGGAACATTGAATGTAACTCCTCCAATTGCATCAACTAAGTCTATAAAACCTTCCGTTTTTATTATCGCATAATATTCTATATTTAGTCCTGTTATATCATTTACAGCATCTAACACATCTTGTGGGTCTTTATTTCTACTATATATTGCGTTAATTTTTTGATATGCTGTTGCCTTTGCAGGATTTGTTCCTACATATGTATCTCTCGGAATTGACAGCAATGTTGCTTTTTGTGTGTTTGGATTATATGATGCTACCATGATTGTATCTGTGAGCAGTGTTCCTGCCTGGTCTGTACTTATTCCTAAAATCAAACATCGAAATTCTTCTAAACTTTCTCTAGTATTTTCATCATGTCCTACTGCTGTTGCAAGAACTCCAGATAATCCACCACCATTTTTATATACTCTATATGCAAATACTCCTCCTGATATTAGTAACAATAAGAATACTATCAATAAGACTTTTTTCCATTTCTTTTTCTTTTTTTTAGTATTTTGCTTTGTTTTTACCTTGGTAGTTTGTTTTGAATTCCCCTTTTTATTTTCTCTTTTGTTTTTATTGTTTTCTTTCAAAATACTCAACTCCTAAAAATTTCATGATAAAAGTATAGCAAAATTTGTCATTTTTTGCAACTAATATAATTATTTTTTAGAAAAATAAATTAAAAATGTTATATTCCATCATCGTTTTTGCTAAATATGTATCATCTATAGTTTCATTTAAACTATTTTGTGGATTTAATGTTATTATTAAATTAATTACCAATAATATTACATATACTATTAATATTCCTCTAAGTAATCCGTATATTATTCCTCCTGTTTTATTTAGTTGTTTTAAGATTGGTAATTCAGCAATCCAATTTGCTATTGCACTTATAAATACTAATGCTATTCTAAGTATTATAAATAGAATAATAATTGTTAATCCATATATTATATTCAAAGACAAGTTTCTTGCTGTTTCTGATACTGCTTCATTTTTAACAACTCCAATTAGACTACTTTCAACTGTGTCTGAATCTTCATTTCCTATTATTCCATCTAATTTTGTTTCTATTGCCTCTTGTAAATTTTCGTCTATTTGAGTTGTATTAATTATTAATGCACCTATTGGTCTATATAATATAAATGAAATAATTAGTGCTAAAATAAATGCAACTAAATGTATTCCTAAAGATACTAAACCTTTTCTATATCCTAGAAATACCGATAATAATATAAATAAAATAATTATACCATCTATTATAATTCCCACAACATTGTCCTCCTATAAATTTACAATTTCTATTTTATCTCTATAAATTATTCCCGCAATAGAGTCTGAAACAACAATATTTGTTATTTCTTGATTTGCAACATATCTTTTTACAAGCCAACCACTTGTATTTATAAATTCTATTTCTGTTCCCAAGTTTAATGCTATAATATTTCCATATGTATATACATCTTTTGCTACGTAACTTACTGTATATTGTTTTGTTTCATTACTATCTGTACTTACTATATTTACAACTGAATCTGCTGTAAATAATCCTGATGACTTCTCTTCTACATAACACGCATTGTTTTCTAATTCTACTGATTGAAATATTATTTGTGCATCATCACTACTTGCTAGTGTTGTTTCTTCTCCGTCTTCTATTTTTGTTATTGAATCTGTGTACATACAGACTAATCTATTTCTATCTTGATATTTTACATTTGTTATTAATTTTCCTGTTTCACTTGTATATGTGTTTTCTGTTGAATTTGTTGGATCACTTTCTGCTTTTTCTATTGAGATTATCCTTACATAAGATTGTATCACAGCTCCAGAAGTATCTACCTCTGCTATTGCTAAATATTTATTATCATTTGATACACTTACATCAACCGCTCTTGTAGATGCCATATATGTTGTAAACATTAATGTTCCATTTGGGTCATACATTCTTATTATTGTTTTATAACTTGTCCCTGTTATTACTACTGCTACATAACCATTTTTATTCACATATATTTGGGATATGTTTCCTTCCACTTCTGCTTCCCATGATATTTTTTTATCTGATATTAAATAGAATTTTTGTCCTCCATATTCTGCTATTCCAAGAAATCTATTTGCTGAACTAAATGTTGGATTTGATATTTGTATATCAAGTGATGTTTCTTCATTTCCTGTACTACCATATATAGTAAATTTAGCTTGGCTTAGTATTCCTATGTATTTATAAAATGCATATACATTACTATTTTCTCCTTCTTCTAGTTCTATTGTTGCTGCTGTGTCTTGTTCTATTTCTTTTCTAAATATGTTTATATCTATCCAATTTCTCACCACATTATTTGATGTATATAACCCTACAATTACTATTAGAGCCACAACAATAATAACAACAATTATTGTTATTATTATTTTTTTCTTATTTATTTTTTTAGTAACTCCTTCTCCTTCTTCTTTCCATACATCCTTCATATTTTTTCTCCTTAGTTTTGGTGTTTTTATTTTACTATAAAACATAATAAAAAGCAAGAAATTTATTACTTTCTACTATTACAAATTTTTAGAATTTTTTTAACTTTTTAAAGTTGTTATTCAAAAAGAAAAGAACCAGATTATTCTGATTCTTTTCTTAA
>CAZQTH010000054.1:0-8888 GCA_964596175.1 uncultured Clostridium sp. | reverse complement strand
GCTTGCCGTGCGCATCCTGCACGACACCTTCGGGCTCGACTGGGACATCAACTAAAGACGTCAATCAGGACATTGACCAGAGACCCGAAAGTCCCGCCACGGGGCAGCAGGGCACAGACACTTCAAACACAGCACCCCCGGGAGGTGATACGCCATGTCCAAGGAAATCCTGTCCACCGTCAACGCTCCCGCTGCCATCGGCCCCTACAGCCAGGGCGTGTGCGTGAACGGCCTTCTCTTCTGCTCCGGCCAGATCGCCATCGACCCGTCCACCGGCAACCTCGTCGAGGGCGGCGTGGAAGCTCAGGCCGAGCGCTGCTGCAAGAACGTGATGGCCCTTCTCGAGGCCAGGAACCTCAAGCCCTCCAACATCGTGAAGACCACGGTGTTCATCACCAACATGGACGACTTCGGCAAGGTGAACGAGATCTACGCGAAATACTTCACCGAGCCCTTCCCCGCCCGTTCCTGCGTGGGCGTGGCTTCCCTTCCCAAAGGGGCGCTTCTCGAAATCGAGGTCGTGGCCGCCCTTTAGGCCGCAGGCTACTGACCCACGGATTCACCCGAAAGACGAAAAAAGTCAGGATTTCCCAACAGAACAGATCAGGCACGTTCGGCCCGCCATGATCCCGCATGTTCCCCATGACTTGCGGGCTCAGGGAGACGGCGCAAAGAAACAGGGAGCGGATGCCTCGGGGCATTCACTCTTTTTTTGCGCTCAAAAAAAGTCCCGCACCAGGTTTTGCGGCCGTATTGGCGGGGACAAGCACCGCGACAAGATGCTTGACCCCCGATCACCTCTCCTTGGGGACACAAGGAAGGGATGGACGGGAGCGGGGTCACGATCAAGGTCCTCCGCCAACGTTGCGCTTGATTTTGGAATCTGCGCTCACAATAGCTCTTCTCCCACGTTGGTTCCGCGAAAGGCAATTTCTTCCCCCGCATTCTGTAGGCCTTCTCGATTCGCTGCTCTTGGGAGGGGAAGTGGATGTCGTGCCCGTCCATGTGCATGATCATGGTGTCCTCGCTAAGCTTCTCTTCCCTCATCACGCGCAGGTCGAGTTCGCCCTGGGAGTCGTCCGCCCTGTCCGGGCGAATGTGAGCTATCTCCACGTCGCGCCAGATCTTGTTGAAGGCGGGGGCAACAAGGATGGCCCTGTGGCAGCGGGCGGGCTCCTTCTCGGCGCACATGAGCGTGAGGGAGAAACGCTCAAGCCCTTTGCACACGCGCTCAAGACCGTCCAGAAAGCAGGCGTCATGGACAACCCTTCCGAAATCCAGGCGACCGTCGTCGGTGTAGAGCTCATGGTTCTCGGGGCGGGCACCAAGCTCCTTGCCGAGAAAGACGTAGAAGATGCCGTGGTTTTTGAGGAAGGCGCCCAGCCTGTCCTGATTGTAGTTTGCGTATCTCGCGCTGCAGGGGGATGTGCGCACGTCCGCCACGGCCTTGATGGATCGCTCCTTCAGGGCCCGCACGAAGGCTTCGGGCTCATAACCCGAAGGTCGCAGGTTCAAATCCTGCCCCCGCAACCAAGAAAATCAAGGCCTTACGGTGAAAATCGTAAGGCCTTTCTCGTAGGGCGAAATTTTTCCCACCACTATTCCCACCAGTTTAAATCGAACTGTCTTTTTGATGTTGGTGGCCTGCTGCCTAAATTAATAAGTCATCCAGAAATTCCGATGTCTGCTCCACACCACAGATCAGCAGATGATCCCGCGCCCGCGTACAGGCCACATACAAAAGCTGCCGTTCGGTGTTGTACACGTCTTCCAAGTCCGCATCATCGCCCATATCTTCTATTCGTTGTTGGGAGGGGATGACATCGGCATCACAGGCCATGACGGCCACGGCGTAAAATTCCAGTCCCTTGGCGAGGTGCATGACAGCAATAGTGGCGCTGTCCTTGGGAATATCCATCTCTCTGTCAAGAATGACATAGGGAATTTCTGCTTGTCGCAACGCGGCTTCGGCGCGGGGAATTTCCGCCTCAGAGCGGACAAAGACTGCCATTTCCCGTGCAGCCACACCGTTGCCTCGGCGTGCGGCAAGCCATCGCGCCACAGCTTGGCTTTCCTCTTCTTCTGACGCAAAAGAGAGGATGTCGGGTTGTGGGCCATTGAAGGCGGAAATGGGATTGCTCCGTTTTTCCACGTTGCCATCGGCATCGGTGAGTTCCGCATCCAGGAGTTTGTCGGCCTGACTGGGTATCTGATGTGACGTGCGATAGTTGACGCGTAGGGAAAGGATCGCCCCCGAATGTCCACGCCCAAAGATTTCCAGGAAAAAGGCAACTGGAAAATGCGTTGTCCAAGATCACCACAGAAGCAGAGGGCATCCGCCCTATGCGCGCCGAGCGCGGCTACAAAGCGCATTTGCGCATAGCTCAAGTCCTGCGCTTCATCTACAACAACAAAATCAAAGGGTGGATTTGTCGTTTCAGCCATCAGGAATGACAATCGGGTATAGAGAGAGGCTTCCGTGTAAAGATGTTGTGCCGCCAACGCGTTGTTCACACGTTCAAATACGGCCCAAAGGGCTTGGCGACGCTGTTCGGAAAGACGAGTTTTCCTGCCGAGGCGCGGTGTAACGCGGTATTCTTCCCACGATGTCAGTTGACGGGCATCCACCAGTTCATGCCATTCGGCGTACAGGAAGCGTTCCGCATATCCTTTAAGTTGCAGAGTTGCTACTTCCTGCCGCAGAATGTCCAGAATGTGTGCTTTGGTGGCAAGTGTAATGCTTCTGGCAATATCCGGTTCTCGCAGGCGGAACAGACGTTGTGCTTGCGCTGCCAGAGCTCGAACATCAACACGTTCGGCCAGCTTTGGCTCATGGGCCAGCAGACAGTTGAGTTTGTTGCGTAAAGCATGGGCAAGAGGGTCGCTTAAAGTAGTGAGTAAAATTCGGGCATCCGGGTTGGTGCGTGCCAAATGTACCGCTCGATGCAAGGCGACAACAGTTTTTCCCGTTCCTGCGGAGCCACATACCTTGATCGGCCCCTTGAAGCTGCCTTCCACCTGGGTGCGTTGATCGGGATGGAGGAAAACAAGCCATTTATCCCATGGATATTCCAAGGCACGCTGCAGTTCTTCTGCGCTGCCCATGAGGCGGAAACGGCGTTGGGAATCCGGGTGCTGAAAAGCGACAGAAAAATCCTGGGTTGTCGGTGTAAGGGTGGCATAGCCAATAGTAGGTATCCGCCCCAAAGCCATATCCAGCAGGGCTTCTCCCGCTTCCGCCGGGAGATGTGATGCCAGCTCCAACAAAGCATCCTGATCAGCAAGCGCCCGCACTGCGGGAAGCCATTCAGCGGGAACGCCCAAGCTCATGAGCTGGTTATCAGAAACAGACGCAAACAGGGGGTGTCCTGTTATGCCTTCAGGTTCATGGCGCGTAACAGTTTGCACCACTTCCCGAACTTCCACAATTTGGGCCGCGCCGGTTTGCGGATGCACCTCCAGTTTACGTTTTTCTGCCCACGCGTAGGCCTTGTCGTGATGATCCACATAGCAGAATAGCAAACTTTGCGCCGTACGGTGTACGATAATGTGGATATCCATGCCTACAGACAGGGTCCAGAAATTTTTGTCCCTGCCGCGATCCAGCTTATGAAAACGAAGCCCAAGGCTGGACGGATTGACCTGTGCGTCAAAAGTCGTCTGTTTGACCAGTTTCTGCTCATCGACAGTCAGCTTGCACAAACTGGCGGTGAAGGTGTCGGCTATGCGGAATTCCATTATGATCGACAACTTCTTGTTTGGCTTCTCAATGCTTCAACAGCCTTTATAAGCGCGTCATTATCTGGAGCTTGTGTTCCCCATTCTTTCCAGAAGTCTCGTGTGGCACTGTTAGGCTTTAGTCTTGGAGTGTCCAACTTAATACGAGATGGTAATAGGACTGCATCACCTAGCATTAATGCTTCACCTGTATCCAAAAGTGGTAATATGCTTGTTAATCCAGATAATGAATCTGGTATTAAACGTTTGATTACATTTTGATCTTCATCATTTGTTAATCGCAATGATAAAAAGTTATTACATTGACTTAAAATCGTTTTACTGACGTCAGAAGGTCGTTGACTCACAACTAATAAGGAAAATCCATATTTTCTACCTTCTTTGGCAATTCTTTCGAATGCTCCAAGTGCTTGTTTTTGTATCGAATCTGCATCATTGCGCACAGGTAAGTAGAGGTGTGCTTCATCACATAGCAAGGTTACTGGCGTTCGTTTTTCTGCATCTATCCAAAATTGTACATTATAAAGCAATCTTGCAAGAGTTCCTGCCACAATTGGCAATACGTCAGATGGAACCTCAGAAAAATCAATAATCTTTATACCTCTTCCACCATTTGAACCCAATAGTCTAATAATTTGAGAAGCAAGCCAATCATAATTACTCGCCGCCCTAGAAGGGCTAAACATAAAACCATAGCGTCTATCATCAAGCTTAGCTTCCATGCGTGAAATAAATCTAGTCAATTTATCTTCCCATTTACCTTTAATTGGCCCATTCTTACCCTGGCCCTTCGTTGTGTTATCAATATGTAATAAATTTAATAATTCATCTATAGAATATGGAATAGGTGAATCAACAGTAAACGTCTTTTCAATCTCATCCTTATGCTCATTTTGCAGTGTTCTTTGCTTGAGAGTACGAACGTGTAACGTAAATCTAGATGCTTGATTAGGTGCATTTTGGTCACTACGATCAAGGATCATTGACAGCATTTCATCTCTATTTAATAACCAATATGGCAAAAATAAGACATCATCAGACGGATTTTCTAGATCTCCAGGCCCTGCAACGCGTAACTGTAAAGCAAAACCTCCATTTTCTTTCTTTGCTAATGGAGAATATTCTCCATGCATATCAAATACTAAAATATTAGAAAATTTTAATTTAGAGGCACGTTCAAGAATCAATGCTACGCTATAGCTCTTTCCTGAGCCTGTGCTTCCAAGAATTGCTGCATGGCGTTGAAAAAATTTGTCTCCACTAATAATGGCTTCTGCTGTACTGCCAGTTGTAAATGTACCAAGTTTTAATCTTTCCTCTAGAGGATAATCGGAACCAAGTATCCCCATAAACCTTTGGAGATTTTCCCCATCAATAATGAAGCACTCTCTGTCAATTTGAGGAAAACTATCAGCGCCACGTTTGAATATATTTTTCTTTTCTCCGCTTACAGTTCTAAACGTGCCAATCAATGCGCTTCGAATAGCATCTACTTGAGTAGTAACTATGGGGATATCATTATCGTCAATAGAAAAATCACTTGATAAGTCATCATTGATATTTCTTGTGACACGTTCTATGATTGCAATAAGATATTCCTGCTCTGTACTACCTTTAATTGCTATTAAATTACCTATACAAACCCGAGTAAGCAAACTTGAGTTTGATACATTAATAATAGCATGACTTGTATCAACAGCAGAAATCTTTCCGATTAAATCGCAAGTATCAAATTGCAAGATGGGGATAGACGTCATGGCATGAGTACCTCTTCTATATGAGTACCTCTTCTATAAATGAATTCACATCCCAAATTTCAATTCCCGGGAAAAAATTCTCAACCTTATCAACTATTACACTGCTTCCAGATGTTCCATCCATGTCTGCATGTTCTATAGAAATAACATTTCTATTTTCTAAAGCCAGACATCGTGCTTTTTCAGAAAGAGAGTATGTTAATATTAATGTATCTTTACCATTTTTTATATTTGGAATTAGGTGCGTTTGTAGATGATCATCATTAAATCCATATCCTATGATCAAAAATCTACTCGCTTTATCAATATCACTGTTTGCCTGTGATAAATGTATATCGAAGGGACTGTTATACCCGTTTCGATATTTATTCTGTCCTGGTGTTATGATTAATCTCTCACAATTTAGCAAGTCTCCAGTATAGGAAACAGGTATTCCATTTCTGGAATACCAATCTAAACTTCCATGAGGCTTACAAACTAAGGCATGCAACTGTGTAGTCAAACGAACTTTTCTTCCAATGAGTTTGGCGCTTCGACAAAATCTATATAGACTTTCATTTTTATCCAGCTTTCCAGAAAAATGACCAACAAACATTGTATTTACACCAAGGCCAGCCTCTTCCACAGCAATTTCAACAAGACGGTCATAATTTGTTGTAATAATTGGAAGATATTTTTCTGGTTTGACTATATACTTTAATAGTCGAGTCAGCCTAAGAATATGTGATCCTAAAAAAATATTACAAATAATTGAGCGTTCATGCACTGAAATTATATTTGAAACTGTAGATACAATAGCTGACTCAACGTTTGGAGTTGGAGGAATTTTTATGAGAGCTGATTCTAATCCTTCTGTAGCTATTAACTTCGATGCTGATATCCACATTTCAGCATCGGCACCAGTAAACTTCCCTCTAAATTCATTGCATAAATGTTCTGCAAGTTCTTGCATGCCGGGCAAGCCTTCAGCACACGAGAGTCCGGATCCCGCTATTATAACGAGTCCATCGCTCAAGTGTTGCTGGAGACGCAGCTTGATACTATGCAGATCCATATAGTTACCTTACACCCTGTATACCTTCATCACTTCGTCGCCCAGGTGGTTGATGACCTTGACCGCGATCCTGCCGGATTTGGGACGGTCAAAGGGGAGGGAAGTGGCGCTGTGCAAGCTTTCCCACGCTTCATGGTCGATTTCGGCCTTGAGAGTGGTCTTGAGAGACTTGTAGGGATCGCCCGCGCCAAGAAAGTAGGCATGGCGCACAAAGAACGATTCTTCGTTATAATCGGTGTCGATAAACCAGCAGGCAATGGTGTCCGGATCATCGCTGCGCACTTCGCCCGTAGCCGGATCAAACACATCCACGCCTTTGACCGTAACCTGAATCTGGTTGTCGGGGGTGTCTTCAATGACAATATCCGGCTCGCCAAAAATGACGAAGAGGTTGCCCTTGCCCGTATTTTTGAGGTCAGCGGACATATGCAGGTCGGCGTTCATACGCGCCTTGAGGATGCGCACCGTGCCGAGGCTGGACAGGTCGCTGGAAGCGGCATCGTAGTTGAAGGCGCAGGAAATGAGCAGCTCAAAGCCTGCTTCGCCCGCTTCCCGTGCTGCCGCGGCCAGATCCTGCCGGGTGACACTGCCGAATTCCGGCCCGATGAAGATGGCGGCCCGGCGTTCGTTTTCGCCTTCCATGTATCTGCCTTCGGCGTTGATGTAACGCACACCTGGTTCAGAATCGGGTGGTCGAAAAAGGGATTACTCATTGTTGATTCCGTAGAGGATAGGGCACAAAGGATGGACTGAGGCGACAACCGAATTATAGCGTCAAAAAGGTTGGAAATCCAGCATCAAGCAGTGTGTAATCATGATTTATGGGATTGGCGCGATACCGCCGCCCGACTGGCTGCTTCATCCAAAAGTTCACCGCATCCTCATCCGCCGAACCGGCGTGGAAGTATCCTTCGTATTCTCCCGGATAGTAGATGTCGTATTTTTTTCTTGCGGCCGGGGCCGTGTCTCTGCCTTTTCCTTCTCTGCTTGCTGCTGGTTTGCCGTGGCTGCCAGTCCCCGCGCCAAGCGTATATCGCCCTCTATGCCAAAGGCGCAGGCCGTCGTGCGTTGCGCGTAATGCCGCCAGTCTCGCTCAATTGGCTCGGACCAGGTCTGTGGGGCACACTGGAAAAGCGTATCTTCCACAACCTCCCGCGTAAAGCCGGCCTTCCGCATTTGCAGGGCAATAGAGGCGTTGAGGCGATCCGGTGTGGTGTCGGGCACATCTTTGAGTATCTGGCGCATGTATGCGGCGTAGGCAACATGCGGCTCTCGCGTTGGAGTTGCCAGCACGGTGGGCGCGCCGCGAAAATCCTCCGGCAGGGCTTCCAGCGCGCTGCGATAGCGCCAGCGATCCGCCTGATAGTCCTTACCGCGCTTGCGTAGCCAGTCTTCAAAGCGCAGGCGGCGGGCAGATTTCACTTTTGACATCCGCCGCCGTAACTGGCGCAGCTCCTCCTGCTGTTGCAGCTTGAGAAAATGCCTGGCGATATTCAGGATGCAGCGCGGATATTCACGAAAATGCTCATGCAAGGTGGCTTGCTCTTCTTTGTGGCGTTTCTTCATTTGTTTGAGGGCAGCCGTCGCCTCGTCAGGCTCCGTTGTAGTCTTTTCTGCCTTCATTGCCTCGTATTCAGCGTGGTATTCCCGCCAGAGCTTCTGATTGATGGGACTGACCGGCTCCGGCTTGATTGAGGGCCTCTCATCCGTATAGTCACCTGCCTTGAAGTCCCCCAATCGTTTCTGTAGGTTGCCAAGGCTGAAAGCCCTGTCCACCGAAGATGCTTTGACAGCCACATCGCCAACGAAAATGATCGCGCCGGAGCCTTTGCGCTCGAACCGCAGCCCAACAGCGGCCAGGTTCGCGTGCAGTTCCTCCCAGTTCTTTGCCGTGGCAATGATTTCATGGCCACGCTCCTGCGCCACGCGCTGAGCGGACTTTTCACCCGTGGCGCATTCAACATCCAAAGCCGCCTGTTTCGGTTTGAGAGCATTTTTGCGGGGACGGGGCACTACCTGACCCGCCTCATCCACCCGGTAACGGGCGTTGGCCTCCTACCCAGCCCTGCCGGTGCTCCACCTGCGCCACGACCTTGTGGGCGGCCTCGATGTCAAAACCGTTATTGGGGTCGATTACCTTCAGGGTGACCGGGTGCATCCGGTTGACGGCAATATGCACATGGTAGTGTCAAATTTGTGAATTTAGTGGTTATATTTTGACAGAGGCCATAATTGTGATATCGGCTTCCTAACAGGAGGCGATATCATATGGCACGAACATCCTTGGGCATCTTGGTATCCCCAAATGACCAAGCTACACTTGAGGCTGTCATCCGGGC
>CAZQTH010000053.1:0-8929 GCA_964596175.1 uncultured Clostridium sp. | reverse complement strand
AAAAAAGTAGAAAATATAAAAATTTAGATATTAAGATGTTAGAATTTTTATTAAAATAATTGACTTTTAGGCAAAATAAAAGTATAATTAATATGTAGTAATTTTTAAGGAGAAGTAATTATGCTTGCAAAATATTGGAAAAAAATAGGAATGTTAATACTAATAATAGCATGTGTATTTAATATAATGAATAAGCTTGTACATAAATTGTCATTAAATAAAGAAATGTTGTATTCAGCACAATATGTGTATGAACAACAACAAGAAGAAGGAAATGAAACAAATTAAGTAAAAATACTTGAAAAAAATTGAAAAATATGTTATTATAGAAAACAGTCATGTTATTAAATTAAAGAGAGGTGAACAAAATGAAAAAAGATATACAACCAGAATATAATCAAACAACTATTACATGTGCATGTGGTAACGTTTTAGAAGTTGGTTCAACAAAGAAAGATTTAAAAGTAGATGTATGTTCAAAATGCCATCCATTCTGGACAGGAAACTTAAGACAAGATACAGTTGGTGGTAGAGCAGACAGATTCAAAAAGAAATATGGTCTTGAATAATGGAAAATTAGGAATTTTTGGAGTAGAAGTTTATTTCTGCTCCACTTTTGTTTTTACTTGCAAAATTCTAAAAAATATAATAAAATATGCAAGCAGGAGGTATAAGATGGGAGCAAAAAATGAAGTAAAAAAACAAAAAGAATACATAGAAAAAGTTAGAATATTAAATGAGAATAAAAAATCTAAATATAATATATTAACAATGGGTTGTCAATTAAATGAAAATGATAGTGAAAAATTATGTGGTATGCTAGAAGAAATGGGGTATATAAGAACAGATAATGTAAAAGATGCAGATATAGTTTTGTTTAATACATGTTGTGTAAGAGAAAATGCAGAAGATAAGTTATTTGGAAAACTTGGAGAATTAAAAAGATTAAAAGAAGAAAAAGGACTCATCATTGCAATTGGTGGTTGTATGATGCAAGAAAAACACATAACAGATAAAATAAAGACAAGTTATCCATTTGTAGATATATTATTTGGAACACACACATTATATAAATTTCCAGAAGATTTATATAAAGCAATAGAAGAAAAAAGAAAAATTGAAGATATAATCGATGTAGATGGAGAAATTTATGAAGGATTACCAATAAAAAGAGATAGTAATATAAAAGCTTCTGTAACAATAATGAATGGTTGTAATAATTTTTGTACATATTGTATAGTACCATATGTACGTGGAAGAGAAAGAAGCAGGGAACCAAAAAGTATTATTGAAGAAGTTAAACACTTAGCTAAAGAAGGTTATAAAGAAATAACATTACTTGGCCAAAATGTAAATTCATATTTAAGAGTAGAAAGAGAAAAAAATATTTCATTTTCTAAATATGAAGGAGTAAATTCTTTTGCAACACTTTTAAGAACAATAAATAAAATAGAGGGAATAGAAAGAATACGTTTTGTATCACCACATCCAAAAGACTTTACAGATGATGTGATAGACGCAATTGCAGATTGTAATAAAGTTTGTAAATTAGTACATTTACCGCTTCAATCAGGAAGTACTGAAATATTAAAAAAGATGAATAGAAAATATTCTAAAGAACAATATTTAGAATTAGTAGATAAAATGAAAAAGAAAATTCCTAATTTAACATTATCAACAGATATAATAGTAGGATTTCCAGGAGAGACGGAAGAAGACTTTGAAGATACTTTAGATGTTGTAAGAAAAGTAAACTTTGAACAAGTATATATGTTTATATATTCAAGAAGAGTAGGAACACCGGGAGATAAAATGCCAAATCAAGTACCAGAAGAAATAAAACATAAAAGATTTAATAAATTAAAAGAATTAGTAGAAAGCGGAATAGAAAAAAACAATCAAAAATATGTGGGAAGAATAGAAAAGGTGATTGTAGAAGGGGAAAGTAAAAATAATATTTCAATGCTTACAGGAAGAACAGATAGTAACAAAGTAGTTATATTTGAAGGAAACAAAAATCTAATAGGAAAAGTAATAGATTTAAAAATAGTATCAGAACATATGTGGTATTTAAAAGGAGAAAAAATAAATTAATATTTAAACAAAGAATGAAGAAAGAAAGGAAGAAAGATAAAAATGGCAGAATATTCACCTATGATGCAAAGATATTTAGAAACAAAAAAGGAATATCAAGATTGCATTTTATTTTATAGATTAGGAGACTTTTATGAAATGTTCTTTGATGATGCAATAACAGCATCAAGAGAATTAGAACTTACATTAACTGGAAAAGATTGTGGACAAGAAGAAAGAGCACCAATGTGCGGAGTTCCACATCATGCAGCAGAAATATACATATCAAAACTAATTGCAAAAGGATATAAAGTTGCGATATGTGAGCAATTAGAAGATCCTAAAAAAACAAAAGGAATAGTAAAAAGAGGGGTAATAAGAGTAGTAACACCGGGAACATTAGTAGATAGCAATATGTTAGAAGAAAGAAAAAATAATTATATAATGTCTATTTATAAAACTGGTATTTATTATGGAATAAGTATATGTGATATATCAACTGGAGAATTCTATTCAGCAGAAATAAAAGATAATTATAATTTCCCAATGTTATTAGATGAAATTGCAAGATATACCCCTTCAGAACTTGTTGTAAATTCTATGATGGCAGAATGCAGTGAAGAAATAAACAAAATAAAAGAAAGATTTGAAAATGTATATATAACAAAATTTAATGATAAATTTTTCACATCTGAACTAAATAATATTAATCTAAGATTTAATATTATAGATAACAATGGAAGAAAGCTAGAAGATATTTCTGATAAAAAACTAGCAATAAGCTCAATAAATGCCTTAATAGAATATATTGAAGAAACACAAAAAACGTCTTTAGACCATATAAATAAAATAACAGTATATCAAATATCTAAATATATGGCATTAGATATAAATGCAAGAAGGAATTTAGAGATTACAGAAAAAATGAGAGATAAATCTAAAAAAGGTACACTTCTTTGGGTATTAGATAAGACTTCAACATCTATGGGAGGAAGACTGCTTAGAAGATGGCTAAGTGACCCATTAGTTGATGTTAATGAAATAAATAAAAGATTAGATGCTGTAGAAGAATTAAAAGATAACATTATTTTAAGAGGAGACGTAGTAGAAAATTTAAAAAAGGTTTATGATATAGAAAGACTAACAGGAAAAATGGCTTATGGAAATGCTAATGCTCGTGATATGGTTACACTTAAAAATTCCTTACTTAAATTACCAGAAGTTAAAAAATGTTTATCAGAATGTAAGTCTACTTTATTAAAAGAACTTTATGATAGGTTAGATGAGCTTCAAGATATATATGGTTTGATAGAAAAAGCAATAGTTGATGACCCACCAATGACTATAACAGAAGGGGGAATTATTAAACTTGGATATGACCCTGAAATAGACAAATTAAAGACAGCACAAACAGAGGGAAAGAATTGGCTGATTAAGTTAGAAGCGGATGAAAAGGAAAAAACAGGAATTAAAAACTTAAAGGTAGGATTTAATAAAGTATTTGGTTATTACTTAGAAGTTACAAAATCAAATCTAAATCTAGTACCTGAAAGATATATAAGAAAACAAACATTGACAGGTGCTGAAAGATATATAACAGAAGAATTAAAAAATCTAGAAAATCAAATATTAGGTGCTGAGGAAAAGGTTGTAAACTTAGAATACGAAGCGTTTACAAATATAAGAGAAGAAATTGCAAAAAATGTTGTAAGACTTCAAACAACAAGTGAAGTAGTTTCAACATTAGATGTTTTAGCATCATTTGCAACTGTTGCAGAAGATATGAATTATTGTAAGCCAAATGTAAATAATTTTGGAACAATAGATATTAAAAATGGACGTCATCCAGTAATTGAAAAAATATTAGGAACAGGAAGTTTTGTTGAAAATGATACACATCTAGATAAAGATGAAAATAGGCTTGCTATAATTACAGGACCTAATATGGCAGGAAAATCTACATATATGAGACAGGTTGCATTAATTACTTTAATGGCACAAGTTGGAAGTTTTGTTCCAGCAGAATCAGCAACCATAGGAGTTGTAGATAAAATATTTACAAGAGTTGGAGCATCTGATGATTTAAGTATGGGACAAAGTACATTTATGGTAGAGATGATGGAAGTTGCAACAATTTTAAAAGAAGCTACACCAAATAGTTTAATAATCTTAGATGAGATAGGAAGAGGAACTTCAACTTATGATGGTTTATCAATTGCATGGGCAGTTGCAGAATATATTGCAGATAAAGAAAAATGTGGAGCAAAAACATTATTTGCAACACATTACCATGAACTAACAGAGCTAGAAGAAAAAATAGAGGGCGTAAAAAACTACTCAATTGCAGTAAAAGAAAAAGGAGAAGACATAATTTTCTTAAGAAAAATAGTACGTGGTGGTACTGATGAAAGTTATGGAATTCATGTAGCAAATTTAGCTGGAGTACCAAAAATTGTAACAAATAAAGCAAATAAAATTTTACAATCAATTGAAAGAAAAAATATATTAACAGGAAAGAAAGAAGAGAAGAAAGATAAAAAACAAGTAGAAGGTCAATTTGATATGTATAATTATAAATTAGCAGAAATAGCACATGAAATAGACAAGATAAACTTAGATGAGTTAACACCAATAGATGCACTAAATACATTAGTTAAGATAAAAGAAAAAATGCAGTAAAACTTTTTAAATTGGTAAAGAAAGATATAAAGAAGTAAGTAAGATTTACTTCTTTTTTATATCTTTTTTTAATAATTACCATATACATTTACAGAGCAAGGAATAGCTATGCTTTCAGGATTATTAAAATTTCTAAAATGTTAGATAATAATTATATAAAAGAAATAAAAAAGTTTGTTAAAATAATTTTAAGGCCACAATTTGTGACCTTAAACAAAGAAATATATTTAAATTTCAATTTTAGGCTGATACTTCTCTAGCCACATATTTACTTGAACTAAGTATGCCATAAGTTGAGGACCTACCATCAACTGACCAAACCAAGGTCTAGTAAATGCTTTACCATCAGTTTCTAATATTTGTAGAATATATTCTCGATTTAATAAGTTGTTAATAGGAGCATTTTTATCTCTCATAATTTCAGAAAGCATAGCTTTAACTTTAGCTAAGTAGGTAGGATTATGAGTTTTAGGGTATGGAGATTTTTTTCTGTCTACAATTTCAGAAGGAAGAAAATCTTTACAAATATAACGAAGAAGTCCTTTTTCTCTTCCTTTTAAGGCTTTCCATTCCCAAGGAATATTCCAAACATATTCTGCAAGTCTGTAGTCGCAAAAAGGAACCCTAAGTTCAAAACCATTATACATAGCCATTCTATCAGAGCGATCAAGAAGTGTTTGCATAAACCAATTTAAAGTTAAATGTGAAATTTTCCTTTTTTCAGCAGTTTCGGAAGAATCAGTATCCAAAATTTCTACTTCTGATAAACTTTCGTTATAACGGTAATCTATATATTCCTTTAAATCTATTTTTTCTCCAATAGAAGGATTTAATAAATGTTGTCTTTCGTTAATTGATATTGACCATGGAAAAGTATTGCTCTTTAGTGCATCTTCACGGAAAAACCAAGGGTAACCTCCAAATATTTCATCTGCACATTCACCAGTTAGTGCTACGGTCATATCTTTTTTTACATTTTTACAAAATAAAAGAAGAGATGAATCTATATCTGCCATACCAGGCATGTCACGAGCAATCATAGCATCTTCCAATGCATTTGCAAGTTCAGGTGTATCTATTATAATTTTATGATGGTTAGTTTGAAGTCTTTTACTAATAAAATCTACATAGAAAGTATCTGAATTTGGCTGAAAATCACTTTTAACAAAATTTTTATCATTATCTACATAATCTATAGAATAAGTATCTAAAGGTGGTAATTCTTGAGCCTTGAGGTAATCAGAAGCAAATTTTGTAATGATACTTGAGTCTAGACCTCCAGATAGAAAAGTACAAAGAGGCATATCAGAAACTAGTTGTCTAGTAATTGCATCATTTAATAAATATTTTAAATGTTCACAAGTTTTTCCTAAACTATCTTTATGTTCTCTAGAATGTAATTTCCAATAACGTTTAATATGAAATCCAGAAGTATTAAATACAGCAAAATGAGCAGGTCTTATTTCATAAATATTTTTAAAGACACTAGTTCCTGGAGTATGGCTAGGTCCTATACCAAACAGTTCAGAAATTCCTTGTTTATCTACAATTTTTTCTACTCCCGGGTATTTAAATAAAGCTTTTATTTCAGAGCTAAAAACTAAAGAATCATTTAAAATAGTATAAAATAAAGGTTTTACTCCAAAATGGTCTCTTGCTAAAAACAGTTCATTTTTAGAAGTGTCCCAGACGGCAAAAGCAAAAATACCATTTAAATGATTTACAACGTCTTTACCGTAATAAATATAAGATTTTAATAATATTTCTGTATCTGAATGACTATTTATTGTAAAATCATGTTTTAATAAAGTTTCTTTTAATTCTTTTGTATTATATATTTGTCCATTATAAACCATAACATATGTACCAAAAGAATATTTTTCAATCATAGGTTGTTTTCCACCTTCAGGGTCAACTACAATTAATCTTTTATGTGCTAAAGCTACTGACTTATCTAAATAGTAGCCTTCTTCATCAGGACCTCTTTTAGATAGAGTTTCGTTCATATTTTGTAAAATAGTTTTATCTTTTGAAATATCTTTCTTTAAATTAACAAAACCAACAAATCCACACATATAATTATACCTCCACTTATATATTTTATGCAGAAACTTAAATAAAATTTATTGATTTTTTAAAAAAATTATAGTAAACTTGAATCCGAAAGGAAGAAAATCTATGTATTTAAAAAATATATTTTTACATTTAAAGCTAATCACTCATCATAGATGGTTAGTATTTAAATTATGTTTAAAGGTAGGTGAGCCATGGCGTGGGTTTGTACATGATTTATCTAAATACTCTCCTACCGAATTTATTGAAAGTGTTAAATATTATAATGGAACACATTCACCCATTACAGAAGCTAAAAAAGATAAGGGGTATTCAGATGCATGGCTACATCATAAAGGAAGAAATAAGCATCATGCAGAATATTGGGTAGATAATACTGCACCAGATAAAACTCCTGTGATACCATATAAATATACTGTAGAAATGATATGTGATAGATTAGCTGCAGGTATGGTATATAAGAAGAAAGATTTTACTTACCAATATGAATTAGATTATTGGAATAGAGAAAAGAATATTTTACAAATAAATGAGAAAACAAAAGAATTTATAACAAAGGTGTTTGAAGAGATTATAGAGAATGGTTTGGATAAAACTTTGAATAAAGTACACTTAAAAGAACTTTATAAAAAAATGATAAATTAAGAATAACATAAAATAATTATTTACTTTTACCCAAAAATATGATATTTTATTATAGAATTTATAAAAAAGGAGATAAAATGCTATGAAAGTATTACTTGTTAATCATTTTCCACTAACAGGATCTGGTAGTGGGGTATATACTGCAAATTTGGCAAGAAGCTTAGTAAGAAAAGGTGATGAAGTTGCAGTTGTTTTTCCAGAAAACAGAAGTCACTATGAAGAATATGAAGGATTACAATCATATCCTGTATTTTTTAAAAATCAAGAAGTCATTCCAAATGTTAATCAATGCGAAATGAACTTCCCTTGTTTTACAACTCATCCAAGAAGTACATTTAATTTTAGAGATATGACTCCTGAACAAAGGAGAGAATATGAAGAAGTTTTCTATAATAAAATAAGAAATGCAATAAAAGAATTTAGACCTGATATTGTTCATGCACAACACGTATGGGCTCTTGCGGGGATATCAGCAAGATGTTGCTCAGAAAATGATATTCCAATGATAATTACTTGTCATGGAACCGATTTAATGGGCATACAAGATGAGGCAAAAAGAGGAGATACATGGGGAACTAATTGGGCAAGGATAGCAACAGAATATGCTGATTCTATTATAACAATTTCAGAAGATAGTCATAAATTAGCAAAAAGTATTTTACGGAGAAAATATAAATGCGATTTGTATAAAAAATGGTATAGACACACAAGTGTTTATGAGAGATCCAAGTATAAATAAATCCGATGTACTGGAAAGTTTAGGTGTTCAAAGAGATTATAAAAAAGTAGTATCTTTTGTTGGAAAATTAACTGATTTTAAAGGTGTAGATGTGTTATTAGATGCTGCAGCAATATATGAAGATAATGATACTTTAACACTAATTGCAGGAGATGGAGAATTAAGAGGAAGTTTAGAAAAACAAAAAGAAGACTTAAATTTAAAAAATGTTAAATTTTTAGGAAATCAACCACAAACTGTATTAAAAGATATATATAATATAGCAGATGTTTCTTGTGTTCCATCAAGGAGAGAACCATTTGGATTAGTTGCTGCTGAAGCAATGGCTTGTGGAACTCCAGTTGTTGCAACTAATGAAGGAGGACTTCCAGATTTTATTAATGAAAATGTTGGAATACTAGTTCCTGTAGATAATTCAGAACAATTAGCTTCAGCCGTTAGTCAAGTTATAAATAAAGAAAAAGTTTTTGATAGAGAAAAAATTGCAGAAGAAGCTAAAGATAAACATTCTGTTGATAGAAAAGTGGATGAATTTAGAGAAAGATATAATATTGCAATAAGGAATTTTGAAAAAGATTTTGAAAGATAAAATAATAAATTTTTATATCTTAACGATTAGATATTAGAAAAAATAAACCTCAATATTAGAAAAAATAAACCTCAATATGTAGTGTTACAATTGATGTGAAACAAAAACAATAAAAATTGAATAAGTGATTC
>CAZQTH010000052.1:0-9618 GCA_964596175.1 uncultured Clostridium sp. | reverse complement strand
AAATTATTTGTAATTTTTTTGCAAAAAGTGCGACACTTATTATTGCAATTTATAATTACAAATTTTTTTCACAAATGTCTTGACATTTGTGAAAAAATATTGTAAGATAAAAAAGCGTTATGAATGTCAAACGTAAATGGGCTATTAGCTCAGGTGGTAGAGCACTTGACTTTTAATCAAGTTGTCCCGCGTTCGAGTCGCGGATAGCTCACCAAAAGAACTAAATATAACTTATACTTATTTAGTTCTTTATATAAGGCCCCGTGGTCAAGCGGTTAAGACATCGCCCTTTCACGGCGGAGACATGGGTTCGATTCCCGTCGGGGTCACCAAATGCCACTTTAGCTCAGCTGGCCAGAGCATCGCACTTGTAATGCGAGGGTCATCCGTTCGAATCGGATAAGTGGCTCCAAAAGGTCATTAGTCTTGCAAAAGCTTGATTATTGACTTTTTTATTTTGCACAAAAATAATTTTTATCTATAGTGTTTCGTGTTTTAGTATGTATTAGGGTATAAACGGAAATCAAATATTACTTTTATCAGAGAGATGTACATGTCTTTCTTTTTTGGATTTGTATGAAAAAATAAATTGATAAGTTATAGAATTCATGTTATTATTGATAATAATTAATAGAATTTAATTGGAGGATAAAATGGAAAAAGTAGTAATAATTACAGGGGCATCAAGGGGAATAGGCAGAGAAATAGCAAAAAGACTAGCAAAAAAAGGATTAAGAGTAGTCGCAAATTACAATAAATCAGAAGAAGCGGCAATAAATTTAAAAAATGAATTAAAACAAGAAGATATAGAATTAGATATAGTAAAAGCAGATGTATCAAAAAGAGAAGATGCGAAAATATTAACAAAATATGTATTAGATAAATATGGAAAAATAGATATTTTAATAAATAATGCTGGTATTTCAGAATATAAATTATTTACAGACGAAACAGATGAAGATTGGAATAAGATTATAAATACTAATTTATATTCAGCATTTGTAATGAGTCAAGAAGTTATCCCAAACATGATACATAATAAAAAAGGATTGATTATTAACATGTCATCAGCTTGGGGAGTTGTGGGTGGTTCTTTAGAAGTTATTTATTCTGTATCAAAAGCAGGTATGGATGGTTTAACCAAAGCATTAGCAAAAGAGCTTGGGCCATCAAATATTAGAGTAAACTCAATAGCACCAGGAATGATTTATACTAAAATGAATTCTAAATTTACAGAAGAAGAAATAGAAGAAATAAAAGAAGAAATACCTCTTGGAACAATTGGTGAGGCACAAGATATTTCTAAATGTGTAGAATGGTTAATAGAAGATAAATATACAACAGGTCAGGTTATTTCAATAAATGGAGGTTGGATTATAACTTAAATTTATTTAACAAAGACTATAAAGATATAAATTTTGTCAATAAATAAAAGCGATATTAAATCGCTTTTTATATTATTAATCTTCTTTTAATTTTCTCTTATAATTTCCTGAAATTAATTTTGGTAAATATGTAATTATTTTATATACTGCTAAACGAACCTTTTTACTCCATAAATAAGATTTTCTTAGTTTTCTAGCAGATCCTAGAGATACTGGTTCATCATCTAAAACAAGTAATTCTGTTTGAACTTTTTCTAATGGAAACACATAATTTTTTCCATCATTGTTATCCCACTCGTCATTTCCATTTTTAAAACAGAAATTAAAAGTATCACCTTCAAGTAATTGTATTTCTGCTTGGAAACCTAAGTCAGTTTTTTCCATTTTTATATCATTAACATTATCCCAATTTGTTCCAAAACCATAATGAATAGATACTTCTTCTGAATTGTTTTGATATAGGTTACCCAAATATGAGATTTTTACTTTACTATTTTCAACTAATTTATCCGTATTAAAGAATATATTTTTTGATAATTCCATTTAACTTCTCTCCCTTTTTGTCTTTTGCTGCTAATATTATAATATTAATTTATATAATGTTCAAGTATTTTTTAAAAATTTTTCTTTACGTTTTTGTTACAAATTGGTAACAAAAGTTTAAAAAGGTCGTATATACAATGTAAAAAGTATATTTTATCATATATTATAATATGAAATGTAAAAACATTGTAAAAATTTCATATGTATGGTAGAATAGAGAAAAAATTACAATTAAAGGGGAATTTTTATGGGAGAAAAAATTATGGAAGGAAAAAAAGAAGAGACAAAAGAACTAGAAAAAAAATTAGAACCAGAAGTAAAAGAAGAAAATAGCGAAGTCAAAGAAGAAAAAGAAGAAAAAGAAGTAAAAGAAAATAACAAAAAAGAAAAACAAAAAAAGAAAAAAGAAGAACCTAAATTTAAAAAAGCTGAAGAAAAATCTAAAGAAATAGAAAAAGAAATGGACAAAATGGTAGGTAAAGACAAGAAAAAAAGTAAGAAAAAATATATTATAATTGCTATAATAATAGGTATTCTTTTAATAATAGGTCTTTTGTTTTCTACAGTATTTGCTTTAGTTAATATTGGTAATGAAAAAATTATAAATGGAGTGTCAATTAACGGAATAGATGTTTCAGGTTTATCAATAGATGAAGCAAAATCTAAAATAGAAGAAGCATATAACGAAAATGAAGAAAAAGAAATATCATTAAAATATGGAGATTATGAAACAACAATAAGTCCTATTTTAATGGAAGTAGATTTTAAAATTGATGAAGCAGTAGAAAGTGCATACTTAATTGGAAAAGATTCAAATATTTTTGTAAATAATTATAATATTTTATTTACATTAATAGCAAAAAAAGATATATCATTAGAAATGACAATGAATGAAGAAGTAACAAGACAAACAATAGAAGATATGAATATTAGCTTACCAGATGTTGTAGTTGAGTCTAGTTATTCAATTGAAGAAGATGAATTAATAATAAGTAAAGGAAAAGCAGGAGTAAAAATAGATACAGATAATTTATTAAACCAAATAAAAGAAAGGCTAAACACAGCAAATGCAAGTGATGATGTAATAGAAATACCTGTTGTAAATAAAGAACCAGAAGAAATAGATATAGATAAAATTCATGAAGAAGTATATCAAGAACCACAAGATGCTTATATAGTAGAAGATCCTTTTGAAATACATCCAGAAGTGGAAGGAATAGATTTTGATGTAGAAGCAGCAAGGGAAATATTACAAGAAGACCAAGAAGAATATGTAATACCTTTAATAATAACACAGCCAGAAATAACAATAGATGATTTAGGAGAAGAAGCATTTCCAGATGAACTTGCAACATATACAACAAGATATGATGTAAGTGATACAGATAGAACAACTAATTTACAACTTGCTTGTCAAAAAATTAATGGAACAATTCTTTTAGCAGGTGAAACTTTCTCATATAATGATGTAGTAGGAGCAAGAACTGTAGAGGCTGGATATAAAAATGCTAAAGTGTACGAAAATGGACAAGTAGTAGATGGATTAGGTGGAGGTATTTGTCAAATATCATCAACATTATACAATACAGCATTACTTGCAAATTTGGAAATAGTAGAAAGAAGAAATCATCAATTTGTAACTTCATATGTACCAGCTGGAAGAGATGCAACAGTAGTATATGGAACAACAGATTTTAAATTTAAAAATACAAGACAATATCCAATAAGAATTGTTGCAACAGCAAATGCGGGAATTGTTACAATAACAATTTACGGAATAAAAGAAGAAAATGAATATACATTTAAATTTAGTACAAAAACAATTACAACTATACCATATTCAACACAATATATTGATGATAGTTCATTAGATGAAGGAACTGAAGTAGTACAACAAAGTGGAGCAAATGGGTTAATAACAGAAACATATATATCTAAATATTTAGATGGAAAATTAGTTTCAACAGAATTGCTTTCAAGAGATACATATAATGCAATGACTAGAATAGTAAAAAGAGGAACAAAAGCTGTAAGTAGTACAACACAAGAAACAACAACGCAAGAATCTACTACAACAACAGAACAATCAACAACAACTGAGTCAGAGCAAACAACAGATGAAACAACAGAAAATACTGAAAATTAAGAATAAAGACCAATACACAAAAAGTATTGGTCTTTCACTTGACAATTTAAAAAAAAGGTACTATAATTTAAAAGTCTGAAGCAAATATTTTTAAAATTTAATAAGGCTCTTTAGCTCAGTTGGTAGAGCAACAGACTCTTAATCTGGAGGTCCTCGGTTCGAAGCCGAGAAGAGTCACCAAAAAAGTTTCCTACAAATTAAGGAAACTTTTTTTATATGTAGTAATATCTCATTTTAAAAAATATATTATATGTAATTGTATATATCAATTAAATATAAGAAAGTTCTTTTCAAAGTAATAATAACTAAATATTTGTTTCCAATTTTGTATTTGAAAAAGCACAGTATCCTTTTAGTAAAAGGCAGATACTATCATAAATATAAAAAATGTTGACAAAATACCTGAAACATACTAAAATAATAGTATTGGAGAAGAAATAAAAGGGGTGATGGATTTGCTAAAAATATATAATACAGATTTAGAAACAAATGAATTTCAAGAGATAAAAGAATTTAAGAAAGGCTCATGGATTAATTTAGTAAATCCATCGGAGAACGAGATAAAAAAAGTTTGTGAGAATATAAACATACAAGAAGAGTTTATAAGAGATGCTTTGGATTTTGAAGAAAAAGCTAGAATAGATCAAGAAGATGATGACAATACAATTCTTTTTGTAGTAGATGTTCCTATTATAGAAAAAGGTGAAGAAAATGAAATATATACAACAATGCCTTTAGGTATGATAGTTGTAAGAGATGATTTTTTTATAACAGTTTCATTAAGGAAAAATAAAATAGTAGAAAGTTTTGAAAAAAGAAAAATAAAAAACTTCCAGACGTATAAAAAAACAAGATTTATTTTTCAGATATTATATTTAAATTCATCTTTTTATTTAAATTATCTAAAACAAATTAATAAAGAAACAGAAATTGCAGAATATATATTAAAAAATTCTATGAGGAATAAAGAACTTCTAAAATTACTAAATTTAGAAAAGGGATTAGTATATTTTACAACATCATTAAAATCAAATGAGTTAGTAATGGAGAAGACCCTAAGAGGAAAAATAGTAAAATTATATGAAGAAGATAGTGAAATACTAGAAGATGCTATTACAGAAAACAAGCAGGCAATAGAGATGGCACAAATATATAGTAATATCTTAAATGGAACAATGGATGCTTATGCATCAATAATTTCAAATAATCTAAATAGTGTTATGAAAATATTAACATCAATAACGATTATTTTAGCAGTTCCAACAATGATATCAAGCTTTTGGGGAATGAATGTCAATTTACCGCTACAAAATAATCCATATGGATTTGTTATTATGATAGTGATTTCAATAGTACTTACATTATTAGTCTCTTGGTGGTTAAAAAGAAGAAATATGTTAGATTAAAAAAGAAAATGGAAAATACTCCATTTTCTTTTAAAATCCTAAAATACTTTGTATATTTGATAATTCACTTTTTAAAGTATTATAAAGAGTTGTACTAATAGAAGTACCTGCTGAAGCTTCATAACTTGCAATATTTTTATTAATATCTAATAATTTCATTCTTTGTGTTGATTTACTAGTATCTGTATACATATAAATAGGTATATAGTCATAACTGTCAATAGTTATAGTTCCATCTACGTGTTTTGTTATATCTAAATTTAATATAATTGAACTTCTAGTGTTTTCAGCATTTTGACCAGATATAAAATTACCTAAAGAATATATAACAAAACCATCTTTTGTTGTTCCATCTTCTAAGGTAACAGTTCTTTTTTCCATTGGTTCAAGTACATGAGGATGTGTTCCTAGAATAATATCAACACCATTTTGAAATAAAAAGTCTGCTAGTTCTTCTTGAGTAGAATTCTGAGTTGTCTTATATTCAGTTCCCCAGTGCATACAAGCAATTATTATATCTGGATCTTCTTCTTTTGCTCTATCTATTTGTTCTTTCATTAAATCTTCATCGATTAAATTAATACAGAAAGATTTATCAGAAGGAACAGTAATTCCATTAGTTCCGTAAGTATAATTGACAAATGCAATTTTAATTCCTTTAACCCATTTAATCAAAGTTTCATTTTGGTCTTCTTCTGTTTTATATGTTCCAAGATGAGAAATGTCAGCAGAATCCAAAACATCAATTGTTCTAGATAGGCCGTCAAAACCTTTATCTAAAGAATGATTATTTGCAGTAGAAAGAACATCTACACCAATATCTTTTAACTCATAAGCTAAACTATCAGGAGTATTGAATGTTGGATAACCACTATAACCTACTTCTTCACCAGCAAATGTAGTTTCTAAATTTCCAACGCAAATATCAGCAATTTTAGTATAAAGACTAATATCATCAAAAACATAAGAAAAATCATAAGTATCAGTTTCGCTATTATAAGCATCATTATATTGAGTATTATGACACATAACATCTCCAATAGCAGTTAAAGTAAATGTTACATCTTCTTCCTCTTCTTCTTCCTCAGAATCTTCTTCATTTTCTTGTTTTTCTTCTTCAATTTCTTGTGCGGATGTTTCTACTATATTTTGATACTCACTTTTATTTTTAAAATAATTAGATATAGCTATTAATATAAAAATGACTAATAAAATAAAGACAGTTAAAATTAGCATTTTATGTGCTTTATTATAGTCAATGTCACTAGTACTTTTTTTTCTTTTTTGATTACGGCTTCTTGTATTTCTCCTCAAAATAATCACCTCTTATTTTCTTATTTTCTACAAATTATCATAAAAAATAAAAAAATTCAACAAAATGAATAATTTTAAAAAATTTTCGTATAATAAAAATAGTGAAAATTTTATGCTAAAGGAGGAAGAAAGATGAAGGTTATTGACAAAATTGCATTAGTATTAATTATAATAGGAGCTTTAAACTGGGGATTAATAGGATTATTTAATTTTAACTTAGTTGAAACAATATTTGGTGATATGACAGTAATTTCTAGAATTATATATGGTTTAGTTGGATTATCAGGACTTTGGGGAATAAAATTATTATTTGATGATTAATATATAAGAGAAAAATGGGGACAAGTCTTAAAATTTCATTTAAATTGAAATTTAAGATCTGTCCCTAAAATTATTACTTGAAAAAAGCAGGAAGATATTGTATAATTACGTACGACAAAAAAATAGGAGGAAGAAGAATGTTAGTAGCAAATGGAGTTACCGTAAGATTTGGTAAAAGAGTATTATTTGAAGATGTAAATATCAGTTTTGGAAAAGGAAATTGTTATGGAATTATAGGTGCAAATGGTGCTGGTAAATCTACTTTTCTAAAAGTATTGTCTGGAGAAATAGAACCAAGCAAAGGTGATGTATCTATTGATAAAGGAGAAAGAATATCAGTATTAAAACAAGACCACTATGCTTTTGAAGATTTTACTGTTATAGATACAGTTATAATGGGAAATAAAGAATTATATGACATAATGAAAGAAAAGGAAGCAATATATGCAAAACCAGATTTTTCAGAAGAAGATGGAATGAAAGCTGCAAAATTAGAAGAGAGATTTGCAGAACTTGATGGTTGGAATGCTGAATCCGATGCAGCAAAACTTTTAAATGACTTAGGAATAGTACCAGAAGATCACTATAAATATATGAGAGAAATAGAGGCAAAAGATAAAGTAAAAGTACTTTTAGCACAAAGCTTATTCGGAAACCCAGATGTATTATTACTAGATGAGCCTACAAATGATTTAGATGTAAAAAGTATAAACTGGTTACAAGACTTTTTAATAGATTTTGAAAACACAGTAATAGTAGTATCACATGATAGATATTTCTTAAATAAAGTATGTACACATATTGCAGATGTTGATTTTGGTAAAATAAAAATATATCCAGGAAATTATGATTTCTGGTATGAATCAAGCCAACTTGCATTGAAACAAGCAAGAGAACAAAATAAGAAAAAAGAAGAAAAAATAAAAGAATTACAAGACTTTATTGCAAGGTTTAGTGCAAATGCTTCTAAATCAAAACAAGCAACATCAAGAAAGAAAACATTAGAAAAAATACAACTAGAAGAAATAAAACCATCAAATAGAAAATATCCATACATAGATTTTAAACCAGATAGAGAGCCAGGAAAAGAAATATTAGAAGTAAAAAATATTTCTAAAACAATAGATGGAGTAAAATTATTAAATAATATATCTTTTGATATTAAAGAGGGAAATAAAATAGCAATTCTTGCAGATAATGAATTAGTAAAAACAGTTCTTTTCCAAATAATCGCAGGAGAGATAGAGCCAGATGAAGGAGAAATTGTTTGGGGTACAACTATAACAAATAGTTATTTCCCTAAGGATAACAATTATTTATTTGAAACAGGTGAGAACCTTACAGAGTGGTTAAGAAAATATTCAAAAGACCCAGATGAAACATATGTAAGAAGTTTCTTAGGAAGAATGTTATTTTCAGGAGATGAGGCTTTAAAGAAAGTAAATGTTTTATCAGGAGGAGAAAAAGTAAGATGTGTGTTATCTAAGATGATGCTTTCAGGAGCAAACTTCTTAATATTTGATGAGCCAACAAACCATTTGGATATGGAAAGTATAACATCATTAAATGAAGGGATGAAGAAATTTACAGGAAATATTATATTTACGTCACATGATCATGAATTAACACAAACAGTTGCAAATAGAATAATAGATATTAAAGAAAATGGAAATGTAATAGATAGAGAAGTTACTTATAATGAATACTTAGGAGTAGAATAGTTAGGTGCTGTTTTTTGAGAAGAATCAAGAAACAGCACTTTTGCTGAATAAGAGTAATTTAAATTGATAATTATGTTTTAATATCATTTCTTGTTGTATTTTAAGAGTTAGATATTGAACTTAGTAAAAATGAAGCGGAAAAACAAACAATACAAAGAAGAATTAATTTTATAAGAAGGGAGCTTATATCCTACTACCTTTAGGTGGTTGGTAGTTCACTATTGGTTCATGTAAAACATCAGATTTAAACGGAAATATTTTAGTGTAATAAGTTTAAAAATAAATAGTAAAAACTTTATATAGAAAGTTGGAGTGTAAAATTTAAAAAAGTTTGTATTCCAATTTTTTTTATTTTCTAAAAAAGTAATTAAAAATACATTGAAAAATAAATGTAACGAAAATGTAAAAATTGTATAAAAATGTCGTAAAAGTTGAAAAGCCGTAAAAATAAACAAGAAATATTTGTTTTAAATTGAAAAAACTTCCATTTACAGGTATTTATAAATACTTTATTATTATATTATAAAGTTATATATAAAGAGAAGGAAGATATTTGCAATGAAGCAAAAAAAGAATGCTGAAAGCCATGAGCCTCTAAAGAGAAAGTTTATTAAAGGAAAAGGCAAGGAAAAGCAGACAAAAACAGTAGAAGAAAAAAGCCATAAGAGAATAAAAACAAGAGTAATGCTAGTATTTTTAATATTAGCAGTATTTTGCGTGGCAATAGTTTTTGCAAATCCTAACACAAGACAAACAATTTTGGATTCAATAAGTGGAAATAT
>CAZQTH010000051.1:0-9621 GCA_964596175.1 uncultured Clostridium sp. | reverse complement strand
TATGTGTCTATTTTTATTTCAAAGTGCGTCACTTAATTTTACCATTTATAAAAAAGTGACTTACTAAGAATATTATATGAAAATTTGTAAAAAATTATTACAAAAATAATAATTGTATAACAAAAGAATAACAGAAAAGGAGTAAAGATGAATCAAACATTACCAATTATTATATGTTTAACAATACCATTTTTAGGAACAACATTAGGTTCAGCCATGGTATTCTTTATGAAAAACAAAATAAATCTAAAAATTCAAAAATTACTATTAGGTTTTGCAGCTGGAGTAATGATGTCAGCATCTGTCTGGTCTTTATTAATACCAGCAATAGATTTAGCAGGAGAACAAGGAAAAATAGAATGGCTTCCTGCGGCAGGAGGATTTTTATTAGGAATAGCATTTTTACTATTATTAGATACAATAATACCTCATTTACATTTAGATAATAAAAAGCCAGAAGGAATAAAATCAAAATTTAAAAATGAAACAATGCTTGTTCTGGCTGTAACACTTCACAATATTCCAGAAGGTATGGCTATTGGCGTAGTGCTTGCTGCAGCAGTAACAGGAAATGTTAGTATGACAATGGCATCTGCTATAGCACTTGCTCTTGGAATAGCGATTCAAAATTTTCCAGAAGGTGTAATAATATCAATGCCATTAAAAACAGAAGGGAAAACAAAAGGAAAAGCTTTTTTAGATGGTGTATTATCAGGAGTGGTTGAACCAATTGCAGCAATTATTACAATTTTATTAACAGGATTAGTAACACCAATACTTCCATGTGTATTATCATTTGCGGCAGGTGCAATGATATATGTTATTGTAGAAGAATTGATACCAGAAGCACAAGAAGGAGAACATTCAAATATTGGAACAATAGGTGTAGCAATTGGTTTTGTATTAATGATGGTTTTAGATATAGCTTTAGGATAATTATTAAAAAACTATACAAGATAAAACAATCATGATATAATGCAAAATGATAGGAGGAATTTATTGTGGAAAATGAAATAGTAATAAAAAGATGTAAATCTTGTGGAGCAATTGTAAAAGTAATAGAAGATTGTAATTGTAGTGGATGTGGAATTATTTGTTGTGGAGGGCCAATGAAAAAATTAGTCCCAAATTCAGTAGATGCGGCAGTAGAAAAACATGTACCTACTTATGAGAAAGTAGGAGATGAATTATCAGTAAAAGTAAATCACGTTATGGAAGAAGATCATTTTATTGAATGGATTGACTTAGTAGCAGAAAATAAAGAGATAACGATAAAGTTTAAGCCAGGAGAGGTTGCAGAAGCAAAATTTCCTTACATAAAAGGAGCAACTATTTATGCTTATTGTAACAAACATGGTTTATGGAAAAAAGAAGTAGAAGAATAATTTGAAGGAGAATATCAATGGAAGTATTATTTGCAACAACAAACCCAGCAAAAATAGCAAATTACAAAGATAAGTTAGAAAAAAAACGGAATTAATGTATTAACTTTAAAAGATTTAGAATTAAATATAGATGTAGAAGAAACTGGAAAAACAGCAGTTGAAAATGCTAAGATAAAAGCAGAAACATACGGAAAAATGGCAAAAAAAATAACAATAGGAATTGACACAAATTTGTTTTTAGAAAATGTTCCAGAAGATAAGCAACCTGGAACACATGTAAGAAGAGTGAATGGAAAAAGACTTACAGATGAAGAAATGATAGAATATTATAGTAACTTGGCAAAAAAATATGGCGGAAAAATACTTGGAGAATGGGTAAATGGAGTTGCTATTTTTAATGGAGAAGAAACTAAAACTTTTACTTGTGGAAAAAGTAAATTTTATTTAACAAGTAGTAAATCTAAAGAAAGAAGAGTAGGATATCCACTAGATTCAATTACAGTTATGCCAGATACAAATAAGTTCCTAGTTGAAATGACTATGGAAGAAAAAAACCAGAAAAACAAATATAAATACGATAAAACAGCAGAAAAGATTTGTGAGATATTGAAAAATATAGAGGAAAAATATTAATAAAATATATTATATTAAACATAATATATAGAGGAGGTAGTAAAATGAGAGTATCAAAAGTAAATGATGAAAGTTTTGAAAATGAGGTTTTAAAATGTAATATACCAGTATTAGTAGACTTTTATGCAGATTGGTGCGGACCTTGTAAGATGTTGTCTCCAACAGTAGATGAGGTAGCAGAAGAAAATGATGATATTAAAGTAGTAAAAGTAAATGTAGATGAATCACATGATTTAGCTATTAAATATCAAGTAATGTCAATACCTACATTAGTTGTTATAAAAAATGGAAATGAAGTTAATCGTTCAGTAGGTGTAATTGACAAAGAAGAGATTTTGAGTATGATTAAATAATTATAGTAATTCTTAAAATTAGTTTAGAAAATTTTCTAAACTAATTTATTTATAGGAGGATAAAAAATGAAAGTTGTAATAGTTGGAGGAGTAGCAGGAGGAGCGACTACAGCTACAAGACTTAGAAGATTAGATGAAAATGCAGAGATTATAATGATAGATAAAGGAAATTACATCTCATTTGCAAATTGTGGGCTTCCTTATTATATAGGAAATGTAATAAAAGATAAAAAAGAATTATTATTACAAACACCTAAATCTTTTAATGAAAGATTTAATGTAGATGTAAGGGTAAGACAAGAAGTAATAAAAATAAATCCTGATAATAAAAAAGTATTGATTAGAAATTTAGATAATGGTGAAGAATATGAGGAAAATTATGATAGACTAGTCTTATCACCAGGAGCAGAGCCATTTAATCCTTTCAAAAATTTAAAAAGTAAAAGAATAAAAACCCTAAGAACAGTAGAAGACTCTATAGAAATAAAAGAATATGTAGCAAATAATGATATTAAAGATGTTGCTATAATTGGTGGTGGATATATAGGTGTAGAAATGGCGGAGAATCTTAGAAACTATACGAATTTAAACATAACAATAGTACAAAAAGATTCACATTTAATAAATCCACTAGATGAAGATATGGCAAACTTTGTGCATAAAGTTTTAAGAAAAAATGGAGTAAATATTATATTAAATAATGAAGTAACAAAAATAGAAGAAAATGAAAAATTGAATATAACATTAGAAGATAGAGTGTTAAAATCAGATTTTATAGTTTTATGTATCGGAGTAAAAGCAGAAACAGAACTTGCACAAAAAGCTGGATTAGAAGTAGGAAATAGAGGAATTATAGTAAATCAATATTTACAAACAAATAATAAAGATATATATGCTTTAGGTGATGCTATAATGTTAGAAAATCCTATAATAGAAAATAAAAATTATACACCTTTAGCAGGGCCAGCAAATAGACAAGCTAGGGTTGTTGCAAATAATATAAAAGGAATAAAAACAACTTATGAAGGGGCAATCGGAAGTAGTATATTAAAGATATTTGATTATAATTTAGGAATGACAGGTGTAAATGAGAAAATATGCAAAGCTAGAAATATAAGTTATAAAACCATATTAGTATCTTCTAATTCCCATGCAGGTTACTACCCAGGAGCTAAGCTTATTACAATAAAAGCTTTATATGATGATAAATCAGGAAAGATTCTAGGTGCTCAAGTTTGGGGAAAAGAAGGAGTTGATAAAGTTTGTGATATTTTAGCAACAGCAATAAAGATGAATATGACAGCATATGATTTAGAAAAACTAGAACTATGCTATGCACCACCATTTTCATCAGCTAAAAGTCCAGTAAATATATTAGGAAATGCAATTGTAAATGAAATAGAAGGATTAGTAAATAATGTTACTTGGGACGAAGTAGAATGTTTAAAAGAAAATAGTGAATATTGTGTTTTAGATGTTAGAACAGATGAAGAATATGAAAGAGGAACATACGAAAATTCAATTCATATTCCATTAGATAAATTAAGAGAAAGACTACAAGAGTTAGATAAATCAAAAAAATATTTAGTATATTGTCGTACAGGACTTAGAAGTTACATTGCTTGTAGAATATTAACACAAAATGAATTTGAAGTAAAAAATATTACAGGAGGATATTACTTATATTTTGTAATAAATAGCGAAAGTTAATTTTTAAATTTATTGTAAGTATAAAGGTTAGGTGAGAGAAAATGAGTATTGAAAATAATAATGAGATAACTGTTAAAGTAAAGAGTAGTTTTAAAGATGTGATAGAAATATTAGAAAAAAATAATTTTGAAATTATTGATAAATTTTATTTAGATGATAGCTATTTTATTAATGAAAGCTTAGATATTAGAAATATTACTATAAGACAAATATTAGAAAATGCTGTAATAGTCAGAGATGTGGGAAGATGTAAATTATTAGTTTTTAAAAAGAAAGAAATAGATGAAAACGGGAATATCTTAAAACAAGAAAAAATAGAATGTGAGATTCAAAGCATAGATGATGCTAAAAGTTTTTTAAATGCTATTGGATATAAACAGTTAATGGAAATAATAGAAGATGATATTTGTTATAGTAAGGATGGACTGGGATTAGTCTTGAAAAATGTAAGAGGAGGAGACAATTTAATAGAGGTTGAAACTACTGATAAAAAAGGGTTAAATACAATCGAGGACTTGAAGGAAAAGATATTAAAATTAAACTTGCCAATAGATGAGAGTAATTTTTTTGTAAAGAAAGCAGAAATAGAGTTAGAGAAAATATTAAATAAGACATAATCTTCTTATAAGCAACTTAACTCTCTTGGATTAAGACCATCAATTTCATAGTAGAAGAATTAGACATTGTAGTACAATCAAATATAGAACAAACATTGATTGAATTTAAATAGCAAGATTAAAAAGTCGGAAATAAGTGTTGCATATTTTGTAAAATAATGGTATTATTTATTTTAGGGGAGGCCTGTAAAAATGAGGAATATTAACGAAATTGATAAAAGAATAAAAAATTTATTAGGAAAATATAAACTAACCAACCCAAAAAGTGTAAGCCAATACTTAAGTGAAGTACTACAAACTGATGAAGAAATAGAGGCTTTTGCGATAGGGTATGTCAACGGAAAAAAAACGAATTTGTTAACAACTAATAAGAGAATTATTTTATTTAATAAAGGATTAATACAAAGTATGCAAATTGAAATACCAATTGAAAAAATAAGTTCTATTGTACAACATAAAGGATTATTCACAGGAGAAATACATATATGGGATGGTTCCTCTAAAGTATTAATAAATAATATTCCAGTAAATCAAATAGGAGCATTTATTGACAATACCAATCAACAAATAAATAATTATAAAAGTTTTAAGATAGAAGTAAATAAAACAGTTGAAAAAGACATTACGGATAAAATAGAAAAATTATCAGAACTATACAAGGATGGAATTTTAACTGAATATGAATTTTCGATGAAAAAGATGGAATTACTTGAAAAATTAAAAAAATAACAAAACACATTACAAAAATGTAGTGTGTTTTTATTTTGAATAATATCACATAATTTTACAAAGAATAGTATAATAATATTGACAGATGTAATACAATGTAGTACAATGATAAGAGAAGGGAGTTGATATTATGACTATTTCAGTAAGATTGAGTGATAAAGATACAGAATTAATAAAAGCCTATGCAGATATGAACAATATTTCACTATCTGATTTAGTAAGAGATGCAGTAATTGAAAAAATTGAAGATGAATATGACTTAAAGGTTTATTATGAGGCAATAGAAGAATATAATAAAAATCCTAAAACTTATAGCCACGAAGAAGTAAAAGAAATGATGAAAACATGGGACGAGGAAGATGAAAAAGTATAAAGTTGAATATTCACCAAGAGCTATTAGAAATTTGCGAAAATTAGATAAACATACTAGAAATCTTATCTATGCGTGGATAGATAAGAACTTGGTAGGTTGTGAAAATCCAAGAATACATGGAAAAGGATTAGTAGGAAACAAAAGTGGGCAATGGAGATACCGAATAGGAGACTATAGAATAATATGTGAAATAAAAGATAAAGAAATAATAATTCTAGTATTAGAAATAGGACATAGAAGAGAAATATATGATTAATAAAAAGTGTCAAAAAATAGCATTTTTTAGTTTAGCATCAGTATAAGGCTGGTGCTTTTATTATGCTTGAAAAGAGGTGACAATAAGTATAGTAGAAAAATTATACATTGTAGTACAAGCAAGTGTAAATCAAGCACTAATCGAATTTAAAAAGATAGTACCTGAAATTAAAAAGATAATGAAGTAGGCTAAGAGTGAGCTTAATAAGTTAAATATAAAAGATATAAAAGATATAAAAGATATAAAAGATATAAAAGCAAATATAGATATAATACAAGTAAATAAAGAAGTTCATAAAGATTTTACAGTAAAAAATAATAAAAAAGTTTTAAAAAGGGATTTTTATGTTATAATATGTTATATGAAAAGTTATAATTTTAATAATATGAATAAAAAAAGTAATTTAATAAGAAAAATTGTTAAAACTATAAGAAAACATCCTAAAAAAGTAAGAAATTTTATAATTGCAGTAGTAGTATTAATAATTATTTCAATAGTAGTTTCATTTTTAGTAGAAGAAAGTAAAAAACAAAAATATGTAGAATATGACGGAGAAAATTTGAATGAAGCTAAATATCCAGGATATAAGGAATTAATAGATAGTTTATTAGAAGAACATCCTAATTGGACTTTTACTTTATTTTATACTAAATTAGATTGGAGTGAAGTGATTGACAATGAAGGACATTCAGATACAAGAGCATATCCTCTAAACTTAATTCCAGATTCATCAATTTACCCTGATGATTGGAAATGTGAAATAGATATAGATAATAGGTTTGATAATGGGACTTGGATGTGTGCTTCTGATAAGGCAATAGAATATAAGATGGATCCAAGAAATATTTTAAATGAAGAAAATATTTTCCAATTTAAAGAATTGGATTATTCAGAGGGAGCTCAAACAGTAGAAGGATTAAACACTATTACAGAAGGAAGTTTTTTAGAAGGAGATAGTATTTCAGAGGCAATTATAGAAGCGGGAAAAAATTCTGATTTAGATCCATATTTTATAGCCTCAAGATTAATACAAGAACAGGGAAGAAGTGGAACTACTTTATCTACAGGATATGAATACAATGGAACTATTGTATATAATCCATTTAATATAAATGCTGTTGGAAATTCAAGTAGTGAAATATTAGAAAATGCAGCAAGTTATGCATATGAGCAAGGATGGGATAGTTTAGAAAAGGCAATTATAGGTGGAATAGATTTCATGAAAGAAGATTATATAAATGTAGGACAAAATACATTATATTTACAAAAATTTGATGTAGTAAAACAAGATGGATTATATAGTCATCAATATATGCAAAATCTACTTGCACCAACATCTGAGGCTTCTAATATGAAAGAAGTTTATGAAGCATCTAATACTGTGGATTCTGAATTAAACTTTATAATACCTCTATATGAAAATATGCCAGAAGAAGTATCAGAAGAGTAAAATATAAAAAATATTGTTATATATTTGTATAAATGATAAAATGTAGAAAAAAGAAAGGAGATGGTTTCATGAAATTAGAAAATAAAGTTGCAATAGTAACTGGTGGAGCAATGGGAAATGGATTAGGAATTGTAAAAACTTTTCTAAAATATGGGGCTAAAGTCATAATATTTGATTACTCAAATAAAATAGAAGAAACTTTAAATAATTTAAGAGAAGAAGGAAAAGAAGTAGAAGGTTATTTAGTTGATATCAGAGATAAGGCAAAAATTAAAGAATGTGTAGAAAAGGTAATAGAAAAATATAATAAAATTGATATTTTAGTAAATAATGCAGGAGTTGCAAAATTAACGCCATTTTTAGAAACTACTGATGAGATTAGAGATTTCCACTTTGATATAAATATAAAAGGTACATGGAATATGTCTAAAGAAGTTTTACAGTATATGCCAGAGAATGGATCAATTGTGAATCTTTCATCTGTGACTGGGCCAATGGTTGCTGATACTGGTGAAGTTGCTTATGCTACAACAAAAGCAGCAATTCTAGGATTTACAAAAGGTCTAGCAGCAGAAGTTGTAAATAAGAAAATAAGAGTAAATTGCATACTTCCTGGTTACATTATGACTCCAATGGTAGAGGGAATTGCAAAAGATTCTGATAGTAATAATCCAGATTCTGTTGTAAAAGGAATTGCGGATGGTATTCCAATGGGAAGATTAGGTACAATAGAGGAGTTAGGAGAACTTGCTGCATTTCTAGCAAGTGAGGAGGCATCATATATAACAGGTCAAAGTTTTGTAATAGATGGTGGTTCTACTCTTCCTGAAACAAGGAGTGTGGGAATATAAAATGGTTTTATTTATAGAATATCCAAAATGTTCAACATGTATAAAAGCTAAAAAGTGGTTAATTGAAAATAATTTGGATTTCAAAGATAGACACATTTTAGAAGATACTCCAACTGAAAGAGAATTAAAAAAATGGATTTCTAAGAGTAATAAAGAAATAAAGAAATTCTTTAATACTAGTGGACTAAAATATAAAGAACTTAATTTAAAAGAAAAACTACCTAATATGACAGAGGATGAAAAAATAAAACTTCTTGCAAGTGATGGTATGTTAATTAAGAGACCTCTTTTGATTACCGAAAATATGGTGCTTACAGGATTTAGAGAAGAAGAGTGGAAAGAAGTATTAATAAAACAAGTATAAAGAGATAAAAGAATCAGAAAAAACTGATTCTTTTTTAAATAGATTTAATATATAACTAAGGATTAAGTAAGATATTATCTTAAATATTCCTTATAAGCATAATGAAATGTTTTATAAAATTCAAAGTTTCTATTATTTCTTCCTCTGAATAATCTTGTAATAGTTTTTTTGTCTTATTAAGACATTTGTCATCAAGTCCATAAAGTATGTAATCTGCTGAATGACCACTTAGATTTCTTAATTTTTTGAGACTTTTATAAACTAAATTTCCTTTTCCATCTTCTACTAATCCCAAAAATTGACTAGATATTCCTATTTCTTTTGCGAGTTCTGTTTTATTCATATGTAATTCAGTTTCTCTTATGTTTTTTATTCTTTTGCCCCTTTTTTCTTGTTCGATTTTTTCTATATCATTAGTGGTGCGATTATTTTCTTTCATAACAAAAACCTCTTATATTTTTTATTTATTTTATAATATAAAAATTACAAATATGTTGGTTAAAAATAATGGTTATTTATGGTATTTTAAGAGATTTTATGGTATATTATAAAATATATAAATAAAAAGGAGGAGATAGAAAGTTGTCAAAACCAATGAAAATTCTAATCGTAGAGGATGATGTTAACGATTGTAACATGTTTATTGATTGTATCAAGAAAAGAAATGATTTTGAATTAATAGCAATAACAGATTCTGACATTGATGCATTAAAGTATGTAAAGTTAAAACATCCAGAAGGAATAGTATTAGATTTAGAGTTAAATAATAGTAAAACTGGTAATACAGATTCCTTAGAATTCTTATCTAATTTAAGGAAGTTGAATTTAAATTATAAACCAGTAATTATTGTAACAACTCATGTTTATTCAGAAAGAACTTATAAAATTCTCCACAGGAAT
>CAZQTH010000050.1:0-9663 GCA_964596175.1 uncultured Clostridium sp. | reverse complement strand
AGTAAATATAAATAATAATATTTGTTGACATTTATTTTAAAAAAACAGATAATAAAATTGTAGTAATAAAAATAGTATTAAAGAAGTAGAAAATGGAGGAGAAGATTATGCAATATAAAGGTTTTCAAGATTTAAAATTATCAAACTTAGGATTAGGAGCAATGAGACTACCTAATAAAGGTGAGGTTTCAGATACACCAATTGATGAAGAAGAAACAGCAAAAATGGTTGAGTATGCAATTAAAAATGGAATTAATTATTTTGATACTGCTTGGGGATATCATAATGGAGAGTCAGAAATAGTTATGGGAAAAGTTTTAAGTAAATATCAAAGGGATAGTTTTTATTTAGCGACTAAGTTTCCAGGATATGATTTATCAAATATGGATAAAGTAGAAGAAATTTTTGAAAAACAATTAGAAAAATGTAGAGTAGATTATTTTGATTTTTATTTATTCCATAATGTAAATGATAAAAATATTGAACAATATTTAGATCCTAAATATGGCATATTTGATTATTTAATGAAACAAAAAGAAAATGGAAGAATTAAACACCTAGGCTTTTCAATACATGGTGATTTAGATATATTAAAGAGATTTTTAAATGCTTATGGAGAATATATGGAATTTTGTCAGATACAATTAAATTATTTGGACTATGACTTCCAAGATGCTAAAGATAAAGTTGAATTATTAAACAAATACAATATTCCTATTTGGGTTATGGAACCTTTAAGAGGTGGAAAACTTACAAAACTTCCAAAAGAACAAGAAAATAAATTAAAAACTTTAAGACCAGAGGAAACAACTGTAAGCTGGGCATTTAGATTTTTACAAAGTGTACCAGGAGTTACAATGGTACTTTCTGGAATGTCAACAATGGAACAATTAGAAGAAAATATAAAAATATTTAGTGAAAATAAGCCATTAAATGAAGAAGAAATGAATACGTTATTTAGTATAGCAGAAGAAATGCTTAAAGGAAATTTACCTTGTACGGCATGTCGTTATTGTACTTCACATTGTCCAATGGGACTTGATATTCCAAAATTACTTTCATTATATAATGAACATAATTTTACAGGTGGAGGATTTATTGCACCGATGGCAATTAGTGCTCTTCCAGATGATAAGAAACCAAGTGCTTGTATAGGTTGTAGAAGTTGTGAAGCTGTTTGTCCTCAAGAGATAAAAATTTCAGAAGTTATGGCAGATTTTGCTGAAAAATTAAGATAAGTGTATAAAAAATTATTAAGATAAAAAGTAGAGAGGTTTGAGAGTTCTTAAATCTCTTTTTTGAACCACTTTTTTTACTAAAACAGGCATTTATATCTGGATTAGATATGGTGGTAGATTATATATAGATACTTATCTAAAAGTTTTAGGAAAGAAAAAAGAATAGAAATAATCTTGTAACATAAAAAAAATATTAATGTTACAGAATTTTTTCTTTAAAAAGTATATAATAAATTGTGAATTCTAAGTGAAAAAAAAGCAAATTACTTGACTTAGGGGTAACTCTATATGATATAAATAAAAGGTAGCGAAATTAGTAAGAAGGAGGGATGTATAATAAAAATGAAAGTCTTATATTTTGATTGTTCTAGTGGTATTAGTGGAAACATGACACTAGGTGCTTTAACTGAAATAATAGAAGATGAAAATTATTTAGTAAATGAATTAAAGAAATTAAATATAGATGGATATAAAATAGAGATATCAAAAAAAGTTAAAAATGGAGTAACGGGAACATATGTAGATGTGATTTTAGAAAATGAACATCACCATCATCACGAACATAGAAATCTAAATGATGTAAACAAGATAATTGATGAAAGTTATTTAGATGAAAAAGTAAAGGATTTAGCAAAGAAGATATTTATAAGAATTGCTAAAGCTGAAAGTAAAGTACATAACAAACTATTAGAAGAAGTACATTTCCATGAAGTAGGTGCAATAGATTCTATTGTTGATATTGTAGGTACAGCAATACTTATTAATAAAATAAATCCAGATAAAGTAATATCAAGTGTTGTAAATGATGGATATGGTTTTATAGAATGTGCACATGGAAAGATGGCCGTACCAGTACCTGCAACTAGTGAAATATTTGCAGATGCAGGAGTAAAATTTAGGCAAATAGATATAGATACAGAATTAGTAACTCCAACAGGTGCTGCTATAATTGCGGAACTTTCAGATGAATTTACAACATTACCAACTATAAAAGTAAAAAAAATAGGTTGGGGTGCAGGACATAAAGATATAGAAATACCAAATATTTTAAAAGTATATTATGGTGAAATGCAAGAAAAAAATGAAAATCTTGTAGTAATGGAAACAAATATAGATGATTGTTCAGGAGAAGTCTTTGGATATACTTCTGAAAAATTATTTGAGCAAGGTGCTTTAGATGTATTTTTTACACCTATATTTATGAAGAAAAATAGACCAGCATATAGATTAACAGTTGCGTGTAAAAAAGAAGATATGATGAAATTACAAAATATCATTTTTAGAGAAACAACAACAATAGGAATAAGATATCGTTTTGAAGCAAAAACAAAATTAAGTAGAGAATCTGTAGAGATAGACACAAAATATGGAAAACTAAAAGCAAAAAAAGTAATAAATAATGGAGAAGAATATATATACCCAGAATATGAGAGTGTGAAAGAATTAGCAAAAGAAAACAATATACCTTTAAAAGAGTTATATAAATTAGAGGAGCTAAAATAAATAATGGGAATAAAAGAAATATTAGAAAGCTTAAAAGAAAATAAAATAAGTATAGAAGATGCAGAAAAAGAAATAAAAAATAATCAGTATGAAGATTTAGGCTATGTCAAAATTGACCATAACAGAAAAGAAAGAGCTGGTGCAAGTGAAGTCATATTTTGCCAAGGAAAGCCTGATAAATACTTAGCTAAAATATATCAAACAATCTATAAAGAAAATGGAGAAGTATTAGGAACTAGAGCAAGCAAAGAACAATATGAATTAGTAAGAAAAGAAATTCCAAATGTAGAATATGACAGTATTTCTAGAATATTAAAAATAGAAAAAAAGAAAGAAAAACAAGGAAATATAGTAGTTTGTACAGGAGGTACAGCAGATATACCAGTTGCAGAAGAAGCAGTACAGACAGCAGAGTTTTTTGGAAATTATGTAGAGAGAGTTTATGATGTAGGAGTAGCTGGAATACATAGATTACTATCACAAAGAGAAAAACTAGATAAAGCAAATTGTATTATCGTAATTGCTGGAATGGAAGGAGCATTAGCTTCTGTTGTGGGAGGTTTAGTAAAAGTACCAATAATTGCAGTTCCAACATCAATTGGCTATGGTGCAAACTTTAATGGATTAGCAGCACTTCTTAGTATGATTAATTCATGTAGCAATGGAATTGCAACAGTAAATATAGATAACGGTTATGGTGCTGGATATATAGCAAATCAAATTAATAAATTAGCAATAAGATAAAGGTAGTGAATATGTTAGAAGAATTAGAAAATGAAATAAGAAAATTGGGAAGAGTTGCTATTTGTTATTCTGGAGGTATTGATTCAAGTTTTTTGTTATATGTAGCAAATAGAGTTTTACAAAGAGAGGATGTTTTAGCAATAATAGCAAATGGAGAAATGATTCCCAAAAAAGATTATGATGAGGCAATAGAGTTTTTAAAGGAAAATAATTTTAAATATAGAGAAATTATATATAAACCTTTAGAGATTTTAGAGTTTAGGAAAAATCAAAAAGATAGATGTTATTATTGTAAAAAGAATTTAATGAATAAAATTAGAGAAGAAGCAATTAAAAATGGATTTATAAATCTATTAGATGGGAAAAATGCAGATGATTTAAAGGTTTATAGACCAGGAAATAAAGCAACTGAAGAATTAGGTATAATTAGCCTTTTAGCAAAACTTAATTTTTATAAAAAAGATATTAGAAAATATAGTAAAGATTTAGGAATTGAATTTTGGGATAAGCCATCTAATTCATGTTTAGCGACTAGATTTCCTTATGATACTATTTTAAATAAAGAAGTTTTAGAAAAAGTAGATTTTAGTGAAAATATTTTAAAAGAATTAGGAATAAAAAAAGTAAGAGTAAGATGTCATGGAGATATAGCAAAAATTGAAGTTGAAGATGATGATATAGAAATAGTCATAAAAAATAAGAAAGACATAAGTAATAAATTAAAAGAGATAGGTTTTAAATATATAACATTAGACTTAGATGGATTAGAAAGTGGTAAATTTGATAAATAGAAAAATATGGGAAGACAATATGCACATAGCATATGCTATGATAAGTCCAGCAGTTGATACTACAAGTATGTAGCAATTGGACATGTTGACGCATATTACATCACATGATTTAGATTTAATTTATGATACATGTGGTAAAACAATATTAATTTCTAACAGAATAAGAAAAAGAGATTAATTTGTTATATATAAGTTATTAATTTGGACAAGGAGTATATTATTATATGAAAAAGAAATCAAAACACGGGAAAAAGAAAAGCTACCAAGGAAGAAAACTTGTATTTTTGGTGATAGCGGTAGTTTTATTATTAATATATATAATGATTCAAAGAAGAGAAGATGAATCTTATGCAACTAGTACGCCAGCAGAAATATCTAAAATTTTAGAGATAATTGATGAAACTACACAAGCAGAAGTATCTAGATATATAGTTTATGGTACACATCTAAATATAGAAGGTAATATAAGTATTACTGATGTTGTAATAGAAAATGTAGAAGTTGTAGCAAAAAAAGCTTCAGGTGAAGAGGTAATAATAGATACTACATATGATTATGAAAACGGAGAACTTTCTTTTTCTACATTAGAACAGATTAATACAGGGTTAAATCTGGAAAGTTTAGATGTAGAAAATTATTATATTTTTTTAAAAATACAAAATTCTAATGATGAGACAAAATATTATTCTTTAGTAAATAATACAGAATATACAGATGACATAGATTATTATACATTAACAAGAAACAATACTAATAACAAAATTAATATAAGTTTTGTTTCTGAAGATAATATATCAGTTTTAGTATTAAATATAACACAAGTTTCTAAACTTCCAAGTGATGTATATGATGTTGTAATAGATCCAGGTCATGGGGGAAGTGATGTAGGTGCTGTTTCTGGAAGTTATGAAGAATCTGAAATAGTTCTTGATTGTGCTTTAGAATTAAAAGAACAATTAGAAGATTTAGGTTTAAAAGTACTTTTAACAAGAGATGGTACAGAAACAGACGAGTATGATACATATAATATTTATGATGAAGATGGTAGAGTTACAATTGCAAATGAATCAGGTGCTAAATTGCTTATATCTTTACATTTAAATAGTAACGAATCTAATCTTGTAGATGGAGGAGTTGAAGTTTATGCAGCCCCATATGCAGATTTGACTTTAGCGAAACTATTAGCAGATAATATTGTAGAAACAGCTGGTACTGATTACTCAGAGATGGAAACCTACAAAGAAGAAAAAGGTGTATATGTACGTACTACTGATGTAAAAGATCTTACAGGAAGTTATTATAGATCATATAATGGAATATTTGATTCTGTACCATATTTATTTATAATAAGAGAAATTGGGGGTATAGCAACTGGTGCATATGTTGATGGAAGTAACCCAAGTTATGGTGAAAATATATACCGTAATTCAAATGTTGGTGTAGAAGGATATTTAATAGAACTTGGATATATGAATGTCAATAGTGATTTGAGAAATATATTAAAAAATGGAGATTTATACATGCAAGCAATAACAGACAGTATTAATTCTTATTATAATATTAAATAATAATTGAGATACAACTAGTTTGACAAATAAATACAGTGCCAACCAAATAAATAGATTGATACTGAAAGGATTATTCTCTTTTATTTTCATACATAGAGCTACTTAAGACTTGAATCTTAGGTAGCTCTTAATTTATGTAAAACTTTTGACAATAAAATATATTTTGATATAATACTTGTATAAAGTTTTGTATGGAGGATTTGTTCATATGAGTAAAATATTAAACATAATAGTTTCTTGTTGTGTAAGAAATAATAATAAAATATTATTTGTTCAAGAAAATAAAAAAGAAGTAAAAGGTTTATGGAATTTACCTGGAGGAAAGGTAAAACCAACAGAGGATATTTTTGAAACCGCTAAAAGAGAGGTTTTAGAAGAAACAGGGTATAATATAAAACTTGATAGTTTACTGCTTATACAAAATTTTGTTACAAATAAAGGTGAAATGTTAATAATATATTTAAATGCTTTTTTAGATAATGTAAATCAAAAAGATTATAGAGAAAATGAAATAAATGATGTAAAATGGTTGACACTAGAAGAAATAAAAAATATACCTAAAAAAGATATTAGAGGTGGAGATAGTTTAGATAAAATAATATCTAATATTAAAAGAAAAATAGATTATCCATTAGATGTTTTTGATATATATAATTATTTATAAATTAATATCATATGTAGAAAAATCTGTAATGTTGAAAGAATTAATATTTATTAAGTAAATAGTAAAATTTATGATGGAGGAGTAAAGATAAATTTCAAAACAAAAAAATTAGGAAGGATTAGGGAACCAAAACAATATAATTAATGTAGTTATATGGAGTGCGAAAAATATTTGTAAAAATACTACACAAACTTAAAATATTGTGATAAAATAAGTTAGAACATTTGTTAAAAACTTCAAATAAGACAAAAACAAAAGTTCATATAAAATACATAAAAAAATAATTTTTTATAGAGAGTAATTTTGAAATAAATAGTTTTAATAAAAACTATAAAAACTCTTAAAAATCAATATTTTTGTGTAAACTAAAAAACGGTCAAAACAAGAAATATTGAAGATTAAACCGTTATAAATAAAAGGAAAATTAAAAGGAGGTAGAAAAGAATGTCAGGACATAGTAAATGGCATAATATACAAGCGAAGAAAGGAAAAGCAGATGCAGCAAGAGGAAAAGTGTTTACAAAGCTTGGAAGAGAATTAGTAATTGCAGTAAAAGAAGGTGGACCAGACCCAGAGGGAAATTCAAAATTAAGAAATGTAATTGCAAAATGTAAAGCAGCAAATATGCCAAATGATACCATAAATAATGCTTTGAAAAAAGCATCAGCTAGTAATGAAAACTATGAAGAAATAACATATGAAGGATATGGACCAAATGGAGTAGCAGTAATTGTTGAAGCTGCTACAGACAATAAAAATAGAACAGCAGCAGATGTAAGACATGTATTTGATAAGGCTGGAGGAAATTTAGGAACTAATGGTTGTGTATCATATATGTTTAATAAAAAAGGTGTTATTGTAATAGAAAAAGAAAGTACTTCGATGTCTGAAGATGACTTAATGATGTTAGCATTAGATGCAGGAGCAGAAGATTTTAAAACTTTAGATGAAGTGTATGAAATAACAACAGATCCAAGTGATTTCTCAACAGTACATGAAAAGCTAGAAGAAGCAGGACTAGAATTTTTAGAAGCAGAAGTACAAATGATACCTACAACAACAGTAACATTAGATGAAAAAGGTAGCGAAAAAATGGAAAGATTAATTGAAAACCTAGAAGATTTAGATGACGTTTCTAATATTTACCATAATTGGGAAGAATAAGACTTAAGCAATAATAAAATATTGTAAGAGGAGAAAAGGTATTTATGAATCAAAAGAAGAGTAAAAAAATAATAGTTATTTTAATTATAGTTGTATTATTAATTATATTAGTAGGTGGATTTGCACTTGCATATTTTACAACTGATATATTTAAAGGAAATAAAGAATTATTTTTTAAATATATTACTCAAGTAGGAGATACGGAAGATGGTTTTATAGAAGATAGTGTAATACAATATTATGAGAAAAAAACAACAGGTTCATATACAAATGAAGGTGGTTTTACAGTAAGTGCAACAGATAGTGAGGTTGTTAATATAGAAAACTTAAACAATCTTAGTATTACTTTTTCAGGAAAAACTGATAATACTAATTCAAAAACGGAACAAGATATAAGTATTAATTATTCTGATTCTGTAACATTTCCTATAATATATAGAAAAATAGGAAGTCAAGTAGGAGTGCAAACAGATTATATAGGAAGTAAATTTATAAATGTAGAGATTGATAAGATAGAAGATTTACAAGGAGACGAATCTGAAATCTTAAAAAATATTAATGATATAGTAACAAATATAAGTTTAATAGGAAATATATCATTTTCACAAGAAGAGTTAAATACTTATATAGATATTTTCCAAAATATAAGTGAAGATAAATTTTCTAATGTAAATGATACAAATGGTACTGGATATCAACTTACTTTAAGTGGAGATGAACTAAAAGATCTTTTAGTCCAATTGTTAGAAGCATTTAAAAATGACGAGGCTACATTAGAAAAATTAAATGAATATATAAAAGAAATAAGAAATTCAGCGAGTATAACAACTAATGATATTGATGAATTGATACAAAATATTGAAAACAATGATGAAATATCTAGTGAGAATTTTAGTATTATAGTTTATAAAAAAAGTGGAAAAACTAGTAAAATAGTATTATCATTAAATGAAGTAAAAATAGATATACAAAAAACAGCAAGTAATAGTAGTGTGCAATATGATATTTCAATAGAGTTAAGCTATAATGATGAAAATCTAAGTCTAACAGGAAAAATAAATTACGATGGCTTAGATGGAGAAAATGTAAAAGAAACTTATGAATTAGGATTGGAAAGTGGAGCTAAGTCTTATACTTATAAAATAGAGAATAATGTTAATTTTACAGATAGTGTGACTATAGAAGATTTTACAACAGATAATAGTACAGTTCTTACAAATTATGATGAAGAAACTGTAAATAACTTTTTAATTGCAGTGGAAGAAAGACTAACAGAGGTAAATGCAGCACAGATGGAAGAACTTGGAGTAGATGAAAATAAAAATCCACTAATGTATTTAATACCTTCTTTAGGAAGCTATACAGAGTTTATAGATAATTTAACTACTACAGAAGTTAGTGAAGAAGATATTACAACTTTTAATCAAAAGTTTGAAGTGTATGAGAGTACAAATCTACAAGGAGTAACTGTAAGAGGGCTTCTTAGTACTATTCAATTAAATAATGAACAACAAGATGATGATAGACAGATAAAAGAGATTAATTTTAATGGTGAAGAGTATGAAGTGAATCAACAAAATATAGCAGCATTAAAAGAAGAAGTTGTTGCAGAAAATTATTACAGAGTAGATTTTGAAAGAGATTCAGAGACTGGTTTGATTTATAGAGTTGTTATAAGTCCAAGATAATTTTAAATAAGGAATGAGTTGTGAATAAATTAGGACATATCTTTAAATAAATAACAAATATAGAATAATTATAAAAAAATATTTACAAGTAAAAGAATAAAGTTAAGTTGAAAAGAAAAAAGAAAGAGAACTAAATAAATGATTAAGAAGATACCTGAAAGCCTTGTGGGAGTACACACACACACACACACACACAAGTAGTTTATTAGAAAATAAAAGAATAAGAAAATATATAAAGAAAGATAGTGATAAAACCTAAAATATAGGTTTTGTTGCTGTCTTTTTTGCGTTTTAAAGAAAGAG
>CAZQTH010000049.1:0-9754 GCA_964596175.1 uncultured Clostridium sp. | reverse complement strand
TGTATTTGTGTTAGAGGAAATCGTGAAAAATATATAATAGAAGGAATGCCATTGACAGTACATGATGAAAAAATTAAAACAAGTCAAGAGCAATTAGATAGGAATGAATGGATAAAAAATCATTTAAGTAAAAGTTCTATAGAATATATAAATAATTTACCAAAAGAAATTACTTGTAGAATTGAAGGTAAAAAATACATATTGTCCATTATCCAATGAAAAAGGATGGAAATTTTAAAAAACATATAAAAGTAGCAAATTTAAAGGAAAATGAAGAAATGTTTTCAGATATTGATGCAGATATATATTTATATGGGCATACACATAAAAATATTTTTAATAAAGATTCTAATAAGATTTATATAAATCCAGGTGCTTTAGGATGCCCAGGTAAAACAAATAGTGCTCCATATGGAATACTGGAAATAAACAACAACAAAGTAGAATATAAACAATTTTTTGTTGTTTATAATGTAGAAGATGTAATAAAAGATATTAGAAATACAGCATTTCCAGGATATAAGAAAGTTTTAAAATTATTTTATGGAGTATAGGACTCAATATAACAATATAATTTTAAATATTCACAAAAAATAGTCTTATGGAGAGTATAATGTTATCCGACATTAGGTATCGTATTTGTGAATGAGTATTTAACAAATATTCTGTGAAATATGAAAAGAAAGTGAGAAAAAATGAGAAACAAGATTGATTTACATATTCATACAACTTTATCAGATGGATTTTTTACTCCAAAAGAGATAATAGATGAAGCAGCTAAAAATGGGGTTTTTACTATAGCTATAGCAGACCATGATACTATAGAAGCATACACTGATAAACTATTTGCTTATGCAAAATCTAAAAATGTAAAGCTTATAAATGCAGTAGAAATATCGACAAAAGGAAAAAAAGTAGGTATTCACGTGCTGGGATATAAATATGATTTAAATGATAACAAGTTTAAGGAAAGACTATCTAAAATAAGAAATGCAAGACATGATTATTTACACAATGTTTCAAAAAAATTAAACGAATTGGGATATATATTAAATGTAGAAGAATTAGATAAAATAGAAGCTGTTACTAAAGCACACATTGCCTTAGATATAGTAAATAATCATAAAAACAAAGAAAAACTTATGAGAGTTTTTGGACATATACCAAGCAAAGGTGAATTTATAGAAACCATAATGAATGAAAATTGTCCGGCATATGTAAAAAAAGAAACTGTAACTCCAAAAGAAGCTGCCCAAATTATTAGAGAGGCAAAAGGAAAAGTTGTTTTAGCACATCCTGTTGCATATGTTCATGAAGATAATCTTACTGATGAAGATATTTTAGAAATCGTAAAAGATATGAAGCCAGATGGTATAGAAGCAAATTATTTATATGTAGATAGAAATAATAAGATTCTTGATGAAAGCGAAAAATGGAAAAAGTTTGCAAAGGAGAATAACTTATTTGTAACAGTAGGCTCAGATTTTCACAACAAAGATGGAATTAAACCAGAAATAGGATTTTCAAATACAAATTTTAAATTATTGGAAACGGAAATGGATGATATTTTAAAAAATATACTAGAATAGATATAGGAAAGATACTATTATAAACATCATTTATTTTATGTTGTTTTCTTAATTCACATTTTAAAGAATCATTTATGTTTTTATAAACAAGAAAAAATAATAGAATAGAGCTATGCAATGCACAGCTCTATTTTTGTACCTAGAAAATCACTTCGACATACTTGGAGGTAATATTAATACATGGTCGCTTCATAATGCCTGTATTAATCATTACATTAACACCAATTTTTTCAGATATCTCGTTGTGATTTATACCATCTTTTACAGTAGAAAAGATAGTCTGTTGTTGTTTTGTATTTATTTAATATTATAAATTAACTCTTTAAAACAATTGAATAATTTGACTTGACTTTTATGTAAAATTTTAGTATAATATAAGTTATAACAATCGCTAAAGCGAGAATTGAAAGGAGATTTTTTATGAAGGTCATTAAGGAAGGCAAAAAAATTGAAGGTACTATGCGGGTAACTTGTAAGATATGTGAGGCTGAATTGGAAATACAAGCAGAAGACTTAAAAAAGTCAGACCCATCATTCGTTCCCACAATTTACTATTACACATGTCCATGCTGTGGACGTACCAATTATCTTAAATACAGCAACCTGTCAGAAGAAATCCGTTTCGACCTTAACGATTAGGTCAAAGAATCTCCACCCTCAATAAGATTTATAGAGGGTGGTTGATTCGTTTATTTAATAAATGGATTAAAAAATAATTTTACTATTGTAATTTATAAAAAATATGATATACTTTAATAAATTGATTGATATTTGTATCAATCGTCAAGAGAGTCAAAAAGTTGTAGATAACTACTTCGTTGGTACCAAATTATACTTTTACCAAATGGAAATTTATTTTTTATTTAAAATAGATACATTATTATAAACATCATTTATTTTGTGTTGTTTTCTTAATTCACATTTTAAAAATTATAAACAAGAAAAAATAATAGAATAGAGCTATGCAATGCACAGCTCTATTTTTGTACCTAGAAAATCACTTCGACATACTTGGAGGTAATATTAATACATGGTCGCTTCATAATGCCTGTATTAATCATTACATTAACACCAATTTTTTCAGATATCTCGTTGTGATTTATACCATCTTTTACAGTAGAAAAGATAGTCTGTTGTTGTTCTTCAGACAATTCTTCGTCACTCTTTATGCGTATTTCAAAATTTTTATAATTTTTTGCATAAGTATAACGTCTCCTTCCTGAAAAACTCCGAACTACTTCAGGTATAGCAGTTTCTTCTTGTTGTGTTTGTCTCTTAAACAATGTGTCAAAGAAACTCATTACAACTCCTTTCAAAAAATATGAAAAAGTACATAAATATATTAACACGAAAATTAAAATAATTCAAATATCAGGAGTTATTTGTTGACAACAAAAGGAAAAATGATATAATATTACCATAATAGAGGAATAATCCTCTTGTAAATAGTAAAGCAGGTTGGACAAGAGATAAGGAGTAAATCATGTCCAAGAAGTATGCAAAAAAGAACACAGATGACCACAGTATGGATTTTTGTAGGTATCTGATGGATTGTGAAGAAGGTGAATATATTACTAAGAGATTTTCCGGTAACTCAATTAGAGATGTCTATATCTATTCATCTACAGCAAATGTAAATATTTTGTCATCAAGTGATGGAGTAGTTACTGCTACATTGCTATGTGTTAAAAGTGAAAAACAATACTTTGAGATGTTTATGTTGGATGAAGACACACTGTATATATTTGCAACATGCGATGTTCAAAGTCTGGCACAATCTAATTTGTTTGTTGCACTTCCAGAAGATGTTTCATACAATGTGCAAATTGTAACAAATCTGGGAGATGTAAGAATAGATGATGGAGTTTCGACATGGAAACAGAAAGTTGATATTGGAAATGGTATAGTTCCAAAGGAGTAGTATAAGTTAACCTAAGTCAGAAAGTTCTTTGAATGCTAGTTATCGCTTTAGCAGACTGTGCTATAATATAGTACAGTCTGTTTTTGTTTCTTCTTGACTTTTAGAGATTTTTGATATAAAATAACCATTGATAAAATTTGAAGGAGGAATAAAATGGATTTAAGAGGAACAAAAACAGAAAAAAATTTAATGGAAGCATTTGCAGGAGAATCACAAGCGAGAAATAAATACACATATTTTGCAAGTAAAGCAAAAAAAGAAGGATATGAACAAATAGCAGCTATATTCCAAGAAACAGCTGATAATGAAAAAGAACATGCTAAAATGTGGTTTAAATTACTACAAGGAGGAGAAATAAAATCAACAATAGAAAACTTACAAATGGCAGCTGAAGGAGAAAACTATGAATGGACAGATATGTATGACAGAATGGCAAAAGAAGCTAAAGAAGAGGGATTTGATCATATTGCATATCTATTCTCAGAAGTAGCTAAAATAGAAAAAGAACATGAAGAAAGATATAAAAAATTAATAGAAAATGTAGAGGGTGGATTAGTATTTAGCCGTGATGATGAAAGAATATGGAAATGTAGAAATTGTGGACATATTGTAATTGGAAAATATGCTCCAGAGATTTGTCCAGTATGTAGTCATCCAAAAGCATATTTTGAAATAAAAGCAGAAAATTATTAAAAATTAGGAAAAAACAAGAAAAAGAAATTATATTCAAAGAAACTGGATATAATTTCTCTTTTTTTCTGGAATATTTTTTTAATATATGTTATAATATCAAAGTATGAAGGAGGACTTAACATGTCTAAGTTTTTTGTGAGTGATGAGCAGGTGGATAATAATACTATAAAAGTACAAGGTCAAGATGTAAATCACATAAAAAATGTATTAAGACAAAAAGTCGGAGACGAAATAATCATTTGTAATGGTCAAAAACAAAAAAATTACTTATGTAGTATAGCTAAAATAGAAAAAGACCTAATAGAATGTGAAATTATAAAAGAACTAGAAGATTTTAAATCTAAAATAAAAGTAACAATTATGCAAGGACTGCCTAAAAAAGATAAAATGGATTTAGTAGTTCAAAAGGCTGTTGAACTTGGAGTCTATGACATTTCACCTATTGATATGGAAAGATGTATTGTAAAATATGATGAAAAAGATAAAAGAAAAAAAGTTGAAAGATGGCAAAAAATATCTGAAGTAGCTGCAAAGCAATGTGATAGAAATTTTATACCTAAAATCAATAATATAGTATCATTTAAAAATATTTGTAAAACCTTTAGTGAATATGATATAGTAATAGTAGCTTATGAAAAAGAAGAAAAAACAACAATAAAAGAAACTTTAAAAAGAGTAAAAGAAAAATTTGGAGAAAAAGAAATAAGAATAGCAGTGATAATAGGACCAGAAGGTGGAATATCTACTAAGGAAGTAGATATGATAAAAGAAAACAACAATGCAGTAACTGTAACACTAGGAAAAAGAATATTGAGAACAGAAACAGTAGCATTAAATATACTAAGTGTTATAATGTATGAATTAGAGTTTTAGGAGGCACAAATGAATGTAATATTCAAAAATTTGTTAAAAGCAATAGGAGTAATGGGATATTTTATGGTATTAAATCTTGCTTATGCAAGAATGAATACAGATAGATTAATGAATGACATAGAAGTATTTTCTGGAATATTTCTAGTGTTAGGATTAATTCTTTTAGAAATAGCCTATAAAAAAGATGATGGAAAACTAGCCTTAGGTGGAATAGAATTGTTGTGTTTATCTATACATTCTCTATCAATAAATCATATTATTACATTTTACCAATATGACTTTAGGTTTTATTTATTAACATCTTCATATATTTTTGCAATTTATTATGTATTAAAATCAATTATTATATATACTAAAGAAAAAAGAGACTATTTAAGAACCTTAAGTGATATATCAGAAATTGTAAAAGAAGAGCCAATAAAAAAAGAAGCTAAGAAGAGAAGAAAAGTAGCAAGTAATAAAAAAACAGACGGAAAAAAAGAGAACAAAGAAGTTGAGAGTAAAATACAAAAAAAGACTAATACAAAGAAAAGTCAAGAAAGTAAGAAAAGCAAAAAAGAGAATAATAGTAAAGAGGAAACCAAAAAAAGAAGAACTACTAAAAAACAGGATAAAGTAAAAGAAGAAGAAAAGGAAAAAAAGCAAGAAAATAAAGAATTAAGTAAAAAAATTAATAAGAAAAAGAAAAAAGAAGAGGTAAAAGATAATGATTAAGAGTATGACAGGATATGGAAAAGCAAACTTAGATAAGAATTTAAGAAAATATCAAATAGAAATAAAAAGTGTAAATCATAGATATCTTGATATATCTGTAAAAATGCCAAGACAAGTTAGTTACTTAGAAGAAGAAATAAAACAAGAAATATTAAAAAAAGTTAAAAGAGGAAAGATAGACGTATTTATTAATTTTGAAAATAATTCTTTAGAAGGAAGAGAAATAAAAATAAATATGCGGTTTAGCAAAAGAATATATAAAAGAACTAAAAAGATTAGCAGCAGAAGAAAATATTTTATCTGATATACAGGTAAATGATATAGCAAAATATCCAGACGTATTAAGAATTCAGGATAATCCAGATGATAATATAATAAGACTTGAAGTTTTAGAATTGGTAAACAATGCAACAGTAAATTTAGTAAATATGAGAGAAACTGAAGGAGAAAAAATAGCAAAAGACTTAAAAAGAAGGTTAGATATAATACAAAACGAAGTAAATGAAATATCTAAACTTTCTTCTGGACTTATTGAAGAATATGTAGTAAAATTAGAGGAAAGAATAAGGCAAATATTAAAAGACCAAGAAATAGATAAATCGAGATTGGCACAAGAGGTTGTAATTTATGCTGATAAATGTTCTATAGAAGAAGAAATAACAAGATTAAATAGTCATATATCACAGTTTATAGAACTATTAAATTCAAATGAAGCTGTTGGAAAGAAACTAGATTTTATAATCCAAGAAATGAACAGAGAAACAAATACAATAGGTTCAAAATCAAACAGTTTAGAAATTACTAATGGTGTGATTAATATAAAAACAGAAATAGAAAACTTAAGAGAACAAATACAAAATATAGAATAGAAAGGATTTGATTTTATGCAATTAGTAAATATAGGATTTGGAAACATTGTTTCAGCACAAAGAATTGTAGCAATTGTAAGTCCAGAGTCGGCACCTATAAAAAGACTAATACAAGAAGCAAAAGATAATAAAACAGCAATTGATGCAACATACGGAAGAAGAACGAGAGCAGTATTAATTATGGATTCAGGTCATATTATATTATCAGCTGTTCAACCAGAAACAGTAGGAGGAAGAATAGATAAGACTATATCTCCTGAAGAATTTGGAAAGCAATTAGCCGAAAGTATGAAATTTGATAATTTAAAAGGAGTTGATAAAAAATGATGGTAAAACCAACAGTGTCAGAATTATTAACAAAAGCAACTAATAGATATGAATTAGTTATAGCAACAGCAAGACGTGCAAGACAAATTGCAGCAGGTGATGAATCAAGAACAGAAGTTAAAGAAACTTCACCTGTAACTTTAGCAGCAAACGAAATAGCAGAAGGTAAAGTAAAAATAGTTGAAGAACTAGAAAATGAAAATGATGACATAGAAGAAGATATTGAAGTAGAATAAAAGTGAATGGAGAAAGTAATGGAAAAGAAACATATTATTTCATTAGGTGGAGAACTTGCCAGTCGGAAAAGGAACAGTATCAAAAATTTTAATGGAAAGACTAAATTATACTGTATATAGAAATGGAGATTATTTTAGAAAATTAGCAAAAGAAAGTGGAATGGATGTAACTACTTTTAATGAATATGTAAAAGACCATCCGGAAATAGATAGGCAAATAGAAAATAGTGCTTCAGAATATGCAAAAAATCATGATAATTTTATAATAGATGCACGTCTTCGGATGGTATGCAGTACCACAGTCTTTTAAAGTATATTTAAAAGTTGATATTAATGTTGCAGCAAAAAGAGTATTTGAAGATGAAACAAGAAGAAGTACAGAAAAAAAGTTTAATACAATAGAAGAACAAAAATTAGATATAGAAAAAAGATATGAATTAGAAAATGAAAGATATTGGGAGTTATATGGTGTAAGAAAAGAAGACGAATCTAATTATGACTTTGTATTAGATACAACAAATTTAACTCCTAATCAAGTTGCGGATAAAATAGAAGATAAATATAAGAACTGGTTAGAAAAATAAATTACTACAAAATAAATAAAGTGAGATTTTAAAATTATAAAAGCTCACTTTTTTTCAAAGGAGCTAAAAATGATTGCAGAAGTAATAATAAATAGAGCAGCAAAAAAACTAAATAGAACTTTTGACTATAGTGTGCCAAAAGAATTAGAAGACCTTATAGTAATTGGAAGTAAGGTTTTAGTTCCTTTTGGTACTGGTAAAAAATTAGAGGAAGCTTTTGTAGTAAAATTAAAAGAAAAATCAGAATATGAAGTAAAAGAAATAAAAAAACTAGAAGACAATATAAGTAATAAGCAAATAGAACTTGCAAGATGGATGGCAAAAAGATATTTTTGTAATGTATCAGACTGTATAAAGTTAATGCTAACACCAGGAACAAGAAGTAAAGAAAAAAAAATACAGGATAAAACTATACAAGTTGTTTATCTAAAAAAAGATATAGAAGAGATAGAACTTGATATAGAAGTTGGTAGAATAAAAACAGAAAAACAAAAGAAAGTTATCAATTTTGTAAAAAATAATGAAGGTGTAACAATACCAGAAATAGAAATGATAACAGAATGCTCAAGAGCAATTGTAAAAACTTTAGTAAAAAATGGTTATTTAGAATTATTAGATAAGAAAATAGAAAGAGATCCATTAAAAACAAAAGATATAAAGAAATCTAGCTTCTTAAAATTAACAGAAGAGCAAGAGAATGCTTTTAATAAAATAAAAGAAGTAATTGATGGAAATTTATATAAAAGATTTCTATTATATGGAGTAACAGGTTCTGGAAAAACAGAAGTATATTTACGATTAATACAAGAAGTTATACAAAAGAAAAAAAATGCAATAGTACTAGTTCCAGAAATATCATTAACACCACAAATGCTTGACAGATTTATATCAAGGTTCGGGAAAGAAAAGATAGCAGTATTACATAGTAAATTATCACTAGGAGAAAGACATGATGAGTGGAATAAAATAAAGGAAAATAAAGCAAAAATAGTAATAGGAGCAAGATCAGCTATATTTGCACCAGTAGAAAATTTAGGAATAATTATAATAGATGAAGAACATGATAGTTCTTATAAATCAGAATCAAATCCAAAATATGATGCAAAACAAATTGCAAAATATATTGCAAAACAAAATAATTGCCCATTAGTTTTAGGTAGTGCAACACCTGATTTAAATACTTTTTATAATGCAAAAGAATCTGGAAAAATAACATTATTAGAATTAACCAAAAGAGCAAACAAAGCGGAACTTCCCAAAATTACAATAATAGATTTAAAACAAGAGTTAGCAAATGGAAATCGTTCAATGTTGAGTAGAGAACTTTATAATTCTATTGAGAAAAACTTAAAAGAAAAAAGACAAACAATATTGTTTTTAAATAGAAGGGGATATTCAACATTTGTAATGTGTAGAAATTGTGGCTATACAGTTAAATGTAAGAATTGTAATATAAGTCTTACATATCATAGATACGAGAAAAAATTAAAATGCCATTATTGTGGTTATGAAGAAGATTTAGTTACAGAATGTCCAGAATGTCATAGTAATAAAATACGTTATTTTGGAACAGGAACTCAAAAGCTAGAAGAAGAAATACATAAAGAATTTCCAAATGCAACTACTATTAGAATGGATATAGATACAGTAACTAAGAAAAATTCACATGAAGAAATATTAAATAAGTTTAAAAACGAAAATATTGACATTTTAATTGGAACACAAATGGTAGTTAAAGGACATCATTTTCCAAATGTAACTCTAGTTGGGGTAATAGCAGCAGATAGTTCTTTAAATATTGATGATTATAGAGCAAATGAAAGAACATTCCAAATTTTAACACAAGTAGCAGCAAGAGCAGGAAGAGAAAAAGAGTTGCCAGGAGAAGTTATTGTACAAACATACAATCCTGATAATTTTAGTATACAATGTTCCAAAAAACAAGATT
>CAZQTH010000048.1:0-9793 GCA_964596175.1 uncultured Clostridium sp. | reverse complement strand
CCTAAATGTGCCGAAAATACTTGTGGGTTACCCTGCTGGGAAGATAGGTTGTTGCCAGATTTATATATTCCTCGTTAGCTCAGTTGGTAGAGCGCTCGGCTGTAAAGCAGATCGCAAGATCAAAGAAGTTAGCAGCTCTATAAGGAAACTTATAGATGATAAGGTGGCTAAGTCGGTGAAACTCGTAACAAGTAATGTTGACGACAATACCGAGCAAGGCGAAAGCTATGTGTAGAGACTTTACACCACCTACCTAAGTCGTAAGATATGGTAAAGATAAAGTCCAGACTACAAATTATATTTTATATAATGCTAATGAAAATTAGTGTAGTGCAGTAACCGATAGGTCGTTGGTTCGAGCCCAACACGAGGAGCCATAAAATAGCAGATAAGAAATTATCTGTTATTTTTTTGTTAAAAAATTAAATTAAAATAATGAATGAAAAATTAAGAATATTTCAAAAGAAAAAAGAAATTATACAATAGTTGTAGAAGATTTGGAAAGAAGGGGAATATTTAATGATAATAATGTAGAAATAATAAAAAATGTTCGAATTCTTAGCTTTTTATTGTAAGTATTTTAATAGTTTGATATAATTTAACTGGTGTTTTTTACTAATGGAGGAGATAAATTTGATTGATTTAAATGAAGAATATAAACAAGCATTAAAAGGTAAAAAATTTATAGATTTATTCTGTGGACTAGGTGGTTTTAGATTAGCTTTAGAATCATATGGGGCAAAATGTGTTTTTAGCTCTGATATTGATAATCACGTTAGTAAGGTATATGAAAAGAATTTTGGAGACAATCCGTTAAGTGATATAACAAAAGTTGATGAAAAAAAAATTCCTAAGCATGATATTCTTTGTGCTGGATTTCCATGTCAAGCATTTTCAATTAGTGGCAAACAAAAGGGGTTTGAAGATACAAGAGGAACTTTATTTAGAGAAGTAGTTAGAATAGCAAGATATCATCAACCAGAATTATTAATACTAGAAAATGTAAAAAATTTAGAAAAACATGATAATGGAAATACTTTTAAAATTATAAGAGAAAATATAGAAAATATAGGATATAATATGTATTGGAAAATTTTAAATGCATCAAATTACGGTATACCTCGAGCAAGAGAAAGAATTTACATGGTATGCATTAGAAAAGATTTAGATAATCATAACTATGTATTCCCAAAGTCTACAAAACAAGAAATATGTGTTAATGATATTTTATTAAACAATGGAGAAGAGAAAAAATATGTTATACGCAAACCATATAAAATAACTAAAAGAAATAATCAAATGCAAGTGTCTAAAATTTATAATAAACCAATTAGAGTTGGTACTGTTAATAAAGGAGGACAAGGAGATAGAATATATGACCCTTTTGGACAAGCAATTACATTATCAGCAGAAGGTGGAGGAACTGGATCAAAAACAGGACTATATTATATAAATAATGAAGTTAGAAAACTACATCCGAGGGAATGTGCAAGATTAATGGGATTCCCAGAAGATTATAAAATAGATGATTCTGTTAATCAAGCTCAAAAGCAATTTGGAAATAGTGTTGTGGTTAATGTGTTACAATATATAATTAAAAGTATTATTGATGAGGGGAGTATAAGTAATGGATAGTTCAGATGGTTCAAAAATAGCTAAAGATGGTTTTAATAATGAAATTGAGATTGCAAATAAATTTGAAAACTGGGAAGAGAATGTTGATGCACAACAATGGTTAAAAATAATGGGATATGTTTTAGATGAGATAGAATATGTTCATGCTGAAGTATTACATGGTTATAAGACAGATGTTCAAGTGCAAGTAACTATAAAATAAAAAAAAATCATAGATGTCCAAAATCCACAAATTAAGTTGGTAAGCAATGCAAAAGGATTCAATCAGATAGATAAAAGGTGGATAAAAAATTATAAAGAAATGTGGAATATTCCTGATAATATTGTAGAACTATTGAAATATTATACTGGAGAAAATAAGCCATATAGGAATGATACTAAAGACAAAAGAAGGATGTTTATGAATGAGTTCACAGAAGAAGAACAAGATGAAATCTTAGAATTTTTTACACAAAATAAAATGCTTATATTATTGGATATTGTAAAAGGGAGAGGAAAATTTTCTGCAGAATGGATTTTTGGTTGCACAAAAATATGAAAATATTTTTAGATGGACTTTAAAGCCAATTAATGTAGCAATAAACCATTATAGTGAAGGAAAAGTATCAATTACTGGTAGAGGAAGCTTAAAATTAGGAAAGGTAATTATGCAAAGAAAAGGTGGAGATGCAGGAAGAGATACTGCAAATATGTTACAATTTAAAGTTGATCCAATGGAACTATTTAATATAAATTAATTTGTTTGCTAGTTTTCAAATTATAAATCATTTATAGTAAAATATAAAGGAGGTACACATTAATATGAAAACAGAATATGAAATTAGAGTATTAGAAATAGATGAAGAAAATATTGTAAAAAAATTAGAAGATTTTAAAGCTATAAAAAAGGGAGAATATAATTATAAAAGGTATGTGTATGATTTAAAACCTGTTGAAAACAATAAATGGATACGCTTAAGAACAAATGGAATAGAAACAACTTTAACATATAAAGATATAGAAAGTAATACAATCGATGGAACGAAAGAAGTAGAAATTAGAGTTGATAATTTTGAAGTAACAAATGAATTTTTAAATAAAATAGGTTTTATTGCAAGAAACTATCAAGAAAATAGAAGAATACAATATACTTTAGATAATGTAGAAGTAGATATTGATACATGGCCTATGATACCTACATATTTGGAAATAGAAGGAAATAGTGAAAAAGATATAAATAATATGATTAAAAAATTAGGATTAAACAATTCAAGAATTACGGCTTTAAATTGTGATGATATTTATAGAGAAATTTATAATATTGATATATCAAAAATAAAAGAATTAAAATTTTAAATTTAAATAATTATTAACAAAACAATATAATCAATAAAAAAGATTTGATTAATAATTTATAAAAAACGAGAAATACTACATTTAGGTGAATGTAGTATGAAGCAAAAAGAAATAATAGAAAAATGGAAACAAGGTTTAAGTAAAGATGTTTTAGCAAAAATATATAGACGAGAATAGAACATTTAGGGACGTTTCTTTTTGCACATTTTTGCACATTTTGGGACATATCTTAAATAAAGATGTGTCCCAGATTTCGTATTTTTGTGCAAAAGGAAACGTCCCCATTGAAAAATTTAGTAAAACATGATAAAGTAATAGCATAATATATTAACGAGGTGAAAAAATGAAGGTAATTTTAGTAAATGGAGGTCCACATAAAAATGGTTGTACGAATAGAGCATTAGAAGAAGTAAGTAGTGTATTAGAAAAAAATGAAATAGAAACGGAAATTTTTTGGCTAGGAAATAAACCAATTTCAGGATGTTTAGGATGTGGTGGATGTAGTAAGACAGGAAAATGTGTAATTGATGATAAAGTAAATGAATTTATAGAAAAGGCTAAAGAAACAGATGGATTTGTTTTTGGAAGTCCAGTACATTTTGCAGCAATATCAGGTATGATGTCATCTTTTATGGATAGAGTATTTTATGGTAGAGGAAATATATTTGCAAATAAAGTAGCAGCAGGGATAGTTAGTTGTAGGAGAGGAGGAGCATCAGCATCTTTTGATGAAATAAATAAATATTTCTTCATAAGCAATATGGTGGTTGCAGGATCACAATATTGGAATAGTGTACATGGAAATACAAAAGAACAAGTAGAGGAAGATAAAGAAGGTTTACAAACAATGAGAACTTTAGGAAATAATATGGCATGGATTCTAAAATCAATAGAAGCAGGTAAAAAAGCAGGAATAGAATTACCAGATAAAGAAGATATTGTAAGAACTAATTTTGTAAGATAGGAGAAAATGATGCAAGAAGGAAATATTGGAATATTTGATTCGGGAATTGGAGGAGTAACAGTTTTAAGGGAAATTATAAAAATACTTCCTAATGAAAATTATATATATTATAGTGACTCAAAAAATAATCCTTATGGAGATAAAACAAAAAAAGAAATAATATATAGGTGTGAAGAATTGGTAAATTTTTTAATGAAAAAAAATTGTAAAGTGATAGTAATTGCATGTAATACAGCAAGTGCAGTTGCAGCAGCTTATTTAAGAAAAAAATATAAAGATATCCCAATAATTGCAATAGAACCAGCGTATAAAATGGTATATGATTATGCATATGATAAAGAAACATTAGTAATGGCAACAAAAGGAACAATTGAAAGTGAAAAATTTAATTTGTTATATCATAAATATGACAACCATAAAACAACACTTTTAGAATGTATAGGGCTTGCAGATGTTATAGAAGAAGGAAATGAGGAAGAAATAAAAAAATATTTAGAAAAAAATATAGGAAAATATAAAGGAAAGATTGAGAATATAGTACTAGGATGTACTCATTATCCTTTAGTACAAAAAGAAATTGGACAAGTATTAGGTGAAAATGTGAGTTTTTTTAACGGAGCAAATAGACTTGCAGTTCATTTAAAAAATGTATTAAAAGAAAACAATTTGATAAGTAATAATCAAAACAAAGGAATAATTGAATTTTTAGATTCATCAATAGAAGATGAAAAAATAAGAAAAAAAGAAGAAAGATTTTATAGATTCCTAAAGGAGGATAAAATATGAAAATAAAAACAATCTTGAAAATAATAATGATAATTATATTTTTTCTATTAATAACAATATTTTTTACAGGAAATAAAGTAGAAGCAGTAGAAAGTATAGAAATAATAGAAAATGTTTTAGCAGGAGAATTACAAAGCATTACAAGTGAAGATATACTGGAAATTTATAATCAAATAACAGAGGAATATACGAATGATGAAATTGCAGAAATGTTATTAGAAAATAAAGAACAAATTGCACAGGAAGCAGGAATAAGTGAAAGTATAATAGACGCAGGAGCGGAATTTATAAGAAATACAAGTCAAGATGATATAAGAAAAATATTAGAAGAAGATGAGAATGTAAATGAAATAATAAAAAGACTACAAGAAGGAGATTCACCAACAGAAGCAATAGCAAGTGTAATGAGTAATACTACAACATCTCAAAAAATACAATTAGTTTTAAAAATTTTACTTGCAAATAACATAGTAAAAACAGTACTATGGACAATTTTGATATTGTTCATATATTGTACAATAACAAAGTGGATTATTTATAAAAAAGCAGGTAAAAATGGATTTGCTGCAATAATACCATTATATAGACAAGTTACAATGTATAAAGTATGTGGGTTATCACCATTTTTAATGCTTATTTGGCTTATACCAATATTTGGATTAATAATAATGTTTATAATTGCTATTATGAAAAGGATACTTTTAGCACAGAACTTTGGAAGAGGAGGATTCTTTGGATTGGGAATATTAATATTTCCACCAATATTCTATTCGATACTTGCATTTAATCCAAATATAGAGTATGAAAATGAAGAAGAATAAAAAAATGGAAAAGAATAGAAAAAATGAAGAAAAATAAAAAAATGGAGAGAGAAATAAAAAATGAAGATATTAAAAAATAAACTAAAAAGTGAATTAAATATAAGAACTCAAAAAAATTATCCAATTGAAGGTGTGGAGTTTATAGATATTATGCCATTAATAATACAAAAAGAAACATTAAAAGAAATAATAGATTTATTTGAAGAAGAGATAAAAAACAAAGAAATAGATTATATAATATCACCAGAAGCAAGAGGTTTTTTAATTGGAGTTGCAGTAGCAGATAGGCTAAATATTGGATGTGTGCCAGTAAGAAAAAAAGGAAAATTACCCCCAAGTACTGTGGAAGAAAAAGTAGAATATGAAAAAGAATATGGAAAAGATATAATAGAATTACCTAAGTTAGTAAATGATACATATAAAAGTAAAAAATTTTATATAATAGATGATATATATGCAACAGGGAATACTATAGAAAAAATAAAAGAAACAGTTGAAAATTTAGGTGGAAAAGTTTTAGGAGAAGGTGTTATATTAAATATTGTGGAATTAAATAAGAGCAAAGAAGTGTTTTCTTTAATAGATGTAAATGAAGAATAAAAAAAGTGCTGTTTTTGCGAAAAATAAAAAGCAGCACTTTTTTTGTGTAAAAATACTGTTATAAATATTTTTTTAATTGTTCTACTGTATTTTCTTGAAATTTAATAAATTTATTTAAAACATCTTTTACTTCTGTATCAGCTTCAGGATTTTGATTTAATAATTTAACACCTTCAATAATTCCCATATTTGTTCCTTGAATCATAAGTTCTGCTATTTTAGAATTACTTTTATCCATTATAGTATTCATTTCAACACCCATCCATCCCATAGCTTTTTGAACTAGGTTTATCTCTTTAGGAAAATCATCATAATGTGTAAGTTCATCATTTACTTCATTTAATATCTTGTTATATTCATCATATTGGTATTTTAAATCTTGTTTTAATCTATCATCTTGAACTTTTTCTGAGACATTTGAAATAGAATCCATTCCCATTTTAATTCCTTTGTTTAATTCATTTAAAACATAACGATTACAATCCATAAAAAACCTCCTAAAAATATTTATAATACTAGTATTTACAAAAATAATAAAAATATTAAAATTTTAAATGTATAAAATAGAAATCCTTTGGATAAATTAATTTAAAAGAACAAGGAGGACATTTATGGAAAATTTAGTTAAAAATTTAAATTGTTTACTTTCGGATTTAAATGTATTTTACAGAAAATTACAAAATTATCATTGGAATGTAAAAGGAAAAAATTTCTTTAACTTTCATGAAAAACTAGAAGAATATTATGACGAAATAAATGAACAAATAGATGAAATAGCAGAACATATTTTAATGCTTAATAAGGAACCTTTAGGAACTATGAAAGATTATTTAGATAATGCTTGTATTACTGAAGCTAAAAATGAGAAAATAGATGAATGTGAAGTCACAAAAAATATTATAGCTGATTATGATACTTTGCTAAAAAAAGTAAGTGAAATAAAAGAAGAAGCGGATAATCAAAAATGTTATGGTACATCTAGTTTAATGGATAATTATATTTCTTTATATATGAAACATTTATGGATGTTAAATCAAATGAATACTAAATAATTTAAAAATAAATTCAAATTATTAGACAGAAAGTTTAACAATTTGGATTTATTTTTTTTATTTAACTATTCACAAAAAATTCACAAATAAATTTAGCACAAAGTATTGACAAGTGCTAATAATGGGTATAATATATTAAAGGATTAGCAAACGAACTAAAAGAGTGCTAAAACTAACAATTAAAAAAGAGGTGAAAAAATTGTTAGATGATAGAAAAAAGAAAGTACTACAAGCAATAATAGAAGAATATATAAATACAGCAGAGCCAGTTAGTTCAAATGCTTTAACTAAAAATCATGGTTTAGATTGTAGTAGTGCAACAATAAGAAATGAAATGGCAGAATTAGAAAAAAATGGTTACTTAGATAAAACTCATACATCAAGTGGAAGAATACCGTCAGAAAAAGGATATAGGTATTATGTAGATGAGTTATTAAATGATAGAGATATAAGCTTAGAAGAAATAAAATATATAAGTGATAAGTTAGAAACAAAAGTAAATGAAATAGAAGACCTAACAAAAATAACAGCAAATACCATATCAGAAGTAACACATTATACTACAATATCAATTGGTCCAAAAACAAATCAACAGTTAATAGAAGAAATAAAATTTGTGCTACTTGGTTCAAGAATGATGATGGCAGTAATACTCACAGATACAGGAATGGTAAAAGAAACTATTATAAAGTTTGATGAAGATATTAGCCAAAAGCAAGTGGAAACAATAAATTATATGTTTAACAAAAAATTAAAAGGACAGCTACTAGAAACAATTGATAGACCATTAGAAGACTACCTATATGATGAAATGATATATAGCATAAATGTTGTGAAACCAATAATAGAGCAAATAAAAAAAGTATTAGAAGAAGATAATAGAGTATATTTAGAAGGCACAAATAAAGCTTTTGAATTACCTGAATTTAATAGTTTAGAAGTAGCAAAAAACTTTGTAAATATATTAGATACAAAAGAATTAGTCACAGATATGTTAAATAATGGTTTTGCAGAAGATATAAAAGTATATATAGGTGATGAAAATGAACAAGAACAATTAAAAGATTTTAGTGTTATTACATTCAAACATAAAGTAAACGGAAAAGATTTAGGGACAATAGGGATTATAGGCCCAAAAAGAATGGATTATTCGAAAGTAATTTCTGTTATGAAATATATAAATAAAAAATTAAATGGCAAAAATTAAAAGAAAGAAGGGATAAGATGGAAGAAAAGGAAGAAAAAATAGAACAAGAAGACAATAAAGAACAAGAAGAAAATAAAGAACTAGAGAAAGAGGAAATTGAACAGAAAGAAATGGTACCAAAAGAAGATTATGATGATTTAGATGACCGTTTTAAAAGAATTTTAGCAGAATTTGAAAACTTCAAAAAAAGAAGCAAAAAAGAAAGAGAAGGATTATATAATTCTATATTATCAGATGTAGTAGAAATAATACTTCCAGTACTAGATAACTTAGAAAATGCAGCAAAAGCAGAAACACAAGATGAAAATTATAAACAAGGAATAGAACTTGTGTTAAAACAATTTAATGATGTGTTAAAAACCAAAGGAGTAGAAGAAATAGAAGCAGAAGGTCAAACATTTGATCCGGAATTGCACGAAGCAGTAAGAAGCATACAAGATGAAGAAAAAGGTGAAAAAGAAATTGTAGAAGTATATAGAAAAGGATATAAAATAGGAAATAAAGTAATAAGACATTCAATGGTAGCAGTAGCAAACTAATATGTTTTTGAGACGGAACAAAAAACAACTCTTCTCAAAACGAAAATAATGTTATTAAATTTAATAAATATAAAAATTATAAATGGGGTAAAAATAAAAGCTGTTTTTTGACCCCATCCTAAAAAAGAGGAAAACAAAAACAGCAAGGAAAGGATGAACAAAAATGGGAAAAATTATAGGAATTGACTTAGGAACAACAAACTCATGTGTAGCAGTTATGGAAGGAGGAGAGCCAGTAGTTATACCAAATGCAGAAGGAAATAGAACAACTCCATCAGTAGTTGCATTTTCTAAAAATGGTGAAAGACTAGTTGGACAAATAGCAAAACGTCAAGCAGTAACAAATCCTGAAAATACTGTTATATCAATCAAAAGAAAAATGGGAACAAACGAAAAAGTAGATATAGATGGAGAAAAATTCTCTCCACAAGAAATTTCAGCAATGGTATTACAAAAACTAAAAGCAGATGCTGAAAATTATTTAGGACAAAAAGTAACACAAGCAGTTATTACAGTACCAGCTTACTTTAGTGATAGTCAAAGACAAGCAACAAAAGATGCTGGAAAAATTGCTGGACTAGAAGTATTAAGAATAATAAATGAGCCAACAGCAGCAGCACTTGCTTATGGTATGGATAAAGAGCAAGACCAAAAAATAATGATATATGATTTAGGTGGAGGAACATTTGATGTATCTATCCTAGATATTGGTGATGGTGTATTTGAAGTTTTAGCTACAAATGGTAATACACATTTAGGTGGAGACGATTTTGATGAAGCAATAATTAATTACTTAGTAGATGAATTCAAAAAATCAAATGGAATTGACTTAAAACAAGATAAAATGGCAATGC
>CAZQTH010000047.1:0-10610 GCA_964596175.1 uncultured Clostridium sp. | reverse complement strand
GTACAGGAATAAAAAGAACAACAGGACAACATCCAGGAGGAATTATAGTTGTACCTAAAGGAAGAGAAATATATGAATTTTGTCCACTACAACATCCAGCAGATGACCCTAACTCAGATATTATAACAACACATTTTGATTATCACTCAATAGACCAAAACTTATTAAAGCTAGATATACTTGGACATGATGATCCGACAGTTATAAGAATGCTTCAAGATATAACAGGAATAGACCCAAGAAAAGTACCTTTAGATGATAGAGATACAATGTCAATATTTAGTTCAACAAAAGCTTTGGGAGTAACACCAGAGCAAATACATTCAGAAGTGGGAAGTTTTGGAATACCAGAGTTTGGAACAAAATTTGTAAGAGGAATGCTAGTAGATACAAGACCAACAACTTTTGATGAATTAATAAGAATTTCTGGTCTGTCACATGGTACAGATGTGTGGCTTGGAAATGCTCAGAGTTTAATAGAACAAGGAACAGTAACACTTCAAGATGCAATATGTTGCCGTGATGATATAATGATTTACTTAATAAAAATGGGGTTACCTCCAAATGATGCATTTAAAATAATGGAATCAGTACGTAAAGGAAAAGTGGCAAAAGGAAAAGAGCCTAAATGGGGAGAGTATAAGGCTTTGATGAAAGAATATAATGTTCCTGATTGGTATATAAAGTCATGTGAAAAAATAAAATATATGTTCCCAAAAGCACATGCAGCAGCATATGTAACAAATGCATTTAGAATAGCATGGTTTAAAGTACATGAGCCTTTAGCATATTATACAGCATATTTTTCTATTAGAGCTGATGAATTTGACAGTGATTGTATGATATTTGGAGAGGAAAAAGTAAAAAATAAAATGAAAGAAATAGATTTAGAAGGAAATGCAGCAACTGTAAAAGATAAAAATATGTATTCAATTCTAGAATTAGTAATGGAAATGTATGAAAGAGGTTTTGAGTTTTTGCCAATAGATTTGTATAAATCTGATAGTACAAAATTTAAAGTGGAAGATGGCAAAATAAGGCCACCTTTAAATAGTGTACCTGGACTTGGAACAGTAGCAGCCGAGGGTATTGCAAGAGCTAGAGAAGAAGACAAGTTTATGTCTATTGATGATTTAAAAATACGTTCAAAAGTAGGAAATTCAGTTACAGATTTACTTAAAAAATATGGATGTTTGGATGGAATGAGCGAAAGTAATCAAATGAGCTTGTTTGCATAACAGTTTGGATGTTTCTTCAATTTCCCTACGAAAAAGTACCTAATCTAAAAATATATTTATATAGTTATATTCTTTATGAAAGGAATAAGAAATATGGATAATAAAGATTTAGAAAGAAAACTAGATAAAATAAACGAAAAGTCTAGCATAGTGGATTTACAAAAGTACGTAAATGATATGATAAAAGTAAGAGGTTTTGAGAATGAAACTCCTCAAGATATTATGATACTTTTAACAGAGGAAATTGGAGAGCTTGCAAAAGAAGTAAGAAAATTATCTGGAATAAAAACTGATGTAAATAAAAGATGTGAAACTAAAGCAAGTGAAGAAATTGCAGATGTGTTTATTTATATATTAAGTATGTGCAAAGTTTTAAATATAGATTTATTAGAAGCTTTTAAAAATAAAGAAAAAATTAATTTAAATAGAATTTGGAAGTAGGAAAGAATATGAAAGAGATTTTTACAACTCAAAATATAGTTATTTATTTTATAATTATTAATTTATTTGGTTTTTTCATTATGTGGCTTGATAAAAGAAAAGCTAAAAAAGGAGCTTGGCGAGTACCTGAAAAAACTTTATTTATAATTACAGCCATTGGAGGAGGTATTGGAACTACAGCTGGTATGTATACTTTTAGACATAAAACACAGAAAATTCAGTTTGTTGTAGGTTTGCCTCTAATTACAATATTAGAAATAATTGCAATTGTATATTTTACATTAAGATAATTAATTGACACAAATTATAACCTATGATACACTAATAATGTAAATCAAAAGAAAAAACAAATATTTGTGATTCGTGTAAGAGAATATTTAGGGCAAAAGAGGAAAGAAAATGTTAAAGAAATTATTAGATTTTATTAAAGCTAAAAAGAAAGATAAAAGATTAGAACTAACTTATGGTTGTCCAGGTTTTTTTGGATTAGAATATGAAAAAGTCTAGTACAAGGCAATATAAAAACAGATAACTTTAAGTATGTATAGGAAAATAAATATAAAGAATTTAGAAGCAAAGATAGAATTAAATGTGATGAGTGTGAAAAATGCAAATATTGGGACTATTGCTTAGGTGGTGCATATCACACATGGAATTTTGAAGAAAATAGGCAAAATAAATGTACTTATAATATGATGTATGGAAATAGAAGGGTGGAAAACTAATGAAAATTTTGAATAAAATTAAGAAAATATTTACAGCAATGATAATGGGAATAGTAGGTATTTATACAAGGGTTTCTGCATTACCACCAGATCCATTGTATGGACCTTCAAAAACTGAGATTGAACCAAGTTTATGGGAGAAAATATTTAACGTATCAAAATATTTGATAGTTCCAATAATTTTAATAATAGGACTAATAATGTATTTAAATAAAAAATCTAGTAAGGGAGTTAAAAAAATAGGAAAAGTATTGATAGTAACTTCTATAGCTATAATGATTGTTGTCTTATTATATATAATATCAAAAAATATGTAAGAAATTTTTACAATTCAAAATATAATTATTTATTTTATAATTATTAATTTATTTGGTTTTTTCATTATGTGGCTTGATAAAAGAAAAGCTAAAAAAGGAGCTTGGCGAGTACCTGAAAAAACTTTATTTATAATTACAGCCATTGGAGGAGGTATTGGAACTACAGCTGGTATGTATACTTTTAGACATAAAACACAGAAAATTCAGTTTGTTGTAGGTTTGCCTCTAATTACAATATTAGAAATAATTGCAATTGTATATTTTACATTAAGATAATTAATTGACACAAATTATAACCTATGATACACTAATAATGTAAATCAAAAGAAAAAACAAATATTTGTGATTCGTGTAAGAGAATATTTAGGGCAAAAGAGGAAAGAAAATGTTAAAGAAAATATATAAATTAGGTGAATTAGTTATTGTAAAAAAAGCTAAAGAGCAAGAAATGAAAAATCACTCATTAATAGATTTATTTTGGGAGAGTACTTTAAGTTGTAATGCAGCTTGTAAACATTGTGGTAGTAATGCTGAAAAAAGAAGATATGAAGGAGAACTTACAACTGAAGAAATAAAAAATGCTTTCAAACAAATAGCAAATGATATGGATTCAAGCAAAATATTTATAAGTGTTACAGGAGGAGAGCCATTAGTAAGAAAAGACTTGTGTGAAGTAATGGAATATGCAACAAATGAATTAGGTTTTCACTGGGGGATGACAACAAATGGAATTTTATTAACAGAAAAAAACATTGAAAATTTAAGAAAAGCTAATATGGAAACAATTTCTATAAGTATTGATGGCTTAGAAGAAACACATAATGAGTTTAGAGGTGTTCCAAATTCATACCAAATAATAATAAATAATATAAAAAATTTAAAGAAAGCAGGGTATGTAAAACATATCCAAGTAACTACAGTTTTTCACAAAAAGAATATAGATGAATTAGAAAAATTATATGAAGTAATGCTAGGATTAGGGTTAGATTCTTGGAGATTGGCTTCAATGGATTCTATCGGAAGAGCAAGTGAAAATAATGATTTGTTATTAGATGGAAAAGATTTGAAAAAATTACTAGATTTTATTAAATCTAAAAAGAAAGATAAAAGGCTAGAATTAACTTATGGGTGTCCGGGATTTTTGGGATTAGAATATGAAAAAGAAGTTAGAAAATACTATTTCTCTTGTAGAACAGGAATTAATGTTGCGAGTATATTATATAATGGTGATTTATTTGTTTGTCCTAATGTACCAAGAATTAAAAATTTAATACAAGGAAATATTACAACAGATAATTTTAAAGAAGTATGGGATAAGAAATACCAAGAATTTAGAACTTTAGATAGAACAAAATGCGATGAATGTGAGAAGTGCAAATATTGGGACTTTTGTTTAGGTGGAGCATATCATACATGGAATTTCGAAGAGAACATGCAAAATAAATGTGTTTATAATATGATTTATAAAAAATAGAATGGAGAGTAAAAATAATGAAAATAGTAAAGAAAGTAAAAGAAGTATTTGCATCAATGTGGGTAGCATTAATTGGTTTTTTAACAAAGGGATTTTCTTCAAGTGAGGAGCTATATGGACCACCACAGAAGCTATATGGATCACCACAGATGCTATATGGATCAATGCAACCACCAGAGGAACTAAGTTTAAGGAAGAAAATACTTAGGGTGTTAAAAATTTTAATAATTCCCATTATATTAATAATAGGATTAGTTATTTTAATAAAAAATCTAGTAGTAAAGTAAAAAGGTTGGATTTTTATATTAATAATAGTAATAGGAATAGCAATTTTTATAATTGGAATATAGTCAAAAATAGTGAATTGGAAAATATTTTTCTAGTTCACTATTTTTATAAAAATATATCAAATGTTGGATTATGTCGGATATTGCGATGGAAAGTTTAATTTTACTCTTGTCCCTATCATATATTTGTGTTTTAATATTAGAAAAATTTTATTTCAAATTAATTGTGTGAAAACTATTTTTAAATCTCACACGATTTTTCTCAAAAAATTAAATAAAATATCAAAAGAAGAGTTGTTAGAAGAAAAGGGAGCCTTAAGTAAAATAATGCTAATAGAAAAAGAAGAAAGAATAAAAGATTTAGTATGTACAATATTTGACATAGATAAAAGAATACAAAATGATAAAAATAAAGAAATAGTATATACAGCAATTAAATTAGGTTTAGAAAAGAAATTTGGAAGTAAAATCACAAATAAAATTATGGAGAAGATAGTAAGAAAGGAAAGTGGTAATGTACTAATATCTAAGATAAGAGAAAAAAGAAATACTTTACAGTAGCAGTGATTGTTGCTGTTTTTTTGCCTCGTCGCTAAAAACAAAAAAATAGGTACACATAAAAAATTGCAAAATAAAAAGTGTTATATAAACTGAATTTAATTGTGAACAACTTGTAAACTCAAAATGACTATTTGTAGTTATTCACAAAGTTATCCACAGTTTCCACAAAATGTTTTACACATAAAATATTACAAAAATACAAAAGAAATAAGTTACATAAATACAAAAAGATAACATAATTGTAAAAGGATTGAAACATAAATGAAATAAAAAGGTGAAAAAAATGAAGAAAATAAGGAAAAAATGGTAATAAATAAGTTTAAATGACGGATTTATGAAGCTAATTAAAAACATAATGAAATATTATTGTTATAAAAACGTAAAAATAAAAATGTAGAAAAATAAAGAAAAACAATATATAATGTAGAAAATAAGTTGTGTATAAAAATATCAATTGTGGATAACTTTGGAAAGAATAAACATATTATATATATAAAAGAAGGTGTGTTTTAATGTTATCAAAAATTAAATTTTTATTTAAAAAGAAAAAAAATCGTAATTTAGAACCATATAATATTGAAGAAAATGAGCTAGAAAAAATATTGTCACAAGGAGCAATATTAGTAGATGTAAGAAGTCCTCAAGAATATAAAGAAGGTCATTTAGAAGGTGCAATATCACTTCCAGAATATGAAATAAAGAAAAAAGCTAATATGTTACTTCCAAATAAAAATATGAATATAATTGTATATTGCTCAAGTGGTTCAAGAAGTAAAAAAGCACAGGAAGATTTGTGGAATATTGGATATAAAGAAGTTTATAATTTACACAATGGATATCAAAACTATTGAGATTTTGCTCAGGTTATGATAAAATTCTTTCATAAAATTGTAAAACGGAGGAAATATGAGACAAGAAAATATAAGAAACTTTAGTATAATTGCACATATAGATCATGGAAAGTCTACTTTAGCAGATAGATTAATAGAAATGACAGGTTCACTTTCAAAAAGAGAAATGGAAGACCAAGTATTAGATAATATGGATATAGAAAGAGAAAGAGGAATTACAATAAAATCTCAAGCGGTAAGAATGGTATATAAAGCAAAAGATGGTGAAGAATATATATTAAACTTAATAGATACGCCAGGACATGTAGATTTTAATTATGAAGTATCAAGAAGTTTAGCAGCATGTGATGGAGCAATTTTGGTAGTAGATAGTAGTCAAGGAGTCGAGGCACAAACTCTAGGTAATGTATATTTAGCAATAGACAATAATTTAGAAATATTGCCAGTATTAAATAAAATAGACTTACCAAATGCAAGAGTAGATGAAGTAAAAAAAGAAATTGAAGATATAATAGGAATACCTGCAGAGGACGCTCCTTGTATTTCAGCAAAAACTGGTTTGAACGTAGAAGAAGTGTTAGAAAGAATAGTAACAGATTTACCAGCACCAAAAGGAGATGAGAATGCAAAAACTAAATGCTTAATATTTGATTCTTATTATGATAGTTATAAAGGAGCTGTTGCATCAGTTAGAGTATTTGAGGGAAAAGTAAAAGTAGGAGATGAAATAAAACTGATGGCAACAAATAAAGAATTTGTTGTTACAGAAGTTGGGTATTTTATACCAGGTTCTCATATGCCAGTTCAAGAAATAAAAGCAGGAGAGGTAGGATATATTGCAGCTAGTATAAAAAATATAGCAGATATTCATGTTGGAGACACAATAACATTAAAGAATAATTCAGCAGATGAGCCATTAAAGGGGTATAAAAAAGTAACACCAATGGTATATTGTGGCTTATATCCAATAGATGGAAGTCAATACGAGGAATTAAAAGAAGCTTTAGAAAAACTAAAACTAAATGATGCAGCATTAGAATATGAGGCAGAAACTTCAGCTGCATTAGGTTCAGGGTTTAGATGTGGATTTTTAGGATTATTACATTTAGAAATAATAGAAGAAAGATTAGATAGGGAATTTGATTTAGGGTTAATTACAACAGCTCCATCTGTTATTTATAAAGTATATAAAACAGATGGACAAGTTATTGAATTATATAATCCAGAAGAATTACCTTCATCACAAGAAATTTCATATATAGAAGAGCCATTTGTTTCAGTAAATATTTTAACACCAAAAGATTATATAGGAAACATAATGGAACTTTGTCAAAGAAGAAGAGGAATTTATATAGATATGAAATACTTAGATGAAAATAGAGTTACATTAATGTATGAAATGCCTTTAAATGAAATAATATATGATTTCTTTGATAATCTAAAATCAAAAACCAAAGGATATGCATCACTTGATTACGAGTTTAAAGAATATAGAAGAGCAAATTTAGTAAAACTAGATATTTATATAAATGGTGAAATAGTTGATGCTTTAAGTTTTATAGTTCATAAAGATAGTAGCTATAACAGAGGAAGAAAAATGGTTCAAAAACTAAAAGAAGTAATTCCAAGAAAACTATTCAAAATTCCTATTCAAGCAGCAATAGGAGGACAAATAATTGCAAGAGAAACTATTTCAGCTTTGAGGAAAGATGTGTTAGCAAAATGTTATGGTGGAGATATAACAAGAAAGAAAAAATTACTAGAAAAACAAAAAAGAGGAAAAAAGAAAATGCGTGAAATTGGAAATGTAGAAATACCACAAGAAGCATTTTTATCAGTGTTAAAGTTAGATGATGATAATTAGGAGAATTTTAAATGGAAAATTATAATGATCAAGTAGAAGGAAGAAATTCTGTTATAGAATTATTAGAAAGTGGAAAAGATGTAAATAAGATATTTGTGGAAAGAGGAGAAAAACATGGCTCTATTCGTAAAATAATTGCTATGGCGAAAGAAAGAAAAATTATATTAGTAGAAAAAGATAAAAGACAAATGGAAGAAATGGCACAAAATAAGAATTATCAGGGAGTAATAGCTTTAGTTCCACCTTTTGAGTATTGCGAAATAGAAGATATTTTGGAAAAAGCAAGAAAAAGAAAAGAAGAGCCATTTGTTTTAATATTAGATGGAATAGAAGATCCTCATAATTTGGGGTCAATAATTAGAACTGCTGAAACAGCAGGAGTACATGGAGTAATTATACCAAAAAGAAGAGCTTGCCGGAGTAAATAGTACTGTTGTAAAAGTATCTGCAGGAGCAGTAGAACACATGCTAGTTGCAAGAGTTACAAATATTACAGATTCGATAGATAGGTTAAAAAAAGAAGGATTATGGATTTGTGGTACAGATATTAATACTGATAAATATTATTATGAACAAGATTTAACAGGACCAATTGGAATAGTAATTGGAAATGAAGGAAACGGAATGAGTAATAAAGTTACTCAAAATTGTGATTTTTTAGTTAAGATTCCTATGATGGGAAAAGTGACATCGCTAAATGCATCTGTGTCAACTGGAATTGTAATATATGAAGCATTAAAGCAACGTTTGCAAAAGAAATAAAAGGAAAGGAGAAAAGAAAAAATGATGACAAAGAAAAAAAGACAAACGGTTTTAATAGGAATAATAATATTGGTTTTATTAATATGTGTACTATTATTCATACTTATTTATTTAAATACAGATATGTTTAAATCAAATAAAACTTTATTTGCGAAGTATCTTGGGGAAAATTTAGATAATATAAATTCTTTAGAGGAAATATTTAGTTTGACAGAATATGATGAGCAATTAGCAAATAATCCTTACAATGAAGAGATTGAACTTAGAGTTAATTATACACAAGATATTGGAACAACAGCAGAGAATAATGATAATAATATCAATCAATTAATAATTACATTAGAAGGACAGACAGATAATAATAATCAATATGATTATCGTAATGTAAATTTATTAAATAATAATGAGCAAACAATGCAAGTAGAGCTTTTACATACATATGACAACTATGGAATAAGATTTTCTGATTTATTTAATCAATATATAGTTGTAGAAAATACAAACTTAAAAGAATTATTTGAAAAGATAGGATATACTGATGAGCAATTAGAAAATATTCCTGATTCAATAACATTAAATGAAGAGATTCTAGATGAATTTAAATTTAGTGATGAAGAAATTGAGAGTTTAAAGGAAAAATATGTTGAAATTATTAGTCAGAGTTTGTCAAATGATAATTTTCAAAAGCAAAGCAATCAAATAATAACAAGTAATGGACAGAATTATACTACAAATGCATATATATTGACATTAACAAAAGAACAATTAAATAATATATATATAAATATTTTAGAAAGCATAGAAGATGATGAAATAATAATAGCAAAAATAGAAAATTTACAAAATAAGATAGATGAATTAACATTAGGGAATAATAATTTAAATTTAAAAGAAACTTTGATAAATAAAATTGATAAACAGATACAATTGATAAATCAAAGTAATATTGGAAGTGATGAGACAAGAATTATTGTTTATACAAGTGAAGGGGAAACTATCAGGACTAGTATAGAAACAGAAGAATATCAAATTAATTTAGACTTTATACAAACAGAAAGTGAAACATTTCTAGAATTATTAGTGGTTGAAAACGGAAGTGAGATATATCAAATAACATTAAAGAATACTTCTAGTAGTTTAAATGTTACAATTCAAGATAATAATGAAGATAGTACTTTTTCATTAGAGAGAACACAGCAGATAAATAATCAAACAAGAGATGAAAACTATAGTTTAATATATGAAATAGATGATCAAAAAGTTAATGTTAGAATGAGTAGAAGTACTGAAATAATACAAACAATAGAAAATCAACAAAGCTTCGATGATGAAAATGCCGTTATGTTAAATTCATTAGAAGATAATCAAGTACAAGAAATTTTAGATAGAGTAAAAACTGGTTTAGACTACGAATTAGAAATTGTAAGAGAAGAAATAGAGTATCAAGATATAGAGGAAATGCTTGTTAATTTAGGGTTAATTCAGAATACAAATATATTAGAATCAGATGGAATAACAGAAACGGAGAAAAATAGATACAATTCTACTTTTGAGCTATTGCAAGGAGAAAATTTAAGTGGAGAAAATGTTTCAAGAGCAATACAGACAATTTCAAGCAATATAGGTGACTTAGAAGTGGTTTCAGATACAGAATTAAGATTAAACATAGTTAGAAGCGAAGGAAATGAAGAAATAGTTGAAACATTAACAACATTTTTAGATGAGAAAGGAAATAATGAATATAATATAAGTTTAGAATATGACGAAGATGGTCTTGTAAGTCAGTTCATTATAACTATTGTAGAAGATGAGTAAAGAAAAAATATTTCAAAAAATATGTTTTAAAATATTTACAAATAAAATGTTCATGTATAGAATAGTTATATAAAATATTGATAATTAAATTATAAGTAAAGATAACAATAAAGAAAAAAGGAGTAATTTAAATGGATACAAATGCTAAAGCCCTTGGCACTGTAAGAGAGAGAGAGAGAGCTACACTTTAGTAAAATAAAGAATAATAAAAAACAAATAAAAAAGATAGTGATAAAACCTAAAATATAGGTTTTGTTGCTGTCTTTTTTGCGTTT
>CAZQTH010000046.1:0-10677 GCA_964596175.1 uncultured Clostridium sp. | reverse complement strand
TTTATCTAATTTTAATTCTACTAATTTATATTTGTGAATACATATCTTTAAGTTCTTTAATTTTTTCTAAATATTTATCAAAATCTTTTTTAGGTTTCAAAATATTTATACACTCATAGATATTTTCAGGACTATCTTCTATATTATTTATAACTCCTATAACATTATAATCAGGATATTTTCTCTTTATAATACTTCCAAAAACAATTGTTCCTTCAATATTATCCTTTTTTTGGTTTTTATCTCCTACTCCAAAAACCACATACAAGCCATTAAAATCTCTATCTTTTTCTACAAAAATTGCAGTATGTGTTACTTTTCCATTTTCTTTAAACTTTTCTCTTGCTAAATTTAATTGTTCAAACAAATACTTTTGTGCATTATAATCTAAATCTAATAATTCTATAATCATAAGTTCATACGTTGCTACCTTTCTACTTTCTAATTCTTTTATTATTCTATCTATAAAAGGATGTGTAAATCCATTTAATATTTTTTCTTTTTTATCTTGATTAAATCTTAAATCAAACAATTTATATCTACCAGTGTCAAATACTTTCACTTTATGGTCATTATTTAAAATACTTTGTAAATTATTAATTTTATATTCTGAAAACAAATATAGTTCATCATATAAATAAAACTCATTTATATATTGGTTGGTTTTTATCCTTTGTACAATATAATGTATAAATTCACTTTCATATTTAAAGTATCTTGACATGAACTTCAAATCATTTATGTTAAAAAATACCATGTCATGTTTTATATCATTTTCAAACTCTGTATATTGAACTGCATATTCTCTAAAATTTTCTAATGTAATGCCTATTTTAAATATTTTAAATTTATCAATATTTTCTATTTTTAAAGTATTTCCTCCTGAACCATATCTAAGAGTTACTACTTTATTTTTTAATAAATATTTTTCCATTCTCGTCGCTTGTTTATATGCATTATATATATTATCTTTTAAATCTTCTCTTAAATATTTTTTCATACCACCTTTTGAGACTTCTTTAAATGCTCTTGCTTTTATCTCTACAATCAACATAACTTGGTCAAAAATTACTAGCATATCACATTCTCTATCCATTTTATTTTCTCTGTATTTGATATTTGGAAATATTTTAGCATTTTTTAAAATATCTTTCATTACATTTTCCGTTAATATTTCTAAATATTCTCCTTTTTTATAAGCATATAAATCTTTCAAAAATTTATCTTTACGTATTTCTTTTTCAAAAATGTATTTAGCCTTATATATTAAAGTAACTACTGATGATAATATATATGTATTTTCATTTTTGTATATTGGAAAATTTTCAAAGTCTTTTTCTATACATTCATTTTTATTTACTGAAAATTTTCTCAAAATATTTTTAAAAGCAATTAAATTTTCATTACTGTCTGCTAATGTTTTTTCATTAAAATTCAATATCCCAAAGCCACAATTTAATATATATTCTATAAAGATATCTCTTGTTACTTTTTTATATATTTTTTTCAATGTTTTATCAAGTAAAAACATTCTATTTGAATATTCTATTTGGATTAATTTCATAAAATACAAAAAATTTTCTATTTTGAACGAATAATAAGTTTTAAAGAATTCTTCCATAGGATTAAATAGATTAAGATATTCAAAAATTATTGAATCATATTCTGTATCTTCTCTTGAATGTAAAAAATGATTTTTTGTTTGACTAAATATAATATCTCTTTGTTCTTTAACTTCTACATATTCTGATTCTTTTTCTAATATTATTAATTTTGTCATTTCCAATATTGACAAAACATCTTCTTTTGTTGGAATTCTTTCTTCTGTATTTTTAGTTTTATATATAAGATTTATTATATATTCTAATTCGCCTGTTGAAAGCATATTATTGTAATCTCCTATTACTTTAAAATAGTAATATATACTGCTAATTATTTCAATTAATTTAAATTTATTTATTTTTTCTATCACTTTTTTCATTTTTTCTTCCATATAATCTTCCCTTTCTTAAAAAACATCTATATCACTCATATCTATAACATATCCATCTACACATTCTTTTGCAAGTCCATATTCTATGTAGATTTCTTTTATTTCATTTATAATTTTACTTAGACTTTCTTTTGTTATTTTTAATTTATAAGCTATTATTTTATACGCATTTTTTCTATTATGAAAAATATAATCTTTATTTTTTTGAAATATTTCCATAATTTTTTGATGTAGTAAACTTATTCTCTTATCCATTGGTATATTAAATTCACTTTCTTCTTTATTTAAAAAACTATAGTCATCATATTTTCCTATATATTTTTCAAAATCTTCTAAAAAGATTTCTTTATATCTTTTATTTCTTTTTCCTATAACAAAATATTTCACTTTATTTGCGAATAAGTTAAATAATAAATCCTCATCATAACTAAAGTTCTTTTCTATTATTCCACCTTTTTGGAATATCAATATAAATGCTTCTTGTGCAATGTCTTCTCTTTCGTTATTTAAATAACAAGAATAACAATATTTATTTGTAATTTTTCTACATAAATTATCAATTCTTTTTGCATATTTATTAACAAATTCGGCTGATAATCCATGTTCTTTGCCTATATATAATCCATTTTTATTCATTTTTAATGCTTGTTTTATATATGGATATCTTTTTACGTTTGTACTAATATTTTCTAAAAATTCATCAAAATCTAATTTATAATATCTACACAATTTTCTAATCTCAGCTCTAGTATAAAAACCTTCTCCGTATATATATTTTATATCCATTTTTATACAATCTGTTTTTATTTTTATTTCTCTAAAAACTATTCTTGTTCTTTTTATATCTCCTTTCATAAGTTTTCTAAAAGCCTTATCAGTAATAGAAAGTGTATCTTTTATAATTTTATTAGTTGTTTTTACTTCCTTTTTAAAATCAAGGATTTCTTCTTTTGTAATATAATTTCGCATTCTAAATCTTTCTATTAATTTTTGTTCTATTTCTATTTTTTCATATTTATTAAGTAAGTCTATTTTCATTTTTTTAGTTTTATTATTAATTAAACTTCTATAATTATATCTTTTTGATTTTAATAAATTACAAATTTCCTTATCACTTAACTCTCCCTTTTGTTTAATATAATTTATTAGATTTATATCAACATACTCTAAATATTTTATTTCATCTACAATTACACTACTTATAACTTCTTTTTCATCATTTTTATTCTTCAATATAATATATTTTTGTCCTTTTTTCAATTTATATATTTGATCTTTAGTAATATTTAGTATTTTATTTACTACAATTATATTTATTTTATATTTTTTACTTAATCTTTCTAAATATTTAAGTGTTACTTTATCCATCTCTTTTGTTTTTATTTTTATCTCTACTTCAATTTCTTTTATTTTTTCATTAGTAAATATATTTATTCTTGTATTATTTAATGGACTTCTTTTTATCCAATTTATGCCACTATATGATATTCCTAAAACTGTCATTAAGTCATTAAGTTCAATTTCTTCTTTTGCTCCTATGTATTTCAATGTATTTATATCAATCAAATCTTTATGTTTTAATTGGTATTTTTGTGCTATCTTCTTTATTATTCTGTGTGTGTATTTCATATTAATTTCCTCCTAATATTATTTCTTATCTTTATCTTTTTTTACTTTTTCAACACTAATAGAGCAAACTTAATTTGCTCTATGTTACAAATATACTAATACTAATATTTTTTTTAGATATTTTAAAATTGGAATATATCCTCCATCTTTTATATTAATTAGTATAGTATGTTTTTATTTGTTTGTCTAGTAAATGATTAAATCACATAAAAATTCTAACTTTTACTGTTATTTTTTTATTTTATTAATTTAAATACTATCCATATTTTTAGTAATCATTTAGTTTAGATAATCATAATTTTAGTTCTTAAATGTTTTTTGTTATTTCACTTGCATTGATTTTTTCTTTTATTATTCCATTTTTAATATAAAAATAATCCCAAAATTTACTGATTAACATTTTTTTATTAACCACAAATTTTGGGAATTTTCTTATTAATTTTTTATTTACTATAAGATGTTTTTTTACATCTAAAAACATGCTATGCTGATTTTAATTCAAGGCGTAATTTATCAGCTATCATTGCTATAAATTCACTATTTGTTGGTTTTCCCTTTGATGCTGATATAGTATATCCAAATATATTTTCTACTGTTTTTTGGTCTCCTCTTCCCCATGCTACTTCTATCGCATGTCGTATAGCTCTTTCTACACGACTTGGTGTAGTATTATATTTATAAGCAATCTTTGGATATAAACTTTTTGTTATTTGATTAATAACATCTATATCATTTATTACCATCATTATAGCTTCTCTTAAATATTGATATCCTTTAATATGTGCTGGAACTCCGACTTCATGAATAATATTTGTAACTAAAGCTTCTAAATTTTCCTCTTTGTGAACATCGGCACTTGATATATCTATATATTGTTGTTTCTTATCTTTAGTAATAAAATTATTACCTGATTCATTTGGTTTAAAAAACTTTATCTCTCTAATTCTTTTTATTAAAAGTTCAATATCAAATGGTTTTACAACATAATATTCTGCTCCTAACATAATTGCTTTTTGTGTTATTTTGTCTTGCCCTACAGCTGATAACATAATAAAAATTGGCTTTTTATTGCTATTCATTGAATTAACCCTTTCTAAAACCCCTAAACCATCCAAATGTGGCATTATTACATCTAATAAAACAACATCTGGCTCTATATTTGCTATCATCTCTACAGCTTCATTTCCATCCTTTGCCATCCCTATTATCTCCATATCGTCTTGAGAGTTTATGTAACTTGATAATGTATGACTAAAATCTTGATTGTCATCTGCAATCAAAACAGATACTTTTTCTTTCATACTTTCCCTCCTAAAATAATTACTGTAAAATTTTTACAGTTCAATTATATTACTTCAGGAGTTCATTTGCAATATTTTTTGGAAATTTTTTCCAATTATTTTATAAAAACTACATATTTATATACTTTTTGTAACATATTTTTTATATACATCTTTTATATTAGTTAATTTTATATTTTTTGTTTCAAAATCTTTCATTAGCTTTTCTTTTCTAACTTCTTCTAACTCAATTTTACAAACAATATTTTCTTTATAATTTATATCTATAATATTTATCTTATTGTTTTTACAATAATACTTAAAATTTTCAAAATCACTATAATCTAAAATTACTTCTAAAACTTCTCCTAAACATTTGATTACTTTTTTAGCATTTTCAATTGATAACATTAAACTATTTTGATATGCCCTTACTAATCCTCCTGTTCCTAATAATATCCCTCCGAAATATCTTGTAACAATTATTAATACATTTACTAAATTGTTTTTTCGTAAAATATTGAGCATAGGTGCACCAGCTGTTCCTGATGGTTCTCCATCATCACTAAATCTTTCAACTATTTGTCCTTTTTCTATTACTCTGTAAGCAATACAATTATGTTTAGCATCAAAATATTTTTTCTTTATTTGTTTTATCCTCTCTTCTGCTTCTTCCACACTTTCAACATAAAGTAAATTTCCTATAAATTTAGATTTTTTCTCTACAAACTCTGAAAAACTATTTTCTTTTATTGTTATAAATTCGTCCATTTTCCCTCCTATCAAAAAGGATTGCTTTTTTAGGACAATCCCGCAACATATCCTGTTGAATATGCAATCTGTAAGTTAAATCCTCCTGTGTAACTATCTACATCTATTATTTCTCCTGCAAAATATAAATTTTTTACTATTTTAGATTCCATAGTTTTAGGATCTATCTCTTTTACTTTTATTCCTCCACTTGTAATAATTGCTTCTTCTATTTGTCTTAATTGTTTTATTTCAATAGTAAAATTTTTCAATAATTCTATTAATTTTTTTCTTTCTTCTTTAGTTATTTCATTTACTTTTTTGTAAGGATTAATTTTACTTTTTTCAACAATTACGGGTATTAATTTTTGTGGTAATAATTTATCTAAGCTATTTTTATATTGTTTATTTTTTAATTCTTCAAAATCTCGAAGAATTCTTGATTCTAATTTTTGTTCTGAAAGTGCGGGTTTAAAATCTATTGTTAAACTAACTTTTTTATTCTTATATTTTTCTTCTATATTTTTATATCTAACCAAATGTGCTGAAGCTGAAAGTATTATTGGCCCAGACACACCAAAATGAGTAAATATCATCTCTCCAAAATCTTCATATATTTTCTTGTTTTTTTCCTTATCCATAATCTTTATCTTTACATTTTTTAAACTCAAACCTTGTAGGTCTTTACATATTTCTTTCTCATATATTTCTAAAGGTACTAAAGAAGGTTTTATCTCTGTTATTGTATGTCCTAAATTTTTAGCTAATATATATCCATCTCCTGTTGAACCTGTTAATGGATAACTTTTTCCACCAGTTGCTAAAATTACTTTATCTGCTAAAATTTGTCCTTTATTTGTCTTTATTCCTGTAACAATTTTTCCATTTTCATTTTCTTTATATAAAATCTCTTCTACTTTTTCATTATAATGTATCTCTACATTCTCTTTTTTTAATTTTCTAACAAAACAATCTAGTACATCTTGTGAATGATCTGTTACAGGAAATATACGATTTCCTCTTTCTTCTTTTACTTCTAATCCTTCTTCTTTTAGGAATCTTATTATATCTTCATTTGTGAAAACTTGATATGCACTATATAAAAATTTTCCATTTCCTGGTGTGTTTTTTATAAAGTCCTCAATTGGCAAAGAAGATGTTATATTACATCTTCCTTTTCCTGTTATCAATAGTTTTTTTCCTAATGATTTCATTTTTTCAATTAAAATTACTTTATCTTCATTCTGGCTAGCTGTTATAGCAGCCATCATTCCTGCTGGTCCTCCACCAATTACTACTACTTTCATATTTTCCCTTTCTTATTTATTCTTCTTTTTTAGTGGTCTTCTTTGTACTTGTTTTTTTAGTTGTTGTTTTCTTTTCTGTTTTTGGTTTTTCATCTGTTGTTTTGGTTGTTTTCTTTGTTCCACTTTTTGTAGCAGTACTTTTCTTAGTTGTTGTCTTTTTTGTTCCTGTCTGACTTGTTTTCTTTGTAGATGTCTTCTTAGATGTTGTTTTGCTTCCTGTAGTAGATTTCTTAGTCGTTGTTTTCTTTTCTGTTTTCGGTTTTTCTACTACTTCTTCTTTTTCTGGCTCATCACCATTTAAATATCCTATGTTATTTGTTTGTGCTTCCTGCATATATCTATCTAATTCATTATTGATTGAATTAGATATTACTTTTTCTTGTTCTTCCTTTTTCTCTTCATTTTTCTGTTCCTCTCCATTTGTATCTTCTACTCCTGGAATAAGCCATTCTATTACTTGGGCATTTGAAGTTTCTTCTTCTTTATTCTTTTCTATTTCTTCCTCTGCAACTGGTTTTTCATCTATATTTTCTTCTTGTTTATCAACTTCTATATTTTCCTCATCATCATTATCTTCTACTTCTGATAATTCTTTTTCATCTTCTAACTCTTTTTTATCTTCTAATTCTTCTTCATCTTCTAATTCTTCTTCATCTTCTAATTCTTCTTCAATTAGCTCAAGATCATCTTGTTCTTCATCTTCGTCATCATAATAGTCATCCTCATCTTCTTCTTGGTCATCATAAGCTCCTTCTCCTTGAATTTCTTTAAATAAGTCCTTATACTCTTGTCTTGTTTTTCTCATATTATCTCTTTTTTCTTTCATTTCTTGTTTAGCTTTTTTTTGTGCATCTTTTCTTTCTTTTTCAGCCCTCTTATTTTCTAGTCTTTGCTCTCTTCCTCCAAATATCAATACTAATGTTACTAAAACAATTAAAACTAATAATACTACAACAACCATTTTTCTCTTCCTTTCTTTTACTTCTTTTGCATAAACTCAATAGCTTTTAATATTCCAAGCTTACCATATTCATATGTAAGTCCTCCTTGCATATATGCAATATAAGGTTCTCTTATTGGTCCATCACAACTAAGTTCAATTGTTGAACCTTGTGTAAATGTTCCAGCCGCCATTATTACTTTATCTTCATATCCTCCCATATCTCCTGGATATGGTAAAACATTAGAATCAATTGGTGAACCTTTCTGTATTCCTTGGCAAAATTTCACAAGTTTATCTTCTGCTCCTAAATTTAATGTTTGAACAATATCTCCTCTTTTGTCATTATACTTTGGTTCTACATTATATCCTAATTTCTCTAACATCCTACTTGCAAAAATCGCAGTTTTTAAACTACTTCTTACAACTGATGGTGCAAAAAATAGTCCTTTTAATAACAATGGATTTTGATTAAGTGAAGGTCCTATCTCTTTACCTATTCCTGGTGCTGCTAACCTTTCGGCACATAACTCTATTAAATCCTTTCTTCCAACTATATATGCCCCAGATGTTGCAATTCCTGCTCCTAAATTTTTCATTAGAGATCCTATTGTTATATCTGCACCTATTTCTATTGGTTCTGTTTCTTCAACAAATTCTCCATAACAATTATCTACCATGATTATTACATTTTTATTTACTTCTCTAATACTTTTTATTACTTTTTCTATTTTTTCATTTGTAAGACTTTCTCTTGTTGAATATCCTCTTGATTTTTGTATTTCTACTAATTTAATATCATTTTTATTAAGTCTTTCTTTTATTGTTTCTATATCAAAATCATTATTTACTAATTCTATTTGCTCATATTTTACATCAAATGCTTTTAGAGAACTTTTACTTACATCTTCTCCTAATCCTATTACAGTTTGAAGTGTATCATATGGTGCTCCACTTATACTTAACATTGTATCTCCTGGTCTTAATAATCCAAAAAGTGTAACTGTTAAAGCATGTGTTCCTGAAATTAACTGAGTTCTAACTAAAGCATCATCTGCTTTAAAGATTTTTGCATATATTTCTTCTATTTTATTTCTTCCTGGTTCATCAATTCCATATCCAGTAGATGAATTTAAATGGCTTTCTTGCAAATCACATTCTTGGAAAGCATCTAATACTTTTTTACTGTTTATTTCACAAATCCTATCTAACTCCTGAAATTGCGGTTTTATTTCTTCTTCTACTTCTTTTACTAGTTTTTCCAAATCTGAATTCATTATTCTTCTTCCCTTTCTAACATCTACTATTTTATAATAAATTTATTAATTTATCAACATATACAATAATATTTTTTCTAAACAAAAATCACAGATATCTTCTTTCCATTTATATAATAAAAAGAGATAACTTGCATTAAGTTATCCCTTTTAAATTATAATACAAATCTTTTAATTAAGATTATTCCACTTGCAATTGTAATTAATACTACAAATCCTAATGTAAAGTATATTCTTACTTGTCCTGTACTTACTGATAACATTACTGGTGCATCATCTATATCATCTTCTCCTTCTACTTGATTGTCTGGTGTTGAATCTATATCTGGTGCTCCATAATCATTGTAGTCTTCTGATATTTCTGCTATATTTACTTTTAGTCCCATATTATCTTCACTATTTATCCATGTAAGCACTACTTCTATTTCTGCATATTCTCCTGGTTCTAATAATGTGTCTTCTAACAATCTTGTTGATATTACATTGTTTCCTTCATCTGTCCATCCTGGGTTATCTTCTGCTAAAAATGTTAATCCTTCTGGTACATAGTCTGTTATTTCTTTTGCATATCCTGCTATTTCTCCCTCATTTGTTACACGGATTTTATATCTAAACTTGATTGTTACATCATATACACTCTTTCTATATATTTCTACCTTTACTATCTCTTCTGGGTCATCATATGGTTGATGTCCTGTTTCTGTTATTGTTTGATTTCCATCTTCATCTATTACTATTGCTTGTGTTACCCACTTTCTTAATGATAAATCAAAGTATAATAATTCAACATATTCATTATCTTGGTCGTCTTCTCCTTCTATCCATTCATCTGGTGTTGAATCTTTATCATCTATAGGATTTCCATTCTCATCACTATCTTCTGATATTTGTGCTGAGTTTACTAATATTCTGTCTGAGTCATTTGGCTCTACTACTCTAAATGCTATTTGTACATCTCTATAGTCTGGGTTTGTTTCACTTATTGATTCTTCTGGATTAAATGCTTGTAGTAAATTGTCTCCTTCATTCTCTTCTTGCTCTTTTGACAAGTAGTCTGTCTTTACACATACTGCTTCATCTACATCTTCTGTTACATTTCCTTCTGCATCATACATTACCCATCTATATTCTATATTTATCTCATCATCTGGTAAGAACTCTAATCCTTCTGGAATGTCATCTGTTATTTCTGTTGCATATCCTGCTATTTCTCCTTCATTATATACCCTTATTGTGTATATTACTACATTTCCTGATACTAGTTGTACTGGATCTTTTGTATGATTATAACTTATCTCTCCTGTCTCTTCATCATAACTTACTTCTGGTATTCTACTTGTTATTTCTTCATCTTCTACTTGTGTTATGAATTTTCTTAATGCTAAGTCAAATTCCTTTACTATTACCTTTTCAAAGTCATCATCATCTTCTTGTCCTGGTATATAGTCTCCTGTTTCATCATCTTTATAGCTTGGTAAATCTTCATCACTTGGAAGTTCTA
>CAZQTH010000045.1:0-11479 GCA_964596175.1 uncultured Clostridium sp. | reverse complement strand
ATGTTACTTTAACTGTATATTCATTATATCTATAATTAACCTCATTTTGTGTATATGTTCCACTATAAGCTTCTTCACTTACTTCATTCTCAGTCACTTTTGCTGATCTGCTTGCAGTGAATACTCCTGTGTCTTTTTCATATGTATATTCAACATTTTCTCCTCCTACCACAACATTTGTAGGATTTACACCATTTATAGATGGTATAGTTCCTTCAATATATGATTTACCAATCATTACTTCGTTTTCAGTTTCCTGTGTTGCAACATTAAATTCCAATGTAATTTCAGTACCGTCTGAACTTACATAATCTGAAATATTATATTTTTGAACTAGATTGTCAGAACCATATACTTCGTCAGGTATCTCACAGTTTATTTCTCCATACCATTCTACTGTTAAATTTATTGTTTTTTCTATAGGTGTTATGTTTCCATCAGAATCTTCGTAAACAGCTGAAAAAGTAATTGTGTTTACTTTACTATAATTTGAAATATCATTCCCTATTGCTTCTGCTATAGATGTTGTATAATTATAATCACCACTCTTTACAGATGCCTCAATAGTTCTATTTATACCTCCTTCAATTTCTGTAAGGACAATCTCTTTTGTGTTGTTATCTACATAATTTTCACTAATTAAAGAATCTTTCATTAGATTTGTTTCTAGGTAAAAGTTTTGAGAATCTATTGTTATTGTTCCATTCGTCAAAGTCCCTTCTGATACAATAATGTCAAAATATAAAGTATCTGTATATCCAATTCTGTTAGATGTTCCATCTACTTTTGTTCCTTCACTCAGAAAATAAGCCATAAATTTTACATTATCGCTTTTGGTTTCGTAGTCTTCTTCTTTTATTTCATTAAATTGGGACTTAGAGTCTGTTAGAGCATTTAGTAAGTTAACATTTTGTCCAGTTATTAAACAAGCTGCTAGTATTACAATTAGACAAATAATAATAACAAGAACTTTACTTTTGCTTAAACTCTTTTTGTCTTTTAGTTTTTTGCTCAAATTATCTGTTTTCTTCATAATGCCTTTCTTTTCCATTTCATACCTCCAAAAATCTAAAACTAATGAATGATCCTTTTCTTAAAAATTTATAATATTATATATATATTAATTATACCTTTTTTCTTTATAATAAGTAATATGTATTTTTTCCTATTTTTTGCTCTATAGTACTTATAGTTACGGATTTGTGCTTTTACATATGTATCCTAATATTTTACATTTTTCTAACAATTTTGTAATACTTTTGTCATTTTTTCTTTTATTACGGAAAGTAGCTTTTTCTATTTGTCCACAAAAAAAGATGTATTATTGTAAAATACACCCCCTTTACCTTTTATTTTTTATCCACATAATTTTGTGAGTTATATGCAACACCATTTATTATAAATTTAAGAGCTACTATTTAAAGCTAAATATATTATTCCAGATTTAAACATTTCATACAAAAAAATAAAAACAGATTACTCTGTTTCTATTTTTTAGTTACTATAATAATATTTTTTCTACATCTTTCCAACCATTTACTCTTATAAGATTATTATCTTTTAGTTCTTCGTCTGTCATATTTTTATTATGATATGCCGTAAATAATAATCTTAGTCTGGCTTCTCCCATTATTTTTTTAGGACTATCATCAATTCTAATATCTGCTTCTAATAATTCTTTACTAGAAATAAATATAAATTTATGAGGATCTATAAATGGAAAATTTCTAATTAAAAAATTATATTTATCTAATAATGTTTTTCCTGATACTTCTGGTGCATCTCTAAAAACATATGCAGTAGCAATATATAAATCATATTTTTTATTTAATTTTTCTAGAGTTTCTTTTGCTCCTTCTACAATATTTACAAAATCATATACATTATTATTTAAATAAAAGTGAACCCATTCGTCTATCTTATCTTTTGGTATTAAATCATTTATGTAATAGCTTCCTGCATCTTCTTGAGTATAGCTTGTTCCTAAGAATTTATTAACCATTCTAATAAATCCTTTTTCTGTTATAACATCATCCATATCTACTATTAATTTTTCCATAATTATTTCTCCTTTTTATTCCTCTATTACTTCTAAATTAGCAAATTTAGCCATTAGTCTTTTGTGTCCTACTTTATCAAAATTAATATCTACTTTTAAGTCTTCTCCTTCTGGTTCTACTTTATTTATTATACCTTCACCAAACTTTTTATGGAATATTCTTACTCCTTCTTTATATTGTGATAAATCAATCTCAACATTATTTTTCTTTTTATTTAAGTTACTTAAAAAGCTTTCTGCTGTTCTAAACATAAAATTATTATTGTTAACTTTATTTGAGGCTGCAACTTTTTCTTTTTCATTAATGTCAATTTTATAACTTTTCAATTTTCCTGTATTTTGACTACTATATGTCCAACTATATGAAGAATCTTTAAACATTCTATCTTTGTTAGTTGTTTCTCCAAAAGCTTCTTCATAACCTTCTAATAAGCTTTCTGGAATTTCTTTTAAGAATCTAGATACTTGGTTGTAACTTGTTGAACCAAATATTGTTCTTTGCTTACTACAAGTCAAAAATAAATGTTCTTTTGCTCTTGTTATTCCTACATAACATAAACGTCTTTCTTCTTCTAATTCTTTCGGCTCTGATATTGTTTTATAACCAGGAAATATTCCTTCTTCCATTCCTACTAAAAATACTACTGGAAACTCTAATCCTTTTGCACTATGTAATGTCATTAATGTTACATAATCTGCATCTTCATCTAAATCATCTATGTCACTTGATAATGTTATCCCTTCCAAAAACTCTCTTAAACCATTTTCCGCTTCTTGTTCTTCAAATTCCATAGCAACTGTTAAAAATTCATCTAAGTTCTCTATCCTATTTTCTGCCTCAATTGTATTTTCATCTTTAAGTGCTTTAGTATAACCTGTTTTCTTTAATGTTTCTTTTATTAATTCTGAAATTAGCATTTTATCTTTTTTAGATTTTAATTCTTCTATTGTATTTACAAATTCTCTTGAATTTAAAAATACTCTATTTAGTCCAAATTCATCTGCTCTTTTTATTATTTCATACATTGGTATTTCTGTTTCATTAGATAAAGTTTCTATTTTATCTAGACTTGTTTTTCCAATACCACGTTTAGGTTCATTTATTATTCTTTTTAAACTTAAATTATCATTTAAATTTTGTATTAATCTTAAATAAGCAATAATATCTTTAATTTCTTTTCTTTCATAGAATTTTAAACCGCCAATTATTTTATATGGTACATTTTCTCTTCTCAAAATATCTTCTATTGCTCTTGATTGTGTATTCATTCTATATAAAATTGCAAAATCATTATATTTATAATATTCTTCTCTTTTTAAATGTTCCATTTGCTCTACAATATAACTTGCTTCGTCGTATTCATTTTCTGATTGATATACCTTTGGTAGATTTCCTTCTTCATTTTGTGTCCATAATTCCTTCTTATATTTTACTTCATTATTTTTTATAACACTATTCGCTGCTTTTAATATATTTCCTGTACAACGATAATTTTGTTCTAGTTTTATTATCTTAGTTCCTGGAAAATCTTTTTCAAAGTTTAATATATTTGAAATATCTGCTCCTCTAAATGAGTAAATACCGTTGGTCATTATCTCCTACAACTGTTATGTTTTTATATTTTGACGCTAAAATAGTAACTAATGTAAATTGTGATTTATTTGTATCTTGATATTCATCTACTAAGACATATTTAAACTTGTTACTATAATATTCTCTTATATCTTCATTTTCTTGTAATATTTTAATTGTATAATTTATTATATCATCAAAATCTATTGCGTTATTTTCTTTCAATCTTTTTTGATATAATTCATATACACTTGCAATTTTTTCTTTTCTAAAATCACCATTAGCTCTTGCTGTATATCCTTCTGGTTCTAACATTTCATTTTTTGCATTACTTATTTCTGATAAAACTGCTCTTTCATTAAATAATTTTTCATCTATATTTAAATCTTTTAAACAATTTTTTACCAATGTTCTTTGATCTGATGTATCAAATATTATAAAAGATGTATCAAAACCTATTCTATCAATAAATCTTCTTAAAATACGTACACAAATAGAATGAAATGTTCCCATCCATATATCTGCTGCTACATCTCCTACTAATCCAACTATTCTTTCTTTCATTTCATTTGCAGCTTTGTTTGTAAATGTTATTGCTAATATATCCCAAGGTTTTACTCCTTTTTCTTTTATTAAATATGCAATTTTATGTGTTAATACTTTTGTTTTTCCGCTTCCTGCACCTGCTATTACTAAGCAAGGACCTTCTGTATTTACTACGGCTTCATGTTGTTTATCATTTAATCCATCTAATATTTCTGACATTTTCTTCTCCTTTTCTACTCTTCTAGACTAGTTGAAATTATATCTTCTATAAAAACAAAAGTCAATAGATATTTAAAATATTTTCAAACATTTTTTCGCTATATTCTTTTAAATAAAACCTTAGCTATAACTAAGGCTTTTACTTTTTATTACTTTCTTCTATTTTTTCTATTAGTAATTCTATACATTCACTAATTTCTTTGCTACATTCTAAATATGTTTCTTTATCATATCCCCAAGGATCTGCTATATCTATTTTATCATGATTTGACTTACTATATTTTACATATTCTTTTATTGTAAAGACTCTTCCTTGTAGTTCTGGATACAATTCCAAAACATTTTGTTTATGATATTTAGTTGCACATAATATTAAATCCATTTCCTTTATATTAGAATTCCTAATATTTGTTGCTCTATGATTTTCCATATCTACATCATAGTAATTTTTCATAATATATTTTGCTTCCCATGTTGTTTTTTCTCCATTATAAGCATGTACTCCACAAGAATACACTTTTACATTTTCTATTTTTAAATCTCTTAATCTTTTTTCTAGTAAAAGATGTGCCATTGCACTTCTACAAATATTACCTGTACATATAAACATTATATTCATATACTATTTCTCCTATAACTCTTTATTTTAATTTTAATACCTTTTCTTATTCATACTATTGTCCATTAAAATTTATTTTTCTTTTATCTACAACTTATAATTTAGTAGCAAATATTCCTATTAAAAAACCTAACATATTTCCTACTGCTGTCATTCTTCCATGATATAAGCTGTTTGACTCTGGTATTAATTCACCAGATACTATATATAACATTGCACCTGCTGCAAAACTTAAACAAATAGAAATTACTTGTTCTGAAATTGAACCTACTATTGCTCCAAAAAATGCTCCTATTCCTGTTGTCACTCCTGATAAAATAACATAGAAAATAATTTTTAAAGGATTCATTCCTCCATTTTTCATAGGAATTGACATAGAAATCCCTTCTGGTTGATTCCTAAGTAGACAGTTGGTTTTAGTTATTTTTTTCCACATTATTTTTACATTCTTCTATATTTTCTGTTGCCCAGCCTTCTGCATCTAATACCCATTGGCATTCTGGTTCTACTTCATTTAAGCTCTTTGCTATTTTATGATTCTCAAATTGTCTTTTAAAAAGTGTTTTCATTTTTTCATGTATTAAGTATACTAGTTATTATGATTTTATATATTTACGTCTAGTAACCAATCTATTATATTTTTATGTATAATTCCATCTTGAGAAAAATTAGTTTTATCCATAGAAAGCACATATTTAGGATAATTATCATTTATCATCTTATATGCTCCAAATTCCCTCTCTACTACTTTTGCATCATTTAGTAAATATGCTACTTGAAAATACGCCTTTTCACCACTCTTTGTAGCCATAAAATCAATTTCCCCTGGATTTAATTTTCCAATATATACTTCATAACCTCTTGCCAATAATTCATTAAATACAACGTTTTCTATTGCAAAACTCTTATTCACTTCAAAATTGTTGTTTTTTATTTGTGCAATTCCTAAATCTGTCATATAGTATTTATTTAGAGTTTTTAATATTGCTTTTCCGTGAATGTCATATCTATATATTTTTTCAACTATTAATGCTTTGCATAATGCATCTAGATATGAATACAATGTTTCTGTTGAAATTATTCTACCTTCGTTTTTTAGGTATCCGATTATATTATTAGCTGAAAATTCCCTTCCTGTTATATCAATTAAATATTGAAGTATTAAATTAAATAATGTAATATCTTTTAATCCTAATCTTTCTACAACGTCTCGTAATATTATAGAATCAAATACACTATGTAAATAATCTTTGATATTCATTTCATCTGTAAATTGAACTCTATTAGGTAGTCCTCCCCATTTTAAATAATCCCAAAAACTCTCTTCATTTTTTGAGTCATTTCCCGTTAACTCAATATATTCTTTAAAAGTTAATGGATAAATATTGAAAAGTACATATCTACCTGATAATACAGTAGAAAGCTCATTTGATAATAATTTGCTATTAGAACCTGTAATAAATATACTAATGTTTTCTAGAGATGCCCTTAAAGAATTTACAACCACTTCAAAATTCTTAACGTTTTGTATTTCATCTAAAAAAATGTAATACTTTTTTTCATCTTGTATTTTTTCTTTAATATAGTAATTCAATTTTTTATAATCTTTTAATTTTTCAAATTCCACAAGTTCAAGGTTTATATATAATATGTGGTCTTCTTGAACTCCTTTTTCTTTTATTTCATTCATTATCTGCTTTAATATTACTGATTTTCCACATCTTCTTATTCCAACTAGTATTTTTATTAAGTCACTATCATAAAATCCTCTGATTCTACTTAAATAAACTTCTCTTTTTAACATTTCAATCACCTATATTGATTATACTGTACTATTATTCTTTTGTCAAGTTATTTTGTTTTGTCGAAATAACTTTTACTCTGTCGTATGTTATTTTGTTTATCCAAAATTATTAACATTTTTAAATAATATTATTCTCCTTTATACCAGATAAATTATTTAAAATTAAAATATAAATCCACCTGTTTATCCTGATGTATTTCTATTCTGTTTATAAGCATTCTCATTATTTCTGGATTTGGTTTTTCAAGTTTTAGAAATTCTTTTACAATTTTTTCTATTTCACCATCATTGTCATCTATGCACTGCTCTGATTCTTTTTTTAATTCCGTGTACTCTGTTTTCTTGTCCTTTTCAGCTTTTTTTAGTTTTTCAAATAGTCTTTCATACATTTCTTCATTAAGTTTGTTATTTAGTTTATCAATATACATTTTATCAATATTATTGTTTATAAGTTCAATTTCTTTTTCTATTTTGTCTAACATTTTTTTATAATCATATTTTGTTTTACTGTTTTTAATGTTTAACATAATCTTTTTATCGTTAATTTCAATAAGCAATTTTCTTGTATAATCAATTATCTGTTTTTCTAATCGCTCATAACTAAATCCATGAGATGTGCATAAATTTAATTTTGAATTTCTACGGTAATTATTGCATATCATATCTAACCTGCCATCTTTTCTGCTTCTCACTCCAATCTTGTGCTTACATTCATAGCATATCAACAATCCGTCTAATAAAAAGTGATTTTTCTTTTCGTTTCTATCATATTTTTGTACTATACCCATTCTTTGCACTCTATCAAAAACATTTTTATCAATAATTGGCTCGTGGGTATTTTCTACTATTTGCCATTGTTCTTCTGGATTCGCTCGAAGTTTTCTGTTTTTATAGCTTATCCTACTTCTTTTGTTTTGAATTGTAACACCAATATATGCTTTGTTCTGCAATATTAGCTTTATAGTTTTATTTTCCCAAAACGTCACTCTGTTATACCTTATTTGAGTTGCAGTTGGAATATTATTGTTATTTAGATAATCTCTTATTCTGCCTACATTATTACCAGCTAGTACCATATTAAAAATAATTCTAACAATTTTTGCTTCTTCATCACAAATAACTAAATGGTTTTTGTCTTTTGGATCTTTCATATATCCCAAAGGTGTCTTACCTCCTACCCACTTTCCTTGCTTTTGCATAGTATGGAGAGCTGTTTTTATTTTCTTAGATAAGTCCTTTGAATACATATCATTTAATATTGATTTAAAAGGTGCAATATCATTATTTCCATTGTTTGTAGCAAAAGTATCTATATTATCTGTTACAGAGACATATCTTACATTATTTTCTGGAAACCACTTTTCTATATATTCTCCTGTTTCTATATAATCACGACCAAGACGAGATAAATCCTTTGTTACAACCATATTTACCTTACCTAATTCTATGTCCCTAATCATTCGCTTAAAATCTGGCCTATTAAAATTCGTTCCTGTATATCCAGGATCTATGTATATATCTACAAGTTCATATTCCCATCCTAACTTCTCTACATATTCAGTTAATAATGCTTTTTGATTTGTTATACTTTCGCTTTCGTCATAGCCTTTATCTATATCTTCTTTTGAAAGTCTAATATATATTGCCACCTTGTATATTATTCTTTTTATTTTTTCAAGCATTTACCCTCCTTCCCATGCTTGATAAAAACAATTTGAATTCAATTCTAATTATATCTATCTTTTCCTTTTTAATATAATGTTCAACATATTTATTTTTTATATTATTTTGTGCTAACTACTTTGAATTCAAATTTTAGGTTTTTTATAGAATCTTATTTTTCTTAATATTTGAAATTTTTTCTACCTGACTAATTAAGAAGTATGATACTATTTTTTCTAACTCATCACCTTTTTCATCAAACTGTGCATTAATTTTAAATAAATCGTTCATCTTTCCTCCTATGATTCTAAATGATTTATTTAATGTATATGCTTAATAAATTTTATTATTCTGACTTTAAACATATATGTTGTTAATGTGAAGAGTTAAAATTTTAAGGACACATATCTATACTTTCATTTTATTTTAATAAACCATCTCTCCTTCTTTATTTATATTAGCAAAGTTTAAAAGATGCAACTATAATTAATTTATCAGCAAGACAAAATGAAGATATTAATAAATATGATGAAACATTAATTTTTTTAAAAGAGGAATTAAATAAAATATATATGAAGGAGCTTTAATTATAGAAAATAAAAATTATGATGAATTTTTCTTTGATTTTTAACTAAAAAAAAAGAAGCAATTTTATGTTTTGCTTTTTCTTTTTATTTCAAACCATCTTTACTCGCACATTTCCACCACTGTCTACTTTGGAATCTACCTTCTGGTACATCATGTAAACATATTGCAATTGCTAGGCTTAATCCTAGTTTTAATGAAGATTCAAAACCAGAACCTATTGCAAGTCCTTCTGGAAAATTATGTATTGCAAGACCTATTGATACTATCATCCCTGTTTTTAATAATTTACCCTGTTTATTTTGCATTTGTACTTTATTGCTAAACTTTTTATCCACGAATAAATCACAAAAAATCATAGCAATTATTCCTAAGATAACACCTATTACTACTTCTAATATATTACTTATTTCTAAAGCTTCTGGTATTAAATCAAAACATATTACTGACATCATTAACCCTGATGCTAATGCTAAAATAAAACTTAAAAATTTATTTGATTGTTTTTTTATAACAACACCTAAAATTCCACCTAAAGTTGTTCCAAATGTTCCAAAAAATAATCCTAAAAATGTAGTTCTTAATATTTCCATAAAAAAACTCCTTACAATTCTATCTATTTTAATTTATTGTAAAAAGTTTAATAATATTCTTCTTTAATTGTTTTTTAAATTATATTCTTCTAGTATACTTCCATCTACATCTTTTAATGTTAATTTGTTTTCCTCAAATATTAAATAACTATGTTTACTATTTTCTTTAGGTAAAGAAATAGACCCTGGATTTGCAAAAACAATTCCGTCTTTTTCTTTAATAAAGCCTATATGAAAATGTCCATACATCATTATATCTATTTTTATACCTAATGGTGGTAAATTATCTATATTATATTTATGTCCATGAGATAAGAATAAATTATATCCATTTACATTCATTTCTATATATTCTTTAAATGAAAATTCTGATATTGTTTCGTCTACTTCTGCATCACAATTTCCCTTGATTACCAAAAGTTTATCTTTTAAAGAATTTAATATTTTTGAAACTTCCATAGGGTTATATTCTTGTGTTAAATTATTTCTTGGTCCATGATAATATAAATCTCCTAAAAGAACTATTTTATCTGGATTCTCTTTCTTTTCTATTTCTAAGATTTTTTTAGTATAATAATATGAGCCGTGAATATCAGATATTACTAATAATTTCATTACTCTTCTTCTCCTTTTAATTTTTCTGCTCTATCTGCTGCAATTAGATTATCTATCATCTCATCCAAATCACCATTTAAGAAATTCTCCATTTGATAAATACTCATCCCTATTCTATGGTCAGTTATTCTTCCTTGTGGGTAATTATAAGTTCTTATTTTTTCACTTCTATCTCCTGAGCCTACTTGTGATTTTCTTGCATTTGCTATACTACTATCTTGTTTTTCTTTTTCTATTTCATAAAGTTTAGTTCTAAGCATTTTCATAGCATTATCTTTATTTTGGAATTGAGATCTTTCTGTTTGACATTCTACTGTAATTCCTGTAGGAATATGTATTAATCTTACAGCTGATGATGTTTTATTAATATGTTGTCCTCCAGCTCCTGATGACCTAAATACTTCCATTTTAATATCTGCTGGATTTATTTCTATTTCAACATCTTCTACAACTGGAAGTACCGCTACTGTTACTGTAGATGTATGAATTCTTCCACTACTTTCTGTATCTGGAACTCTTTGTACTCTATGTACTCCACTTTCAAATTTTAGTCTACTATATACACCTTTTCCAGTAACCATAAATGATATTTCTTTATATCCTCCAAGACCTGTTTCATTTTCATTTAAAACTTCTACTTTCCAATGTTTTTTCTCTGCATACATTGAATACATTCTAAATAATGTTCCTGCAAATAATGCTGCTTCTTCTCCTCCAGCTCCTGCTCTGATTTCACATATAATATTTTTATCATCATCTGGATCTTTTGGTATTAGTAGAAATTTTAATTCTTCCTCTAGTTTTGGTAACTGTTCTTTTTTATCATAATATTCAGTTTCTGCAAGTTCTTTCATTTCTGGGTCAGTCATCAATTCTTCTGCTTCTTTCATTTCTTTTTTTACTTTTTTATATTCTCTGAACTTTTGTACTAATTCCTCAATACCTGCATGTTCTTTCATTGCTTTTTGCCATTCTGATTGATTAGCAATTAATTCTGGATCTGCTATCTCTCTTGTTAATTCTTCGTATCTTTTTTCAATTGCCTCTAATTTCTCAAACATATAAATTTCTCCTTTACAATTTTTAACAACAACTATTATACTACATTTTAAGCTTTATTACAAGAACTAATTTTAATCCAAAATAAAGTTATAAATTGCAATAATAAGTGTCGCACTTTTTGCAAAAAAAATTACAAATAATT